>NC_009767.1:3556666-3880000 GCF_000017805.1 Roseiflexus castenholzii DSM 13941 | reverse complement strand
CAGCACGTAGCATCAGGCGCAGCGCCGGATAGTCGATATCGGCTGGTGTTTCCCGCAGGGTACGACCGAACAGTGCTGATATGCGCATAACATTCCTGGCGAAAGACAGACCGATATTGCGAAAACGCAGACCAGTATACGATCAATCACATCAGTCGTCGAGCGGTGATTGATCGCCGGCATCCGGCGTTTCGGCGAACATCTCCTTCTCCCGCAGCGTGTAGCGCGGGAATACGTCCCGGCGGTCTGCACTGCACTGCTCCTTCTCCCGCAGCGTGTGGCGCGAGGCAGGGAAGAAGGGCGCCGGGATACAGAACATCTGCTCTCTTTGGGGGCGCTCCACGTTTATCAGGCAGAGTGCGAAAGGCGGGGATACGAAGGGTGCGGCGGCTGAACGCTTGTTGGCGGGACACTCGTTATAGTCAGCACAATCTGCTCAATGGCGGACTCGAGCGCTCTGAGCCAGGCGAGATCTTCAAGGGAGAGCGAAGCGAATGTGCGCGCTGCCTCAAAATACCAGTGCACCTGTTGCAGCAAATGCGAGCGCTCGACGCCAAAACGTTGCACGATGCCCCAGAGCCAGCGATACTCTCGTTCGACAATCGCCAGTGTACGAAAGCGCAGCGCTGCCAGCAGCATGGTGTGGAAACGCTGTGGTGTTTGCTGGAACATAATCTGCTGCGAGAGTTCGGGGTCTTCCGCCGGCAGGTTCGGACAGAGATCGGGGTAGTTGGTTGCCAGTTTGTGCGCAACGTGTTCGCAGATGATGTCGCGTTGCGCGTCAAGCGCCAGCGCCAGCATCGAACCGCGCGCGCCAAGCCATGTTTCGAGCGATTGCATTGCTTCCCTCCTCCGAGAAGATACAGAATGCGCATATCCGATCTTCCCGGGTGACAGATTGAGTATAGCACGGGAGATCGGCGCTGTGGAGTTGACAGGAGCATGACAGAACCTTTGGATTTGCGTGAAGTGTGGTAGACTTAAGCCTGTGTTTCTGGAAGATGATCAGGAAGCGAGCGATCATGCCGAATGCTGAGCCAACCAGGCGCCCCAATCGCCTGATTAACGAGACAAGTCCCTATCTGTTACAACACGCTTATAATCCGGTCGACTGGTATCCGTGGGGTGAGGAAGCGTTTGCGCGCGCACAGGCGGAGGATAAGCCAATTCTGCTCAGTGTGGGATATGCAGCATGTCACTGGTGCCACGTGATGGAACACGAGTCGTTCGAGGATGAAGAGACTGCCGCGCTGATGAACCGGTATTTCGTCAATGTGAAAGTGGATCGTGAGGAACGACCGGATGTCGACTCCATTTACATGACAGCGGTTCAGGCGATGACCGGCAGCGGAGGCTGGCCGATGACGGTCTTTCTGACGCCTGATGGAACGCCATTCTTTGCAGGAACGTACTTTCCGCCCGAGGATCGCTGGCAGATGCCGTCGTTCCAGCGTGTGCTGCGCTCTGTCGCCGAGGCATATGCGACACGCCGCAATGACCTGCTGGCGCGTGGGCGCGAATTGGTGGAGCGCATGCGTGAGGCGTCCATGATGCAGATTCCCGGCAGTACGCTCACCCCTGCGGCGCTTGATTCTGCATTTATGGGTTTACAGCAGGCATTTGATCCAGAATACGGTGGTTTTGGGCGCGCGCCCAAGTTTCCACAGCCAATGACGCTGGAGTTTCTGCTGCGCTATGCCGCGCGAACCGGCAGGGGCATGGAGATGCTGGAGCGGACGCTGCGGGCAATGGCGGAAGGTGGCATGTACGACCAGATCGGCGGCGGATTCCACCGGTACAGCGTCGATGCGCAATGGCTTGTGCCACACTTCGAGAAGATGCTGTACGACAACGCGCTGCTGGCGCGGGTCTATCTGGAAACGTTCCAGGCGACCGGCAATGCGTTCTACCGCCGCATCGCTGAAGAAACGCTGACGTATATGCTGCGCGAGATGCAGCATCCAGACGGTGGATTCTTCAGCACGCAAGACGCCGACTCACTGCCGACGGCGGATGCCACGCACAAGCACGAGGGCGCGTTCTTCGTCTGGACGCCTGCCGAGATCCGCGAGGCGCTCGGTGCGGACGCAACCGTTTTTTCAGCGTTGTATGGGGTGACGGACCGCGGCAACTTCGAGGGCAAGAACATTCTCCATGTGCAACGCTCCCCTGCGGAAGTGGCGCGCGTCATGGGCATGTCGGTCGAGCGGGTGGAATCTATTGCTGAACGTGGACGGCGCGTGCTGTTCGCGGTGCGTCAGCATCGCCCAAAACCGGAACTCGACGATAAAGTGTTGACCGCCTGGAATGGCATGGCGCTGCGCGCGTTTGCGCTTGGCGCCATAGTTCTGGATCGTGAGGAGTATCGAACAGCGGCGGTACGCTGTGCAGAGTTCGTCCTGCGTGAATTGCGCCGCGCCGATGGTGAACTGCTGCGTTCCTGGCGGCAGGGCGTGGCCAACCCGACTCCCGCATTCCTGGAGGATTATGCGCTGCTCGCCGATGGATTGCTGGCGCTGTACGAGGCGACATTCGATCCACGCTGGCTGCTGGAGGCGCGCGCGCTGGCGGATGCACTGCTGGAACGGTTCTGGGATGATGGGATTGGCGGGTTCTACGATACCGGGTCGCACCATGAGCAACTCGTCATTCGCCCGCGCGACACGGGCGATAATGCGACGCCAAGCGGCAGTTCCGCCGCCGCCGATGTGCTGCTCCGGCTGGCGCTGATCTTCGATGAGCCGCGCTACCGCGAACGAGCGCTGACGGTTCTCAGTGCAATGGCTCCCTTGATGGAGCGCTACCCGACCGGTTTTGGGCGTTACCTGGCAGCCGCCGAATTTGCGCTGAGCCAGCCGCGCGAAATTGCGCTGATCGGCGATCCAGAGGCTGCTGATACACGCGCGCTGGCGGCAATCGCGCTGAAACCGTTTTTGCCGAATCGGGTGGTTGTTCTGGCGCGTCCTGGCGAGGACCCGCCGCGTATTCCCTCGCCGCTGCTCGCGGGGCGCACGCCGATCGACGGCAGAGCAGCGGCTTATGTGTGTCAGAACTATGCCTGCCGGTTGCCGGTGACCAAGCCTGCGGATCTGGCAGCGCAGTTGCAACCGTGACGGAGTGTGCAATGAGTGGTGAAGTTCTGTTCGTTCTCCTGTTTTGCGCTCTTCCCCTCGTCATTGGCGGATTGGTGGCGTTTGGCTTCATCCAGCGCATGTATCACTTTCAGGAAATCCTGGCGGATGGCGTGGAGACGGACGCGCTGGTTGTGCGCAAGTATCGAAGCGTAGCCAGCCTGGGCAATCGGCATCGGCTGGTCTATGAGTATCGTGATGCTTCGGGAAAGACCTATCGGAAAGATGATGGGGTCTTTCCCTCGGAGTACGATCGGTTGCAGGAAGGAGACGCCTTCCGGGTGGTGTATTCGGCAAAACGTCCCCATATCAGCACAACAAAGGCTGCCGTCGATCAGTCGCGTGCGACGCAGGCGGGCGAAGCGGAGAAGCAGCGCGAGTGAACGGCGCCGTCGCCTCAGCGTGAGACAAAGGGCAGAAACGCTGCTTCGCGCAGGTTGGGTGCGATGCTGCCGAACTCGAAGGACCCGCTGTCGCAGGCGCCGACGCGCGGAAACCCACGCTGATCAGAGGGTGGGCAGTCGCGTCCGGCGTCTATCGCCGGGCTGCCAGACGGCAGCGCGATCGTGAACGTGGGTCCGCCGTGCATTGCAGGGGCGTCCAGCCCCAGCGATACCGCCGGTTGACCGGGGAAGCAGTTGGTGTCGCCTTCCTGCACATTGCCGCCTTCATCGGTTGATACGGCGCGACGGCAGCTACGCCCGTCGCCGCTGTGAACAATCAGCGTATTCTTGAGAGTCATCGTGGTGGTTTGTTCCCAGTTCAGATTGGCGCCATTCGTCCCCCGATTGCGCACGATGGTCGTATTGACCATGCGTGTGTCACGGAGTCCGTAGATTGCCCCGCCATACTCTGCGGCATTGTCGTACAACGTGCTATTGATGATGGTCGCACTGCCCGCATTGCCGATCGCGCCGCCGAATCCGTTCCTCCCCTCGACGATATTGCCGGTGAATGTGCTGGCATTGATGCTCATTGGCGCGCGATAATTGACGATGGCGCCGCCGCGGGTGTCGCCTCTGCCATCGGTTCCGGCGCGGTTGGCGTCAAAGGAGGAGTCGTTGATGGTGAGCGGTCCGGTGTAGTTGTAGAGTGCGCCGCCGTCACGCCCGGCAATGTTTGCAGTGAAAACGCTCCGGTTGACGGACATGGTCGTGGCTTCGCCGCTCAATACCGCGCCGCCACCGCCTCCGGAGGAATTGCCGGTAAAGATACAGGCGGAAAGCAACGCCTGCGTCTTCCAGGTTCCTACTGCTCCGCCTTGCGAGTCTGATCGGTTGTTGGTAAACGTGCTGTTGGTGATCGTGAGGGTCGCGTTATAATCGGCAAACACGGCGCCACCCTGCAATCGCGCATAGTTTTGGCGAAACTGGCTGTTTACAATCGTGATAGCAGCGCCGGGATTGTTCCCGTAGATTGCGCCGCCTAAGCCAATATTCGGCTGAGATTGCGTTCCCAGCGCCTTATTCGCCTCGAAACGCGAGTTGGAAACCTCGAGCGACGAATTGTCCATCAACAGCGCGCCGCCGTCGCCGGTGGCGGTATTGGCGGTAAACGATGAGTTGCGCACGACAACACGCCCGCCCTGAAGTGCATAGATCGCGCCGCCATCACTTGCCTGATTACCGTCGAAGGTGCTCTGGTCAATCGTCAGCATACCGCCGTACACATAGAGCGCGGCGCCGTTCCCTGCGCGGCATCCGTCAAAGACGACATTGTTGAGTTCGACGGCGCTCTGACGGGAATAGACACAGCCGCCGAACGATGGCTCGAAACCGCTCGATTTTCCGTTGATCAGCCTGATGTTGTGGAGCGCCAGTTTCGTTCCGGCGCTGAGTTTGTTGACATACAGAATGCGAGTCGTTCCCTGCCCGTCGAGGGTGATCACCCCTGCGCCATCGATGACTGCTGCTGTGCGGATGTCGAGCGTTGTGGTGACAGGAATCGTCACCGGCGCGCCGCCACAGTTGAAGCGAATCTCACCGCCGCTGGCGAGCGCTGCCGCCAGTGCATCGCGCGTGCAACTCCCCGGCGTTCCATCGCCGACGACGCCGACGGCGCGCGCTGGCGTTGCCGGAAGAAGGAGGGGAACAATAACCAGGAACACGATGAGCAGTATGCGCATGGATCTTCTCCTGTGGGTGACCGGTAAGGTCTGGATATGAATTCTGGTTATGGCGTGCGTATTCAGGTGTGAGTAAGAAGATTCTGCATCCGGCGTCATTACGAATGATCGTGAAGCCATTGGAATGCGCTTGCGTCTATCCCTTCGGGTGTTCGCTGCATCCGGCGTCATTGCGAACGATAGTGAAGCAATCCCTTCCAGACCAGGAAATGCGAAATGACGACAGCACAATCGCAGCCGTGTATGTATCGCGCGTGGCGCTTACTATCTGCGATATGCACTATATGCGAGCATCATCGCAAGGGGGAAGGTGTTTTGATTACGGAAGCATCTCAGTATAGTCGGACAACGACTCATTATTTCCATCCATGCAGCATCGGGATCGGGTATACTGTGGTAGAGTAGTGATGGTGTCGTGGATAGAAGCCCGGAGGGTTTCTCTCCGGGTTTCTTCGTCATATGAAACAAGAGCGGGTTTACAGGAAAGAGGTCTGCGATGAGTCAGGGACAGGAAGGAAGAGCATTTCAGAATCCCGATGCGCGAGGACGGTCGGTATCGGCGCTGGTTGCGCTGAGTCTGATTGCGGTTGTCGCCATTTTTCTCGTCAGCAATGCCGTCACAACGATTGAAGCCGGAACGCGCGGTGTGTTGAAGACGTTTGGTGAGATTACCGGGGTGCTTGAAGAGGGGCTGCATTTCCGTATGCCGTTCATCACGTCGGTGACGGTAGTTGAGGTGCGCACGCAGCGGTATGAGTCGAATTCGAGCGCGGCGTCGCGCGATTTGCAAACAGTGACGACCCAGGTAGTCATCAACTATCGCCCTGACTCCGGCCAGGTTGATCGCCTGGTGCGCGAGATCGGCGTCGATTATGAGCGGCGCGTGGTCGATCCGGCGATCCAGGAGGCGATCAAGGCGGCGACGGCGCGCTTCACTGCGGAGGAGTTAATCACCCGCCGTCCAGAGGTATCGGATCTGATCCAGCGTGGGTTGAGCGAACGGTTGACGCCGCGCGGTGTGATTGTCGAGAGCGTGTCGATCACCGATTTCAACTTCAGCCCGGAGTTTGCGCGCGCTATCGAGGCGAAGCAGGTTGCCGAGCAGGATGCGCTGCGCGCTGCGCGTGAACTGGAGCGGGCGCGCATCGAAGCGCAGCAGCAGGTGGCGCGGGCGGAAGCC
The DNA here is from genome assembly GCF_000017805.1 of Roseiflexus castenholzii DSM 13941. Lineage (GTDB taxonomy): Bacteria > Chloroflexota > Chloroflexia > Chloroflexales > Roseiflexaceae > Roseiflexus > Roseiflexus castenholzii. Next base: position 3,873,564 of record NC_009767.1, on the reverse strand, counting down.
GAAGCGCGGGCGCGTTTGGAAATCGCGCGCGCTGAGGCGGAGGCGTTACGCTTGCAGCGCGAGGTCATTTCGGCGGAACTGCTGCAACTGCGCTTCATCGAGCGCTGGGACGGCGTGATGCCGCGCTTCGTCGGTGGCGAGAATAGCCTTCTACCAATGTTGAACATTCCGTCGAGCGAAGTGCTTGGCGATCGGGCGCCGGCGCCGCAACGCGCGCCAGCCGAAGAACCGGCGCCGGCAGCCGAACCTACGGCATCACCGTAGGGGCAGTAGGGGGCAGGTCTCAGCCCTGCTCCCAGTAGGGGGCAGGTCTCAGCCCTGCTCCCTACGCGGGGTTCATTCAGATCCGTCCAACGTCGCCATTCACCAGACGCAGCGCAGCACGAATGTCTGGCACGACGTGGTCGGCAATGCCATCAGGGGAATGCGTGCCCTGTTCGTCAATCAGAATAGTGCGCATGCCGAGTTCACGCGCCGGGGGCAGGTTCTGTGGTGTATCTTCGATCAGCACCGTTTCGCTGGCGGTGACGCCGAGTGCGTCGAGGGCGCGGGTGTAGGCGATTCGGTTCGGTTTCGGCTGAAACTCGAAGAAGCGAATATCGAAGATGAGCGGAAAGTGCTGCGCGACGCCAAGCGCGCGTAGCACGCGCGCTGCGTGTTCGGCAGGCGAGTTGGTAAAAATCGCCCGTCGAAGATCAAGCCGGTCGAGCAGCGCATCGAGTTCACGGTCGCGCGCCAGAAACGTGTCCAGACGAATATTGTGAATGGCACGCAGGTAATCTTCGACATCGACATGGTATTCGCGCTGTAATCCGGTGAGGGTCGTCCCGTAGCGGATAAACCAGGAATGGCGCAGTGCCGGCGCTTCGTCGAGGGCACAGCCGGTGATCTGCTGCACGTATGCGTTCATGCGCTCGTCAAGGGCGCGCTGAACGCCTGCGGAGCGAGGGTAGAGCGTACCATCAAGGTCGAAGAGGATTGCAGCGAGCGCCATTTCGCTGTTCCACACCGTTTACTTCCACGTTTGTAGTATACCAGTTTTTCTGGCAACGAGTCGTCGCTTCGGGGCGGGTCTGAGACCCGCCCTTACTGGGGGCGTCGGGGCGTCGGGGCGCCGGGGCGTCGGGGCGTCGGGGCGTCGGGGCGGGTCTGAGACCCGCCCTACTGGGGGCGTCGGGGCGTCGGGGCGGGTCTGAGACCCGCCCTACTGGGGGCGTCGGGGCGTCGGGGCGTTGGGGGCGTCGGGGCGGGTCTGAGACCCGCCCTTACTGGGGGCGTCGGGGCGTCGGGGCATCGGGTCGGGTCTGAGACCCGCCCTTACTGGGGGCGTCGGGGCGTCGGGGCATCGGGTCGGGTCTGAGACCCGCCCTACTGGGGGCGTCGGGGCGTCGGGGGCGTCGGGGCGTCGGGGCGGGTCTGAGACCCGCCCTACTGGGGGCGTCGGGGCGTCGGGGCGTCGGGGGCGTCGGGGGCGTCGGGGCGGGTCTGAGACCCGCCCTACTGGGGGCGTCGGGGCGGGTCTGAGACCCGCCCTACTGGGGGCGTCGGGGCGTCGGGGCGTCGGGGGCGTCGGGGCATTGGGGGCGTCGGGGCGTCGGGGCGTCGGGGCGTCGGGGCGGGTCTGAGACCCGCCCTACTGGGGGCGTCGGGGCGGTGGGATCGCCTGCGTTTACACAAACGCCGTCATCGCATCATGCATGTGTTGCTGGAAGGCGCGTTGCAGGATGGTAGTATCGACCGCGCCCTGGCGCAGCAGGATTTCGCCGAGCGGTTCGTGTTTCCCAGAAGTGTGAAGCCGAATCTGCTCGATCAATGCGCGTTCGAGTTGATCGGGAGTAACGTGCCCTTTCGCCATCAGATACTCGCTGAGTGTGCGCGGCATCGCGCCGTTGGCGGCGCGGAGGCGGCTTTGCAGTGTCAGCGCGCGCGCCAGCGCTTCTGGTGCGGTCTTGCCACGCAGAACGAGCAGGTCTCCCAGAAGCATCGGTCGCCCCAGGCGGCGGAGTCGCTCCTGCTCTTCCAGCGCTACTTCGAGGTCGGCATCGTTGACGGCGTGGAGTGCGCGGAGGATGACGCCAATTGGCTGTGAAGCGTCCTGATGCCGGAAGATGCGCGGCTTGTAGCGTTCCAGGGCACGGCGCGCCTTTGCCTCCCGCAGTTCCTCGGCTGCCTGCGTATCTTCCGGGTGCAATACGACATAATGTTCCAGGTGTGCGATGCGCAGGTTCTGATCGTTCGGGTCAATGGCGGACGCGCGCTCCAGGCAGTCCAGGCGCTGCCAGGGTTCGCGCACCAGGTGCGCCAGCGCTACCCATGCATCGGCGCACCGGTGACCTTCGGCAAGGTGATCGCGGAGCCGGATCAGGTCATGACGATGGCGATGAACAAAAGGGCATGGTCGTGGGCATGCGCGGCTCATAGCGACCTCGATGTCATTGATCGGTGCAGGACGTGGCAAAAGCAGCATGGCTCGGTCTCATCATGAAATGTTATCTTTTTGTTTATTGCATGCTAAGACGAAACCGTAACCGGATCAAACACACATGAGGCGGATTACGATCCGGTATCGCACGAATGGGCATCGTACTTCCCGGATTTGACACGTGTTTCGCTCCGTGCAATGATTGATGTGACGGGTTTTGAGACGGGGAAGCCCGGAGCGCTCCCGATTGTTCCGAATCGCTATGACCGATTTTATTGACATCCTGCGCAGCGCGCGCGGTTACAACAATCAGATTGTCCATGTCGAGCGGTTACCCGCGCGCGCTGCGCGCTATGCCGAACCGTCCGCGCCGCTGCCGCCACCGCTTGCCGCAGCGCTCGCTGCGCGCGGTATTTCCCGCCTCTACACGCATCAGGCAGCCGCACTCGATGCCGCGCGCGCCGGGTTGCACGTCGGCATCGTGACAGCAACGGCATCAGGGAAAACGCTCTGTTACCAGTTGCCGACCATTGAAGCGACCCTCTCTGATCCCGCTGCTCGCGCGCTGTTTCTTTTTCCTACCAAGGCGCTTGCCGCCGACCAGTTGCGCGCGCTGTACACGCTGCTGGATGCGCTCAAAGCCGCAGGCGGGCCGGCGTTGATGGCAGCGACGCTCGATGGCGATACGCCACGCGCCACACGCGATCGGGTGCGCGCCGGGGCGTCCATTATCCTGTCGAATCCCGACCTGCTCCACCGCACGTTACTGCCCGACCACGCGCGCTGGCAGAGCGTTCTGGCGCAGTTGCGCTTTGTCGTCCTCGATGAAGCGCATACCTATCGCGGCGTGTTCGGCACGCACGTCGCGCTGATTATGCGGCGACTGCGGCGGTTGTGCGCCCATTATGGCAGCGCACCACAGTTCATCTGCTGTTCGGCGACCAGCGCTAATCCACAGCACCATCTGGCGGCGCTCATCGGCGATGAAGTGCGGGTGATCGACGACGACGGCGCGCCGCAGGGGGAACGCACCTTTTTGTTCTGGAATCCACCGGTGATCGACAATCAGCGCGTTCCGACGTGGATGCGCACCCTGCTGCCGGAAAACGGTCAACGGCGCAGTACGAACGTCGAAACGGCGAATGTGCTGGCGACCCTGGTGCGCGCTGGCGTCAAGACGCTGGCGTTTGCACGCACCCGGCGCAGCGCAGAATTGGTGCTGCGCTATGCGCGCGAGACGCTGGATAACGGCGATTCCGTAGAAAACGGTCATAACCCGTCAATGCCGCTTGCTGAACAGATCGCCGCCTACCGCGCCGGGTATACTGTCGAGGATCGCCGTCGCCTGGAGCAGGCGTTCGCCCGTGGCGATCTGCGCGGGCTGGTCTCGACCAATGCGCTGGAGTTGGGGGTTGATATTGGCGGCGTTGATGCTGTCGTGATCGGCGGTTTTCCGGGAACGATCGCCAGCGCCTGGCAACAGGCAGGGCGTGCCGGTCGCGCGCAGGGGAAAAGCCTGGCAGCGCTCGTGGCGCAGGACGACCCGCTCGATCAGTTCTACATGCGGCATCCGGCGGAGTTCTTCTGCCGACCACACGAACACGCCCGAATCGCATTGGATAATCCCTACATTCTGCGCGATCAGTTACGTTGCGCCGCTGCGGAATTGCCGCTGCACGACGCCGATGATCTCTGGTTCGGCGCAACGTTTGCAAAACTGCGCGACTGGTTGCTGCAACGCGGCGAAGTGACAACGCGACCGGACGGTCGCGCGGCGTATGCTGGCGATCCTCGTCCCGCCGCACATGTGAACATCCGCAGCGCTGATGGCAACCCGATCGATTTGATAGACATTGACACAGGGCGTCGTATCGAGCAGATTGCCGCAACCCGCGCGCCGTTCGAGGTCTTTCCCGGCGCGGTCTACATGCATCAGGGCAATACCTATGTTGTCGAAGCGTTGACATCCCGGCAGGCGCTGGCGCGGCGCGCGCAGATTGAGTACTACACGCGGACCATTGACGAAACCGAGATCGCCGTGCGTCAGGTGCGCCAGCAACGCCAGGTCGGACCGACGACTCTCGCGCTAGGGGTGGTGGACGTGACCCGGCAGGTCGTCGGTTACAAACGCAAGAAACATTACACCGACGACGTGATCAGTGAGCACGAGTTGACCATGCCGCCGCAAACGTTTCGCACGATTGCGGTCTGGTGGACCATTTCCGACTCCGCTTGCCGCCAGATTGCGCAGGTGTGCGATAGTGTACTCGATGCGTTGCATGCGATGGAGCACGCCGTCATCGGGCTACTGCCGCTCTTCGCGCAGTGCGACCGCGCCGACATCGGCGGTCTTTCGACCGATGCGCATCCCGACACTGGCGCCGCCACAATCTTCGTCTACGATGGTGTGCCGGGAGGGGTGGGCATTGCCGAAGTCGGGTACGAGCAGGCGGCGCAGTGGTGGGAGCAGACGTGGCGGCTCCTGGTCGACTGTCCGTGTAGTGAGGGCTGCCCGGCGTGCATTCAGTCGCCGAAGTGTGGGAACGCCAACCAACACCTGTCGAAGATTGGCGCGGCAACGCTCGCGGCGCTGCTGACCGGGCATGCGCCGCCGCTGCCAGACGCTTTCGGCAGACATGCGACGAGCGCAGCGTTCATCGAAGAGATGCAACAACAGTTGGCGCGCGCGCGCAGCGAACCGCCGGGGGTGCGCCGCACCGCCGTGCTGGTAGCGCTGCGCTATCGGATCGCAACCGCGCGCGCGTCCATCACCGATGACACCGGCAGAGCGACGCTGGCGATGATCGAAGCGGAAGCGAATGCGCTGCAACGATAACATTGGTAACATTGGTTGTGCCAGACTTGCGCAAAAGTGTGCTACTATTCAAGAACGGCAGCTATCTGAAAGGTTTATTTGGAACATGAGCTTCGCTTCAGAGTTTCCCGCCCTCGATTGTGCTGCGCCTGGCGAGGTTGTCGCTGCGCTCGAAAAAGCGCTGCTCTCCCCATAAGTGCAAACCTGTGCGAGCATGCCCTGGTGAGGTTGTCGCTGCGCTCGAAAAAGCGCTGGGCGACGACACCTGATTTCAGTTGCCCTGTTTGGCTCTCACGCCCGAAACGAAGCGGATGAGGCAAGCGACTGGGACGTGCTCATTATCGTCCGAAACCTTCCTGAGCGTCTGCTGGAACGTTACCGACTGCTGAAACGTATCCTGCCTCCTGCATGGCGTGGTAGAACATCGATACTGGCAAAGACTCTGGCTGAGTTCGAAGCGACACTGCCTCCTCTCTACCTTTGACGGTCGAAAACGCTGCGAAAGCGGTCCTTGCGCTGCTCGCCCCTCTTGGGCGCACACACAACCCTGCACCTTTGCTGCGCGAGGCGCTGGCAGCAGGTCATTTTTCTCACGAACACGCCGCTCGTGTTCAGCGCCTGGCTGAATGCGCTGAGGAATTGGGGTTCGATGTCCACGTCCCAACCGATTATGGCGATGAGACCAGCGGACTGATACCAATGACCTGTGACCATCCGGCATGGTCACCCCGAGCAGCGCGCGGGGTCGTGCGCGACCCGCTCAGATTCCTCGCTGCGTTTACCCTGAGCGAAGCGAAGGGCTCGGAATGACCAGCATGCGGCATCGTCAATCGTCATTGGTATGACGTCCTGGGAACTGCTTGACGAAAACGACGCTGCCCAGGCGCTCGTCCTGGCTGAAGAGAGCGTGGCGTTGGCGGAGGCAATGCTCAGCGGGGCGCAAAAGGCGAGTGACGAAGCGAAGTGAGTCTCTGTATCAATCCAAAATGCGATCCACTGGTGACGATCATATCACGGCGCCTCCACACAAACCTGAGTTGTTGGCAGCGCACGTCTATGTGATCGTCACCCTTCACCCTCACCTACATCAGGATACCCCAAACGTCGATTTAGGCAACCACTCCGCCACCGGTTCGACGACATCCGCCGGGCGCGGACCGGTGTCACTCCACCCTTCCTGGTTCTCCAGAGTCATGATCGGCTCGACTTCCATATCGTGGGTGCAGAGAATCTGACAGGAAAGGCGATATTGCCCGAGCAACCCGCGCTCGCTGAGTTTCTGATATTCAGCCGCAGTCATAGTGTCTGGTTCGCCTGAAATGAACGTAACCCGGCACGTGGTGCAGCGCGCCTGACCGCCGCATCGATGCCCGATGTGGATGCCCATGTCCTCAATCGCGTTCACCAACCGCTTGTCTGCGCTCCATTCTGCTGTTTTGCCGGCGACTGTCAGTGTTGGCATGTGTTCCTTGTCCTCCGTCGGTTTCTGTGTGCGGGAACGATACCATATCATGATACACAAGTTTGTTGCAGAAGTCGATGCAGAGACGCTTTGCCCTTGCCGTCGTGCTGAGCGGAGCGAAGTATCCCGTCCACCCTGCGGGCGATCACGTCAACGCATCAGCGTGTCTATCACACGCCATCCGCACCGTTTCCACGAGTGGTATACTATGACGTGGTTGCAACAGATGACGTTCAACGCTGACGGTTCAGCGTTCTGAAAGGACGATTATGCGGCGTAGTCTTCGAATGGCGCTGTTGATCGCGTTTGCCATCATTGTCAGCGCATGTGGCAGGTATGAGTTTCGTGGCGTAACGCTCGATCCGCCGAAAGAGGCGCCCGATTTTACCCTGACCGATTTTGATGGGAAACCATTTCATCTGAGCGATCATCGCGGCAAAGTGGTGATTCTGTTCTTTGGCTTTACCAACTGCCCCGACATGTGCCCGGCTGCGCTTTCCGACATGGCGGCTGCTCGCCGCAAATTGGGCGCCGACGCGGAGAAGGTGCAGGGTGTCTTTGTCTCGCTCGACCCAGACCGTGACACGCCGGAACGCTTGAAGCGGTACGTGACGGCGTTCGACCCGACGTTCATTGGAGTGCGCGGCAGCGAGACAGAACTTGCGCCGGCCGTCAAGGACTATGGCGTCACCTACATGCGACGCGAGTTGCCCGGATCGGCGCTCGGATACACCATCGATCACTCGACGTTCATCTACGTGATCGATGCCGCCGGGCGCTGGCGCCTGCTGTTCACCCATGGGATGCCGGTCGATGACATTGTCAGCGATCTGCGATACCTTGTGCGACGCGGAGGCGCCTGAGTCATGTGGTCGGTGCATCGTGTGGCGCTGCTGATCCTGGCGCTTGTGGCAGTCGGCGGTGCAGGTGTGGGCATCTGGTATGAGAACCAGCAGCGTAGTGCAGAACGCCACCTTGTCTTTACCGTGCCGCCGGGCAGTGTGGCGCGCCTTGCAGCAGGCGAACAACTCGAAATCTTGCCGCAAACCATTGAACTGTCGCTTCGGGGCAAAGATACGCTGGTGATCCGCAATGACGATGTGCAGCCGATTCAGGTTGGACCGTTCAAGATCGATCCGGGCCAACAGTTCGAGCAGCGCTACTACAATCCCGGAACATACGAATTGATCTGCACTCTGCACCAATCGCAACGTCTTCGCATCGTGGTATCGCGCGAATAACTCAGGAGACAACGTGGACGACCATCTCTACCGTCGGCGCGCCGCGGAACGCGCGCTCGACTATGTTGAGAGCGGCATGGCAATTGGTCTGGGCACCGGCTCGACAGCATCGTTTATGCTGCGAGGACTTGCCGCGCGCCTGGCTGACGGGCGTCTGCAACGGGTTGTTGGTGTGCCGACATCGGAGCAGACTGCGGTGCTGGCGCGTGAACTGGGCATTCCGCTGACGACGCTCGATCGGCATCCGTCCCTCGATCTGGCGCTCGATGGCGCCGATGAAATCGACCCGCACCTGCGGTTGATCAAGGGGCTGGGTGGGGCGATGCTGCGTGAAAAGATCGTGGCGGCGTCAGCGGCACGGTTCGTTGTCATGGCAAGCGTCAGCAAGCGGGTCGAACGTCTGGGAGAACGATCACCGCTCCCCGTCGAAGTGGTGACGTTCGGCATGCCGCTCTGTATACGCCGCCTTGCGGCGCTTGGCGGGGAACCGGTGCTGCGCTGCGATCACTCCGGTGCGCCGTTTGTGACCGATGAGGGCAACCTGATCCTCGACTGCCACTTCGGTGTCATTGCCGATCCAGAAGCGCTTGCCGCAGCCATCTGCGCCATCCCGGGAGTTGTGGCGCATGGGCTGTTCCTTGGCATGGCGTCGCTGGCGGTCATTGCGGGTCCCGATGGGATCGTGGAGTTGGAGTGTCCCGACGCTTCCAGAAGATGATGGGGGCTGATACAGGGCGGGTTTGAGACCTGCCCTCCCCTGGAACCGCGCCCGGTCCCGACGGAAGGTTGGGGCAGGTCTGAGACCTGCCCTCCCCTGGGTCTGAGACCTGCCTCATCGGGTGCGTTCCATCTGAGTTATTACGGCGTCACCAGCACTGCACCCTCGGATGCCGACGACACCAGCGCGCTGTAGCGCGCCATTACGCCCCACTCGAAGCGCGGCGCTGGTGGCTGCCAGGCGAGCAATCGATCTGCGATCTCTTCTTCCGAAAGCACCAGATCGACGCGCCGCTCATCCAGATTGATTTCGATCTCATCCCCTTCCTGAACAATCGCAAGCGGGCCGCCACGCGCCGCTTCCGGCGCCACATGCCCGATCATCACGCCGCGCGTCGCACCACTGAAGCGCCCATCGGTAACGAGCGACACCGACTGACCAAGACCGGCGCCGACGATTGCCGAGGTAACGCCAAGCATCTCACGCATGCCAGGACCGCCGCGCGGTCCTTCGTAGCGGATAACAACAATGTCATCCGGCCGGATTTCGCCGCCGACAATCGCAGCCATTGCCGCCTCTTCGCTATCGAAGACCCTCGCCGGACCGCGGTGGTAGGTGCGTTCGTAGCCGAACAGTTTGACGACCGACCCTTCGGGCGCCAGGTTGCCGCGCAGCACCAGCAACCCGCCGGTCGGTTTGATCGGATTGTCGAGCGGACGGATCACATCCTGACCGGGTGTTTCGACGGCGTCCGCTGCCTCTTCCGCCAGTGTGCGCCCGGTGACGGTGATTGCGTCGCCGTGGGCAAAGCCGCCATCGACGAGCCGTTTGGCGATCACCTGGATGCCGCCTGCCTGATCGACGTGAATGGCAGAGTACTTCCCGCTCGGCATGAGGTCGCAGCAGAGCGGGGTGCGGCGGCTGATTGTGTCGAAGTCGTCGAGCGTCAGAGGCACGCCGGCCTCCCGCGCCAACGCCAGCAGGTGGAGCACCGCATTGGTCGAACCGCCGGTCAATGCCACGCTGGCAATCGCATTCTCGAACGCAGCGCGCGTCAGAATATCGCGCGGCTTCAGGTCGCGCCGCAACACATCCATGATCAACTGACCGGCACGATAACCGACCGAGTCCTTGCGTGGGTCGGCGGCCGGCACTGCTGCCGTGCCAATGGGCGACAACCCGATAATCTCCATGACCGTCGCCATTGTGTTGGCGGTGTACTGACCGCCGCACGCGCCAGGACCGGGACATGCCGCATCCTCGATCTCTTTCAATTCCTCATCGGTCATTTTACCGGCAGCAACCGCACCAATCGCCTCGTACACGTGCTGAATCGTGATCTCTTTGCCGCGCCAGTGACCAGGAGCAATCGATCCGCCGTAGAGCAGGAAGCCGGGGACGTTCAGGCGCGTCAACCCCATCGCCGCGCCGGGGATCGTTTTATCGCACGCCACCAGCGCAATAATCGCGTCGAACATATAGCCGCGCCCCATCAGTTCGATGGAATCGGCGATCAGGTCGCGGCTGATCAATGATGCCTTCATTCCTTCCGTGCCCATCGTGACGCCATCGGAAATGGCGACGGTGTTGAACTCCATCGGCGTGCCGCCTGCTGCGCGCACACCCTCCTTGACCCGCGCCGCCAGCGCGCGCAGGTTGATGTTGCACGGCATCGTCTCGATCCAGGTGTTGGCAATGCCAATGATCGGCTTTGCCAGGTCCTCGTCGGTAAAGCCGATTGCCTTGAGCATCGCGCGCGCCCCCGCGCGGGTGCGCCCATCGGTAATCGTGCGACTGTGGCGTTTGAGGTCGCTGGACATGGCTCCGTCCTTCCGTGATAGTGCGATCTCCTGCAAGACTTTTGAAGTGCATCTGCGATTGTACCACTTTTTTGGTCGATCCATCGCGGACGGAGATGCTATAATAGCGCTATGTCCGATCTCATGCATACGACGGTTGCCGATCCAATCGCCCTTGAAGAACGGTTGCGCGCCGTGCCGCTTGCGCCTGGGGTGTACCTCTGGAAGAACGCCCAGGGGAAAATTATTTACATCGGTAAGAGCAAACGGCTGCGTGATCGTATGCGTTCCTACTTTGCCCGCACCGACGATCCTTACGGCAAAACGGCGCGGCTTGTGGCGCAGATCGCCGATTTCCAGGTGATCGTGACGTCCAACGAGCTTGAGGCGTTGCTGCTCGAAATGACCCTGATCAAGCAGCACCGACCGCGCTTCAACGTTTTACTGAAGGACGACAAAAGCTACCCGTACATCAAGGTGACGCTGCACGAGCCGTGGCCCCGCATTGTTGCGACGCGCAACCCGCGTTGGGAAGAGGGGGCGCGCTACTTCGGACCGTACTCCAGCGCCGGCGCCGTCTATCGCACGCTCGACCAACTCAACCGGCTGTTCGCCTTTCGCCCGCCGTCGCGTTGCCCTGACGATAAGTTCAACCGCCATCGGCGGCTCGGCAAACCGTGCCTGTACTACGACATCAAGCGGTGCCTGGGTCCGTGCGTGCCGGGTCTGGTCAATCAGAACGATTATCGCGCAACGGTTGAATCGGTCTGTCGCTTCCTCGAAGGCAAGAGCGACCTGGTGGCGAAAATATTGCGCCGTCAAATGGAAGAAGCGGCGGAACGGCTCGACTTCGAGCGCGCCGCGCGACTGCGCGACAGCATCCGCGACATTGAACTGATCGGTCAGCGGCAACAGGTGTTACGCCACGATGACGCCGACCAGGATGTCATTGGACTGGCGCGCGAGGAGGGGATGGCAGTTGTTCAGGTGCTCCGCATTCGCGCAGGAAAATTGATCAGCGCCGAGTCGTTCCCGTTGCAAAATGCCGAAGGGGAACGTGATGAATCTCTGCTGGCTTCGTTCCTGACGCAGTTCTACGATGCTGCCGCCGAACTTCCGGCGACACTGCTGCTGCCTGCGCCACTCGACGACCTGGCAATCATCGAGCAATGGCTGGCGCAAAAAGCCGGGCGCAAAGTTGCGCTGCACACACCGCAACGTGGTGAAAAGCGCCGCCTCGTCGAACTTGCCGAGCAGAACGCTCGCCAGAAACTCGATGAATTGCGTCTGCAATGGCTCAACAGCGAACAACGCGCCGTGGCGGGGTTGACCGAAGTGCGCGATCTGCTCGGTTTGAGCGCACTGCCGACACGCATCGAGTGCTTCGATGTTTCCAACACGCAGGGCAGCCATTCGGTTGGGGCAATGGTCGTCTTTGAGCATGGTGAACCGAAGAAGAGCCGCTACCGCAAATTCAGGATCAAAACCGTTGAGGGCGCGAACGATGTCGCTTCGATCCAGGAAGTGCTGCGGCGGCGTTTCCGGCGTGCTGCCATGGTCATCGGCGAAGAGGAACAACCGGCGGACGAGCGCGTTGTCAACGGTCAGACCGATGCCGCAGAGCAGGAAGATGGGGAGAAGACCGATGCGCCGGGATCACAGTCCGACCTCGAACGCCAGGAGACCTGGGCTGAACTGCCCGACCTCATCCTGATCGACGGCGGCATTGGCCAGGTGAATGGCGCATTACACGTGCTGCGCGACCTGTGCTTCGAGCATATTCCGGTCGTTGGAGTCGTCAAGGGTCCGAACCGTGACCGCTTCGATCTGCTGATCCCCGGCGCGAGCGATCTCATCGTTCTCGAGCGCGAGAGCGCCGCGTTGCGTCTTATCCGGCGGATTGACGAAGAAGCCGACCGTTTTGCGAAAGATTATCACCGCAAACTGCGCAGCAAATCGGCGACCGCGTCGCGCCTGGAAGAGATCCCCGGCATCGGCCCGAAGCGGCGCCAGTTGCTGCTCAAACGCTTTGGCTCACTCGACGGCATTCGCAACGCAACCGTTGACGAAATCGCCGCCGTACCGGGCATGACGCGCAAGGCGGCTGAGGAGTTGAAGAGCCTGTTGTAGGGTTGCGGCGAATTGGCCCTGGCGCCTGAATCGTGCTACACTTGTTTGTAAGCGGGCATCGTTGCATTGTCTGAGGCAGAAGGTGACATATGAGCGTCATTGAGTTCCAAACTCACGTCGAGCATGGCACTATCGATCTGCCGGAGGAATATCGTCATCTCGTCACGGGTCGTGTGCGCATCATTATTCTCATCAACGAGGACGAGGATGAGGAGGATATGGTCGAGTTTCTCCTCGATCATCCCTATCACAGTGATTCGTTCACACCGTTGAAGCGAGATGAAATCTATGAGCGCCGGTAGCGGGTCCTCCTCTCTGGTATTTATTGACACAAATATCTGGCTGTATGCCTTCAGTCAGATTCAGGACATCCAGAAAGCGCATCGAGCCAGAGTGCTCATTCGTGGCACGTCACAGATTGTCTTGAGTACGCAAGTCATCAATGAAGTCGCCGTCAACCTGCTGCGCAAATTTCAAGCCGCTGAGTCGGATATCCGCAAGCGGATACGCTCGTTCTATCGCAAATATCTGATTATTGAGCATAGCCGCGCTATTCTTTTGCACGCTTCCGATCTCCGCACTGTGTACCGGGTTTCGTACTGGGATAGTTTGATCCTGTCTAGCGCACTCGCGGCAGGGGCGACTATCCTTTACCCCGAGGATATGCAGGAAGGGTTGATGGTTGCCAACCAACTCACGATTGTCAACCCTCTGAGAGATTCATCGTAATCGTGAACGTGGTCAAGATCTCAGTGAATTGCCGCCATTGCCTGCGCGGCGCGTTGCGCATAAGCGGCGAGATCGTCGCGCCCCCGCTCCTGCCAGGCATACACCCAGATGCCCAGTTCTTCGCGCACCTCATCGGCATAGTCGAGGTGCGCCAGGATTTCGGCGCCATGGTCGGGATCGCCGGTCCACACATACGCCATGCCAAGCGCCTTGCATACCGCCTGATCATCGGCAAGCAATGGTTGTGCGCGCTCGAGGGCACTGATCGCGCGTGGATAATCCCCCAGATCGAGCGCCAGCATGCCTAGCCGCTTCTGGATCAGCGGCGAATCTGGCGCTATGCGCAGCCCATGATTGACCCAGACGACCGACTCGTGCATCAACGCGGCGCGTTCCTCTTGCGTCAACCCTTCGGCGAGCATGGCGCGCGCCTGGAACCCTGCGGCAATGTTGCCCGCACCCGCAGCCGCAAGATGGGGCGCGCTCAATGTCAGCCCAATGACTCCTGCAATAGCGACGACCCACGAACAAATGCTGTGCCGTTTTGTTGCAGGCGCAACAGCGAGCAATAGCGCCTCTGTTGGACGGCAGGTAGCGGCAGTCATGCCAAAGAGTCCAAATGCCAGGATCAGGGTCGCCCAGGATGTAGCGTACTGCGGCGCGTCGGTCAACCCATGAAACAGCAGCGCAACGCACCCGATTGCCGCCCCCTGTGTCAGCGGAGATTGCGTATGGAGCGTCGGCGCAATGCGATGCAACGACGCGATGAGCAACCAGAGAAAGCCGATCAGCCCGATGATGCCCTGCGCCAGCCAGACGCCGAGGAACAGATTGTGCGCATAACCGATGTAGGTGGGAATGATGAGCAACTGAAAGCGCGAGTACATCTGCCCGAACACTGCCCCCGGTCCAATGCCGCTGAACGGAAAATCGAGCGCCAGAAACAGGCTATTGCGATAGACTGCCAGCCGATCCTCGGCGCGCAGCATCGCCGATGCGAGGGCGTCCTGCGTCAGCGGATGCCAGACCAGCAGAAGTCCGCCAGCGACCACCCCGGCTATGACGGCGCCGGCAACGATGGCGCTCCGCAGGTCGAAGCGAGGCATATGGGCGCCAGATTGATGTGCAGACGCCTGCACGCGCACCAGAAGCCAGAAGAGTCCTGCCGCCGCCAGTGCAACGAACGCACCGCGTGAAGATGTGAGCAACACGCCAAAGGCAACACTACCGGCGGCAATGCCCCATGCTACGCGACAGACGCCGCGCGCGGTCCATGCCAGCCCGATGATAAGCGGTATCGCCGGCGCCAGGAACGATGCCGCAGCATTGGCATCGATGAACGCCGGCGTCACATCCGGGAAAGGCGAACTGAACAGGCGTCCAAGCCATATGGCGAGCCCCAGTTTCTCATCGAACCCCAGATACCGATACTGCGTCGCCAGCAAGACGCTGTAACCGATGCTCCAGAACGCCAGAACCAGAGCAATAATCGCCAATCGATGGCGCAGGACGGTCATCATACTGAGGTACAATGCCGCTCCTGCGATCATGGGCGCCAGCCACGCCAGACTTACGACAGGATCATAGGCGACAAGCGTTCCCAGCACGCCGCCAATGACGAACAATATCAACGGTCTCAGGAAAGGAACACTGCCCCACGTTCGTTTCATCATTGCTCCGATAGATATACATCACGACCTCTATCCTATGTCCTCCGTCGGACGTGAGGATGACAAAAGCGCCACTCAAGATGAGAAAAGTATCATATCTGTCCTGCACTGCGGGAGACCTCAAACATTATGCACTATCAGACGCACTATCGATGTTCGCTCTTCATGTTGCTTCTGCCGTTCATTGTTGGCATCGCGCTCCTGGTGGTTGTTCCGGCGGGTTTGTCATTCGTTCTGGGATTTACCGCCTACGACCGTGGCGGGTATGGCATGCGCACTGATCTGGCTCTGGATTCCCAATCCGGTCTATGGTCCGCTCAATCTGATGGTTGACGCTTTTGGCTTACCTGCGGCAGCGTGGCTGGTCAAGCCGCGCACCGCGTTGTCTGCGCTGGCGTTGGCGTGTTAATTGCACTGATCTGGCGAGTGCCTGGCGAGGAGGGGTACGATGATGCGGTCTGAGCGATCTATCTGGCAACACGTATGGTTCCATCTGGCTGCGCCTGGCGTTGCGAGCATCTTTGCTGCGCCGGTGTTCTGGATGATACGTCGCTCCATTCTTTCGGCGCGCCCCCGCTGGTGACGCGCGAATGGTTGCCCGTCTCGTTCGAGTGGTCGAACTACCTGCGCCTCTTCGATCTGCTCCCACTCGAACACTATCCACTCAACTCGCGGTCATAAATTATCGTCCTGTTCGTGATGGCGCAAAGGGCATTCTGGGCAGAAAAACAGGGTTGGAACACGGAAACGTTCAAGTACGGGCGCGGCGTTGCCGCACCCCGAGAGGCGGTGGCGCGTCCGGCGGGTAATCGGAGGGGCACGGCGTTGCCGCGCCCGGCGACAAAAAGAAGCCCCCTCGGAAGAGGGGGCGCAACAACCAGCGTCCTACTCAAGGTAATCGCGCAGGTGCAACCCAACGTCGGGCGCGCGCAGGCGCCGCAGCGCTTCCGCCTCGATCTGCCGCGCGCGTTCGCGGGTCATTCCGAGCACCCGCCCAACCTCCTCGAGTGTGCGGCGCTGCCCGTCCACCAGCCCATAGCGAAGATCAATGATCCGGCGTTCGCGCTCATTCAGGCGATCAAGCGCAGCCGCCAGATCACGCCGGAGTAGTTGCTGCGACGCCGCTTCGACCGGTGTGGGCAATTCACTGTCCTGCAAGAAATCGCCTAGGGTATGCTCGCCGTCCTCGCCAACCGGCGTCTCGAGCGACACCGGACGGCGCGACGCTTCGAGCACGCGCTCAATCCGCTCGGTCGGCTGCCCAAGTGCAGTGGCGATCTCCTCAGGAGTGGGCTGCCGCTCGAGCGCCTGCGCCAGGCGATCCGCCGTGCGCTTAACCTGCCCGACCGATTCGCTCATATGCACCGGCAGGCGAATAGTGCGACCCTGCTCGGCAATTGCGCGGGTCACCGCCTGACGGATCCACCAGGTCGCATACGTCGAGAAACGATTCCCCTTGTGGTAGTCGAACTTCTCGACGGCGCGCATCAGTCCGATATTCCCTTCCTGGATGAGGTCGAGCAACGAGAGTCCGCGCCCGACATACTTCTTGGCAATGCTCACCACCAGGCGCAGGTTCGCCTGGATCAGATGGCGGCGCGCCTCCTGAGCAGCGGCCACATCGGCGAGCAACGCCTGACGCAACTGCGGGCTGAGATCTTCCCCCGATGCCAGGCGACGTTCAGCGGCAGCGCCGCGCTCCATGCGCTCGGCGAGTTCGATCTCCTCCGCAGCTGTCAACAGCGGCACGCGGCCAATCTCCTGCAAGTAGTGCTGGATCGAATCGAGCGTCGAATCCGGCTCCAGCGTTTCCTCCAGTGTCTCGGCTGTCATCTCCTCAATATCTGTCACAGGCGCCGTGTCGTCCTCATTGACGATCTCCTGGCGCTCATCGAGTTCATCCCACGGATGCTGCTGCATCATTCGGCTCATGGCGCAACTCCATCTAGAGAGACATAGCGCGGCCCCTCCAGTATGCCGGGAGGAGCCGCGCCCTCTTCATATCCTATATCAGGCGCGCCCAACGAGCCTGGTCGAGCGCTTATGCTCATGTAAGGGGGCGACGAACCCACCAGGCTCTTGATGACAAGAACCCGACATAATCATACACTCAGGGCGCTTGCCTTGTCAATAATCAAAAAGAGAAAGAGCATACACCCAAAGCCCCGGCACTCTGAGGCGCCAACTCCCATTCGTTCTATTATACGATAGTGAACGGCGGTTGGATGCAGTTTTGGGTTAAACTGATACAACCCGCTTTTGGCGGGCTTGCACGAGGATTGTGTCAGACAGATATGGTCGGGGCGGAGGGATTCGAACCCACGACCCCAGCGTCCCAAACGCTGTGCGCTACCAGGCTGCGCCACGCCCCGCGATGACCATATGAATCATACGCGGGACGACCGGGTTTGTCAAATCAACCAAGAACCGAGAACTGAGAACCGAGAATCAGTGTCTAACCCCTAACCCCTCATCACCTCCAGCAACCGATCGATCTCCTCTGCGGTATTGTAGTGCACCAGTCCAATCCGTAGCATGCCGCCGTCTGCTTCGACGCCGAGGCGCTCTGTCAGATTGATCGCATAGTAGTTGCCGTCCCAGCAGAAAATACCCTGATCGCCCAGGCGCCTGGCAAGTTCGCGCGGAGTGCTCCCCTCCAGACGCACCGCGACGGTTGGTGTGCGCCATGCAAAGCGCGCCGGATCGCTGATGCCGTAGAATGTCAATCCTGGTATGGCGAGCAGACCGGCGATCAGATGGTGTGAGAGAGTGCGCTCATATGCCTGAATAGCCTCCATCGCCTGCACAAGCGCCGCGCGCCGCGTCGTCGTCGGTTTCACCCGCCGACCCAGTTCCGCCAGATAGTCGATTGCCGCCGTGACCCCCGCCAGCCCTTCGTGGTTTTTCGTGCCGGTCTCCCAGCGGTCGGGAACCGCATCAGAAGCGGGACGCACTTTGTACGGACGCAGACGTTCCAGATGCTCGCGCTTGCCGTAAAGCGCTCCCATATGCGGTGCGAAAAACTTGTAGGGTGAGCATGCCAGAAAATCACAGTCGAGCGCGCGCACATCGATAGGACCATGGGGGGCGTAGTGGACGGCATCGATGTACACCAGCGCACCGACGTCGTGTGCCATCCGCGTGATGGTGGCCACATCGTTGATTGTGCCAACCGCATTCGATGCATATCCGACTGCAACCAGCTTCGTGCGGGAATTGATCGCGCGCGCCATGTCCGCCATGTCGAGCGTGCAATCTTCCACATCGATATCGACCATGCGAATGATCGCACCACGTTCTTCGAGCGCCTGCCAGGGCGCCACGTTCGCATCGTGATCCAGGCGGGTGACCACAATCTCGTCGCCGGGGCGGATATCGCGCCCGAATGCCCGGCTGATCGCAAAGGTCAGCGTGGTCATGTTCGGACCAAAGACCACCTCATCAGCGTCGCATCCCAGAAAATCAGCCATGGCAACACGCGCGGCGTCAACCGTTGCATCGGTACGCTGGCTGGTCGCAAAAGCGCCATGCGTATTCGAGTTATACAGAGTCAGATACTCCGCCATTGCGTCAATCACCCGCCGGGGAACCTGCGTTCCTCCAGGACCGTCGAAAAACACGACGGGACGACCGTTCATTTCCTGCATCAAGGCAGGAAACTGAGCACGAATCCAGGTCAGATCGAGGGCGCTCATGCCATTCTCCTTTCAGGCTGCCGAATGCGGTCTATAGTAGCATAGAGAAGCCGCCTGAGCATCGCTCAGGCGGCCTCCGGTCCAGTCATCATGCGCCTGGAACCACTGCGCCTATCTGCAACTGAGACGCTATCCGAAACATCGCCGCGTGACGTGCAGCGGGGCGGCGAAGGTATTGCCTTGCCCGCCTAACTATCTGTTCCGGATAGGCGCTTATGCTCCTCGCAAGAACGGCAGCATCGTGTTATTCCGATATACGCCTCCTCATCGGGATATCAATGGAAGATAGACGCGCAGTTTCGTCCAGAGCGCGGTCGATACCGTCGCCGTGTTGTTGCCCGGATCCCCGTCGGTGACAGGTGAAGCGATAGTGGTGGTGTTCGTGATCGTTGTATCCTCTGACGCAGCATTGGCTGTGACCGTGAGGACAAACGTATCGGTTGCCACGTCGAGCGCAGCAGTGGTGCAGGTGATCGGTCCGGTTGCACCGACCGCCGGCGTGGTGCAGTCCCATCCTGGCGGTCTGGTGAGCGACACAAAAGCCGTACCGTCCGGCACTGCCATGGTGAGCGTGACATCATTGGCAAATTCGGGTCCGCTGTTGTTGGCTTCGACCGTGTAGGTCAGGGTCTCTCCAGGGCGAATGATCGGTTTGTCGGCGCTGATGCGCACGCTCAGATCGGCATTCACCGTGACCGTCGTCGTGCTGCTGGCGGGATTGTTGGTCGTGTTTGGATCGGACGTTGCACTGGCAATGTTCGCGTTCAACGACAGGGTCGTGCTGACGGGTGTGCCCTGCTTGACCCGGACGCGCAGGGTAAAAGTTGCATTACCAAGGCCGAAACCGGGCCTGGTGCACGTGATTGCACCGATGTCGCCGACGCCTGGCGTCGTGCAGTTCCATCCATCCGGTGCGGCAAGCGAGACGAAGGTGGTATTGGTGGGAATAGAGGTCGTCGTCGTGACGAGCTGGCGTTGCTCGGCCCGTTGTTCGTGGCGACAATCGTGTAGCTTAGTTGGGCGCCGGCGCTGACCGGATCAGGCTCATCCGAGACGGTCAGCGCCAGATCGGCGAGAGTGGTAATGTTCGTGGTCGCCTGTCTGGTATTATTGGCGGTATTCGGATCGGTGGTCTCTGATGCAATGGTTGCTGTGCTGTCAACCGTCGCACCCGGAGCGACGTCGGGTTTCACCCGCACCGTCAGGCGGAATTCCACACTGGTTACGGTAAAGGTTGCGATGGTGCATGTCACTGTGCCGGTCTTGCCGACGTTGGGAGTAGTGCAGTTCCAGCCGTCGGGCGATGTCAGCGCCACAAACGTCGTATCTGTGTCGAGCGGCAGTGATACGCTGGCATTGGCGGCAAAACTGGGACCATTGTTGCGCACCGTTGTGACGGACTCAACGTTCTCACCGGCATTGACGCTGGCGGGCGCCGTCAGCGTCACAACCTCCAGATTCGCTGAAGTGGTGACAGTAACCGTAGCGGATGACGTGTTATTCTCCGTATTGGCTTCGGGTGTGGCGGATGAAATGGTTGTAGAGAGCGGCAATGTCGTGCCCGGCGCAGTTGCCGGATCGACATTCAATTGCACAGTGAAGGTTGCGCTGCCAACTGCAACGGAAGCAGCCGTGCAACTGAACGTCGACGCACCAGCCGCCGGCGGAGGGCAGGTCCAGCCGGCAGGCGGCGTCACCAGACTGAAGGCGGTGTTGGCAGGAATGGCGCTGGTCAGGGTGACATTTGCCACCGGATCGGTGCCTGCATTGGTTACTGTGATGTTGTAGTTCAGCGGATCACCGGCGTTCACCGAGGATGGAACAGAAGTAAGCGTTGCCTGAAGGTCGATCGTCACAATCTCGAGTTGCCAGGACGTCAGCGAACCACTCGAACCGCTGTCATCTTCGGCAACGTACAGGTGCCAGATGCCGTTGGGATTTGCCAGATTGTACACCGACAGCGCCGTTCCATACGGTCCTGCAGGCAGATTCGGGTGGGAAGGCATCGTGTCGTTTCCACCGATGTTCGTCGGTCGATAGGTTCCGCTGGTGATTGGACCGGCATCGGGAAGGTTGGCTGTCGCGCTTGCGCTAAAGACAAGATTTACGTTGGTTATCGGGGTCGCGCCGCCGACATCGGACATAAGCATGACCGCCTGACCGGACGGACCGACCAGAACAATGTCAAGATCGTCGGGAAAGGCGTGCGACAAGCCATTCAGTCGCACCACGACGCTCACAATCGAACCGCTCAACCCGCTGACGTCGATCGTCGAGGGGTATGGCGTCGCAGCGCCTGCCCCTGGTGAAGGAGACATCGTCACCGGTCCGCCGGTCGGGCTGGTGTACACAGCGCGCACTGATGTTGCGCCTGCAATCGTCAGAATCAAGGCAATACACACGAGACTTGTGGCAAGCATGGTGTGCTGATGCAATCGCGCGATGCCGGTGTATAATCCGGGTAAGCAAGAGCGGAAGTGTCGAAGCATAGATTCCTTTTTCCTTTTCAGGCATTGTCTGCGATAAGGGTCGTGGCGACGTGTCCGCAGATCACCCTGACATGTCAGGTGAGAGACGGTCAATTTACTGTAATCCAGACCTGTGATGTCTATCAAGACGGGAACGATTGCGATATTGAGTCGAAACGGCCGTTTAGTTAACGAGTCGTCTATGAGACCTTTTCCACGCCGCAGCGGGGTGATCCTGCATCCGACATCACTTCCTGGACCATACGGCATCGGCGACCTTGGCGATGGGGCGTATCGCTTTGTCGATTTTCTCGCCGCTGCCGGGCAGACGTACTGGCAGGTCCTGCCGCTCAGTCCGACCGGATACGCCGACTCGCCCTACCAGGGAATTTCGGCGTTCGCCGGTAATCCGCTGATGATCAACCCGGACCGCCTGATCGCCGATGGTCATCTGACGTCTGCCGATCTGGTCGATCGTCCGGCGTTCTCTGATGATCGGGTCGATTTTGGCGCTGTGATTGGTTGGAAATTCGCGCTGCTCAATCGCGCCTTTGCGCGCTTTCAGGCGACGCCATCCACCAACCGCGCGCGGTTCGAGCAGTTTTGTGATGAGCAGGCAGCCTGGCTCGACGAGGCGGCGCTGTTTATGGCGCTGAAACAGGCGCATGGCATGCGCGCCTGGACGGAGTGGCCTCTGGCGCTTGCAGCGCGCGACCCGGACGCGCTGGCGCTGGCGCGTGCTGAACTTGCCGATGTGGTCGAAGCGCACAAATATTTCCAGTGGCTGTTCTTCACACAGTGGCAGGAATTGCGACACTACGCCAATCGTCGCGGCATCCGCATTATTGGCGATGTGCCGATCTTCGTCGCGCTCGACAGCGCCGATGTCTGGGCGAATCCACATCTGTTCTGCCTCGATGCAAACCTGCGCCCAACCGTCGTTTCTGGCGTACCACCTGATTATTTCAGTGAGACAGGGCAACTCTGGGGGCATCCGCTCTATCGGTGGGATGTCATGGCTGCCGATGGGTATCGCTGGTGGATCGACCGCTTTCGCGCTTCGTTTACGCTTGTCGATGTCGTGCGTATCGACCACTTTCGCGGTTTCTACAACTACTGGGAAATTCCGGCAGGTGAAACGACTGCGATCAACGGTCGCTGGGTCGATGGTCCGCGCGCCGATCTGTTCATGGCGGTCACCGCAGCGCTCGGCGAGGTGGCGATCATCGCCGAAGACCTTGGCGATTTTACGCCTGAGTCGCGCGCCGGTCTCGATGCGCTCATGGCACAGTTTGGCTTTCCGGGAATGCGCATTCTTCAATTTGCCTTCAACCGCCGCGAAGGGGACCGCTTCTTTCCGCACAACTACCCGCGCGCCTGTGTCGTGTATACTGGAACCCACGACAACGACACCCTTGCCGGATGGTTCACCAACAGTTCGACCGACGCCGAACGACGTGATGCGCTGCGCTATCTCTGCGGCAGCGCCGACGATATCGTCTGGGCATTCATCCGCACCGCCTGGATGTCGGTCGCCGACACAGCCATGACAACGGTGCAGGACCTGCTCGGTCTGGGGAGCGAGGCGCGGATGAACCTGCCCGGCACGCTTGGGTCGCATAACTGGACCTGGCGTGTGCCATCGGGAGCGCTTGATCGGCATCGTGCCAGACGCCTGCGCGATCTGACGGAGATTTATCAGCGATTGCCCTGAGTGGGCGATGATCCTGTTGTGAGAGAGTGCGAAGATGAGCATCGGTTTGGGCGACATACCGGCGCAGGCACGCATCGAGCGTGATCTGCGCTGGCTGCTTGATCGGTTCTACGAGGCGCTTGATGCCGCCGGCGCCGCCGATATTCATGCGCTGCTGCCCTGGACGGGGAATCCGTCGTGTCCGGTGCGGTTGCCTGAGCGTGCGCCACAGGCATATGCCATTGCGTTTCAGTTGCTCAACTTGGTTGAAGAGAATGCTGAAGCGCAAACGCGCCGCTCTGCGGAGACCATTGATGGACCGGCTGCACTGCGTGGTCTCTGGGGACAGATCCTGGTTCAGTTGCGCGATGCAGGGTTGAGTGCAGCGCAGATTGCCGCTGCGTTGCCGCGCATACAGGTCGAACTCGTGTTGACGGCGCATCCCACCGAAGCCAAACGCGCGACAGTGCTGGCGCACTACCGTGAGCTTTACCTGCAACTGGTCAAAGCCGAAAACCAGATGTGGACGCCGCTGGAGCGGCAGGGCATTGCTGAGGATGTGCGCGCGATTCTGGAGCGGCTCTGGCGAACCGGCGACATCTTTCTCAAGCGACCCGATGTTTCCTCCGAGCTGCGCAACGTCATTCACTACCTTCGCAATGTGTTCCCCGAAGCGCTGGCATACCA
Source organism: Roseiflexus castenholzii DSM 13941 (assembly GCF_000017805.1). GTDB lineage: Bacteria > Chloroflexota > Chloroflexia > Chloroflexales > Roseiflexaceae > Roseiflexus > Roseiflexus castenholzii. The sequence continues at coordinate 3,850,035 of NC_009767.1, read as the reverse complement.
CGATCAACGGTTACGTCAGATATGGGAGGCGATTGGCAATGATCCGGCGTTGCTGGATGATCCCGACTCGCTGCCGTTGATTACCTTTGGGACATGGGTCGGCGGCGACCGGGATGGGCATCCGTTGGTGACCGCCGATGTCACCCGCATGGCGTTGATGGAATTGCGCTCGCATGCGCTCGAACTGCTGCGTGATCAATTAACAACGCTGGTGCGGCGTCTGAGTTTGTCTAATCTGCTGCAAACCCCGCCTGATTTCCTGACAAGCGCGTTGCACCATTATGCTGATCTGTTGGGAGATGCAGGGCAGCAGGCGCTGGATCGCAATCCGCACGAACCGTGGCGCCAGATGGTCAACCTGATGCTGGCGCGGTTGCCGGAAACCGCTGGCGTGCCCGCGCCTGGACATTACACGCGCGCTGCCGAACTCATTGCCGACCTGCGCCTGCTTGACGAGTCGCTTGTGGCAGTGGGTGCGACGCGGTTGGCCCGATCCGACGTGCGCCCGCTCATTCGCAGCGTCCGTGTCTTTGGCTTTCACCTCGCGGTGCTCGATATTCGACAGAACAGCGCATTTCACGATCGGGCGCTGGCGCAACTTCTCACGGCGGCCGGCATCGACGGGAGCGATTACCCCTCCTGGGACGAAGCCCGCCGCATGGCGCTGATCGAAGCGGAACTGGAGTCGCCGCGTCCCTTTACTCGAATGGGCATGCCCGTCGGACCAGAAGCCGAGGCTGTACTGAGTTGTTATCGGGTGCTGGTCGAACACATCCACTCCTATGGCGCCGATGGATTGGGTGCGCTGATCGTCAGTATGACACGCAACCTGTCCGATCTCCTGGTTGTCTTCCTTTTCGCCCGTGAAACGGGATTGCTCGTCAGCACGCCGGAAGGTCCGGTCTGTCCTTTGCCGATTGTGCCACTCTTCGAGACGATCGACGATCTGGAACGGAGTCCGCTGGTTCTGCGCGACTACCTGGCGCATCCGATCGTACAGCGCAGTCTGGAGTGGCAACGGCAGACGCGAGGAGCGCCCGAACGGGTGCAGCAGGTGATGATTGGGTATAGCGACAGCAACAAGGATGGCGGCATCGGCGCAAGCCTGTGGGCATTGCAGAAGGCGCAGCAGGCGCTTGCCGCCGAAGGACGGATGGCAGGAGTGCGCATTCGCTTCTTCCACGGTCGCGGGGGAACAATGAGTCGCGGCGCTGGACCGACCGGACGCTTCATCAGGGCATTGCCGGTTGAAGCGCTGGCAGGCGACCTCCGCATGACTGAACAGGGAGAGACAATTTCTCAGAAATACGCCAATCGCATCAGTGCTGTCTATAACTTCGAACTCTTGCTGGCGGGCGTCACGGGGTCCACGCTCCGACCGTACACGCCCCGACCACAGCATCTAACGATGGCGCTCGACCTGCTTGCCCGGCACAGTCAGCGAGCATATCGCGCGCTGGTGGAGCATGAGCGTTTTCTTCCGTTCTTTCGGGAAGCGACGCCAATTGACGCTATCGAGGCGAGTCGGATCGGCTCGCGTCCGGCGCGGCGCACCGGCGCGCAGTCTCTCACCGACCTGCGCGCCATTCCGTGGGTGTTCAGTTGGAACCAGGCGCGCTTTTACCTGTCGGGCTGGTATGGCATCGGCAGCGGGCTGGCAATGGTGCAGGCGGAGGAACCGGCGCTGTTCGATACCCTCTGTGCCGAAATGCGCGAATGGGCGCCACTGCACTATCTCCTGGGAAATGCGGCAACGAGCGTGATGAATGCGGATGAGCACATCATGCGCGCCTATGCGGAGTTGGTGCATGATCCCGTCACCCGAACCGTCATTCTCGATACCATTCTGGAAGAATTTGCGCGCACCCGCGCGATGCTCGAAAGGGTCTATGGCGGATCTCTCGAGGAAAAACGTCCCTATATCGCCCGCCAGCTCGAATTGCGGCGAGCGGGATTGTATTCCCTCCATCGCGAACAGATCACGAGTCTACGCTCCTGGCGAGCGGTGCGCAACCTCGATCCAGAAGCAGGCGAAGCGCAGCTGCGCCTGCTTCTGCTGCTGATCAATGCGATTGCGGCTGGTTTGCGCGCCACAGGGTAATACCAATTGCTTGTAAACATCCGGCATGGTCACCCCGAGCAGCGCGAGGGGTCTTGCGCGACCCGCTTAGATTCCTCGCTGCGCTCGGAATGACAAGTCGCTGCGCTCGGAATGACAAGTCGCTGCGCTCGGAATGACAAGTCGCTGCGCTCGGAATGACAAGTCGCTGCGCTCGGAATGACAAGCATGCGGCGTCTTAAATCGTCATTGGTATAATACCCGGCGTAACCAGCCACGGGTACGGCGGGCGAAGACGGGAGTCCGAGGCATAGAGCGCCTCGACGGCATCGGCAGAAGGTGTCGCTACGGCGCCGACGGTCGCATGCGCCACGGTGTCGAGCAGTGTCATGTCCGCATCGTTCAGCATTTCGTCCGGCGGCAGCATCAGCCCCCAGCGATCCCATGGCTGCATTTCGACACGATTAAGCGCTGCCAGATCGCGGATCAGGGTGCAGCGGATCGCATGCATACCCCGGTCTTCGAGGTGACCAAAGAGCGAGGGGTCGAGTGTGCCCGACCGACAGTGCTGCCAGGCCGCACCGCTGCTCAGGAAGCGAGTCCGTGGAATATCGAGCGGATCGAAGGTGACATTCAATGCCGCGCGTTGATCGGCATCCATCTGCGGATCGACCAGAATCCAGCGACCCTCAGTGTCGTCCCAGTACTCAACCAGCCAGTGTTCTTCATAGTGCTGCGGCGCAATATAGGTGACAAAGCCGCAACGTGACCGCGCCGGAACACGTTGGTGGCGAAGCAGCGCCACCAGGAGCAGACTGTGGTCGCGCGATGTTGCAGGCAGACGTCGATCCGGTGAACGCGCAATCGTGAGCGGTCGATCGTCGAGGTGAAGGATGGCAGCCAGTTTTACGGCGGCTGATCGCGCGTAGAGGGCTTGCCTGTGCTCCTCGGTCAATGGTCGAGTATCCCGACCCTGCCAGAAGGTATGCATCAGCACTCCCTGAACCACGCGGCAGAGATCGGCGATGGTTTCTGGAAGAGGAGCGAGTTGTGTGCGATATGCCGACAGGTCGGTCAATGGACCAGCCTGAGCATAGGTTGTTGCAGCAGGAGCAGAACGAGTGTGGTATGTCATGGTCGTCTCCCTGTGAGCGATCACAGTTCCTTTTCTACTATACCGCTCTATGACGCACTGCGCAACGGCGGGGGACGTTTCGTTGTCTATCCTCTACCAAGGGAGAGAAGGCGCAAGTGTTGATGCGCCTGGATTCGGTTGTAGAGACCCCAAGGCATAGCGCATGACACGTGAGAAGGCGCGCTCCTCGCCGACGAGAGTGGGCGCAGGTGGGGCAGAACTGCGTTGCTCCGCCGGATGTCGCCCCTCCCGTGACTTCCCTGCGGGGGGAGATCGTTGTGCCTGCCCCTGCGGGGGCGGGGAGTTGCCCGTGAGCGCCTGGTCCATCACCCGCAGCGCAGCGGAGTCCTTGCGCCCATTTCGAGCGGGAACGGGCAAGGGTGGGGATGGAACGGGGGAGCACGGAAGGCGCTGCCGTATGACCTGCCAGATGTTCGTCCCCCTGCCGCTACTGTGACAATGAGGAGAACCGCAGCACCCCGGAACGCCTGCCGTAGCGCCAGAAGGTTCACCTCTTACCTTTCCACGCAGGGTCGTGCTCCACGTTTCGTCAGGCGATAGATCAGTGGCGCGCCAGGGTGATGATCGCCGGCACACGGTCGAACATCCAGAAGGCAATGACCATGCCGATAATGGAAGCGCACAATGCCCAGGCGAGCGCCAGCCACAGCGCGCTCAGCCACCAACCGACGAACATAAACCAGATGGCGCGCAGGAGAAACGGTCGTTGTGGTGTATCGGCGTAGTAGGCGCGTCCATTGGCAATCACCAGATCACTACGCTGCGGCGCCAGGGTCACAACCTGCGGCAGCCGGTTCAACATCCACAAACCCAGCGGCAGACCGATAATTGTGACGCACAACACCCATGCGATGGCCGTCCAGATGCTGCTGAACCACAATCCAAAGACGATGAAGTAGAGCGCGCGGATCAGCAGGCTGGGTCCGCTGCGCTGCGCGATAACCACAGGTTGATTCTGCATGGCTTGTCTCCTTACAGTCAGGACGAGTCGCGGCTCCGCGCACAGGTGTGCATTCTTGTGCCCTTCACTGCGTGCCGTGTACCTGTTGCAGTGTATTCATACTGTTCACCAGACACACCGAACGGACGCTCTTTTACCACTCGTCTCGCGCCTGGCGCCTGATAGTAATACGCTGGCAGCGGGGAGATGTTGCAGTGCCAGGTGTGGCTCCTGCCGGGGAACAGTGCGCGGGACGGGAGGGTGCTTTGAGCACCGCCGCTTCGTTGTCTGTTGGATCTGCGCCGGTGCGATTTCCAGAGAACAGGTGCTGGATCGCACGTTGACGAGGAGCGCAGCCGGGGTGCATGGTCGAGCACACGCAATAGCTCTGTCAATTACCAATTCCCTGTGACCATCCGGCATGGTCACCCCGAGCCGCGCGAGGGGTCGTGCGTGACCCGCGCCGATTCCTCGCTGCGTTTACCCTGAGCGAAGCGAAGGGCTCGGAATGACCAGCATGCGGCATCGTCAATCGTCATTGGTAAATGACCTCATCGACAGTCGCCTGACCGTAGAAAGCGCGCTTCAATTCTTCCGCAGCAACGATGGAACCGTGTACCGGTTGTTGCAATGATGCGTTCCCCTTCGACGACAGTCGCCTGACCGCAGAAAGCGCGCTTCAATTCTTCCGCAGCAACGATGGAACCGTGTACCGGTTGTTGCAATGATGCGTTCCCCTTCGACAGCGTTTGCACACTCGATGAATGTCTATGCCGCCGCTTTTCGTCTGACGACCTGTGCCGTGCAGGAGGCATCGGCGTGGAGAATGCCCGCGCGCTGTTTACCGCGCGGCAGTGGGGCGACATTCCGGTCGACATCGGTGATCGTTCGAGCGGTCGGCGAAGAGCGAAGCGGACAAGCACATGCGTGTGTGGGACAGTGCAACACACCGTCCCGACAATGCGCATCTATGCTTTAACCGCGGCACCCACGGTTCCGTTCTGCTCGAGCGGCAACGGGCGCTGATCGCCTTCGCGGAAGGTTTGGGCGGCGGCGGCGATGAAATCGCGGAACAGAGGATGTGGCCGTTCCGGGCGCGACCGAAACTCCGGATGAAACTGGACGCCGACGTACCACGGATGGTCGCGCAGTTCGATAATCTCGACCAGGCGGCCATCGGGCGATTGCCCGCTGACGACCAGACCTGCCGACTCGAGCAGGCGGCGGTACTTATTGTTGAACTCGAAGCGGTGGCGGTGGCGTTCAACCACCTGATCGACGCCATAGGCCGCGTGAGCGCGCGTGCCAGGAAGCAATCGGCACGGATACCCACCGAGTCGCATCGTTCCGCCCTTATCGGTAATATCGAGTTGATCCGGCATGAAGTCGATTACCGGATGTGGCGTGTGCAGGTCGAACTCCGTGCTGTTGGCTCTGCTCTCCGCCCCAATAACATGCCGCGCGAACGAGATGGTGGCCACCTGCATTCCCAGGCAAAGCCCCAGGTATGGAACGCCATGCTCGCGCGCATACCCGGCGGCTGCGATCTTCCCCTCGATGCCACGGTCGCCAAAGCCGCCAGGCACGACGATGCCATAGACATCGCGGAGCAGCGGCTCGCATCCTTCTTCTTCGATCTGTTCGGACGAAATCCAGCGGATATCGACATCGACCCCCTGGTGCAATCCGGCGTGTCGCAGCGCCTCGACGACGCTGATGTACGCATCGTGGAGTTCGACGTACTTCCCAACCAATGCAATGGCAAGTTTACGTTTGGGTGCTTTGATGCGCGCCACCAGATCGCGCCAGTCGTCGAGGTTCGGCTCGCGCACGCCGAGTCCCAGGCGCAACGTCAGGTAATTGCCAAGACCGGCTTCTTCCAGCACCAACGGCACTTCGTAGATCGACTCGACCGTGTGCAACGGCACCACTGCTTCGACATCGACATCGGCAAAGAGCGCGATCTTATCGCGGATCTCATCGGCAATCGGATAGTCGGAGCGGCACACAATCACATCCGCCGTAATACCGACGCGGCGCAACTCCATGACCGAGTGCTGCGTTGGTTTGGTCTTGACCTCACCGGTGGCGCCGATGTGCGGCAGCAAGGTGACGTGAATATAGAGCACATTATCGCGTCCGACATCCTTGCGCATCTGGCGGATGGCTTCCAGGAACGGCAATCCCTCGATGTCGCCCACGGTTCCGCCGATTTCGACAATCACCACCTCTGCTCCCGTCTGGCGTGCAACGGCGGCAATCCGCGCCTTAATCTCATTCGTGATGTGGGGGATCACCTGAATCGTACCGCCGAGATAATCCCCTCGACGTTCCTTCTGAATGACCGCCGAATAGATCTGTCCGGTCGTCACATTGCTCAGGCGGGTCAGGTTTACATCGATGAAACGCTCATAATGCCCAAGGTCGAGATCGGTTTCGGCGCCATCTTCGGTGACAAACACTTCGCCATGCTGGTAGGGCGACATCGTGCCCGGATCGACATTAATGTAGGGGTCGAGTTTCTGGACCGAAACACGCACGCCACGCGCCTTCAGCAGACGACCGATCGATGCGACCGTAATGCCTTTGCCGACGGATGATGCGACTCCGCCGGTCACGAAAATATACTTTGCCATGAATCTACTGCTCCCGGTTGTTCGCGCGATCTGCGTTCCGGTTTATAAAACGGTGATCCTGCGGGAAAATAGATCGAGGGGAAGGCGGTGCTGCCTTCCCCTCAAGAGACTCGTATCGAACCGGCGACCCTGTGTACCGTTGAGACCAACACGTGTGCCTGTCCATTCCGGATATATCGACCATACTCCGCGCATTATAGCACAATCTTCATCAGTTGTTCAAACAGCGGTTCGCATCACGACGATGCGGGTTTGTTCGCCATCTCCTGGAAGATTGCCTGCATTGAGCGATAGCCGTTCTTCCGGGACATACTCCTTGATGCCGAGTTCGTGAAGGAAGCGGTCGAGCGGCGCCAGATCCATGGCGGATTGCCCTTCGCTTGCGTAGTGCATTGGGATCACAACGCGTGGCTCAATCTGACTGATCACCGATGCCGCCTCTGCCGGTCCGATCGTTTCACCTCCACCGACCGGCACGAACAGCACATCGACGCTCCCGATCTCTTCGAGTTGCTGCGCCGTCAATTCGTGCGCCAGGTCGCCAAGGTGACAGAAAACAATATCATCGAGGTGAATGACATACACCGTGTTTCGCCCGAGTCTGGCGCCTTTCTGCTTATCGTGGAACGTGCGCACGCCGGTGATCAGGATGCCGCCGACCTCGTACTCACCCGGACCGTCGATCACCGTGACGCGGTCGCGCGCCGGGCGCACAGCGACGACGTTGTCGTGGTCGGGATGGTGGTGGCTGACGGTCACGATATGAGCGGTGGGGCGACCAAGATCACGCCCCACCGAACGGTCATACGGATCGGTCAGCACGATGCCATCGCGTCCGCGGAGGCGGAAGCATGAATGTCCAAGGTATTGAATATCAGCCATAGATATGCTCTGATTGGGGTTACTGCTCCGCAAGGAGCGATCGGTCAACGACTTCCGAGTCGCCGCCACGTTCACGCCAGAGGCGTTCGACAATCGGAAGGATTGTTTCGGCACTGAAGCCACGGCGTTGCAGGTAGCCGCCGAGTCGGCGAAGAAACGTCTGGTAGTCGGCGACGCTGGCGTAACGCCGCATTGCCGCGCGCGCCAGCGTTTCGGCGCGCGCCGTTTCATTGTCGGTCAGCGTCGCGTTTAGTGCGCTGGCCACGAGTTCGGCGCTCACTCCCTTGCGGCGCAATTCATCGGCGAGGGCGTGGCGTCCACGCGGTCGGCACATCTGCCGGTTCTCGATCCAGAAGTGCGCAAAGGCGGCATCGTCGAGCAACCCGCTCGTGTGCAGCCGTTCAACCGCAGCATCAATCGTCTCAGGCGCAAAACCCTTACGGTGCAGGCGGTCGCGGATTTCAGCCACCGAGCGTGGGCGGGACTCAATGGCGCGCAGCGCAATCTGCACGGCACGCTCGACAATCTCGGTCGCCTCAATGCGAGCGCAGGTCGCAGCATCGAGATGCATGCCGACGTACAACCGTTCACGCACAACCGTCGCAAGGCTGACCCCAAGCGCAAATGCATGATCGATATAGATGTTGACGCGCTGCGTATCGTGTTCCTGGACACGCAGCGCGGTAATAACCCCTTCTGGCATATGATCTGATGCCTCGAAAGCAGATAACCAACCGGTTTGTCAGAGTGTACAGAGGTGTCGCCTGCGCTGCTGGCGACAGGGAGACTGCCCGCACTCGCAGCGATGGTGGCGAGCATGCCGTCCATGCTTCTGAAGTCCACGGTACAGCAGGAAGATGGGTGCGCTGCGCGCGCCATGACGCCTGCCATCGATTATCCAGCCAATCTCCTACTCCTCAAACAACCCTGCATCATCTACGACATCATCAGCTTTCGAAGCCGCGATCGAGATGGGTGCAGCCATCGCGTGAGCGCGGATCAGGCGCTCGATCTCATCCGCCAGCGCCGGATTTTCGTTCAGGAACTGCTTGGCATTCTCACGCCCCTGCCCGAGGCGGTCTTCACCCAGGTAGAACCACGCGCCGCTCTTACGGATAATATCGAGTTCGACGCCGACATCGAGAATGTTACCGGCGCGCGAGATACCTTCGTTGTGCATAATGTCGAACTCCGCCTGGCGGAAGGGAGGCGCGACCTTGTTCTTCACCACCTTGACCCGCGTGCGGCTGCCAATCGTCTCCTGGCCATTCTTGAGCGTCTCGATACGGCGGATATCCATGCGCACCGAGGCGTAGAACTTGAGCGCCTGCCCGCCGGTCGTCGTTTCCGGCGAGCCGAACATGACGCCGATCTTCAGGCGCAACTGATTGAGAAAGATGACGACGACGCGCGATTTGCTGATGGCGCCGGACAGTTTGCGCAGCGCCTGGCTCATCAGGCGCGCCTGCAAACCGGGCAGCGAGTCGCCCATGTCGCCTTCGATCTCGGCGCGCGGTACCAGCGCGGCGACCGAGTCGACCACCACGACATCTACGGCATTCGAACGCACCAGCGTCTCGCAGATTTCGAGCGCCTGCTCGCCGTAGTCCGGCTGGGAGACGAGCAGATTATCGACATCGACGCCGCAGCGCTTCGCATACACCGGATCGAACGCATGCTCGGCGTCGATGAATGCAGCGACGCCGCCCATCTTCTGCGCTTCGGCAATGATGTGTTGTGCCAGGGTCGTTTTCCCGCTGGACTCAGGACCATAGATTTCGACGACTCGACCACGCGGCACGCCGCCGACGCCGAGCGCGATGTCGAGCGCAATCGACCCGGTGGGGATGACTTCGATTGCCAGTTTGGAACTGGCTTCGCCCATCCGCATGATCGAACCCTTGCCGTACTTGCGGTCGATCTGGCTCATAGCGGCTGCCAGAGCCTTTTCTTTCTCCGGGGAGAGGGCCATGACCTGCGCTCCTCCATTGAGTGTGCTCACTCGTGCTGCTCCTTACGACTCTACCTGATCGCGCCTGCGCTGTCAAAGCGGCGCCACGGATGATGGGGGCATTATAGCACGAAGGTTCTTTTCGCACAAGTGGGCTATTTGGTTCGTCTGATCTCTTCCCAAAGTCTTACACCGCCGCCGATTTTGTGCTGGAACCGGTGATATGGATGCACATCAGCGCACCGTCCAACCATCGGCGTTGGTGGTCGGGGTATCGGTGTCGGCGCCGTAGGGTGTGGCGCGCACGATGATGCGGTACTTGAACTTGTCCGGTCCGCGGTCGGGCCAGCAGGTGATGAGCGTCACCATCTCTTCACTCGTTGGAGCGATGTAGAGGGCATTCATTGCCTGTTGTTCGGGTGAGACCCCTTCTTCGTGCACCAGAACCTGCTCACGCACCACGTAGAGGTGCTGCCGTCCGCCAGCGAAGAGGATGATCGGGTCGCCCTCCCTGACGTTAATCAGGTCTTTGAAAACTTTGCCGTACCCGCCAACATGACCGGCAAGCACGATGTTGCTCCCTTCGCCAGGGTTGGCAGAGCCTCGATGGTGACCAACGGCGTACTCGGCGACCTGCCAGACTGCGACCTGCGTTCCGTTCTGTTCCTTGACTTCCCAGCCGACCTCGACGACTTTCGAGTCGACGCCGATACTCGGAATAATGATGCGTGAAATCTGCGACGGGATAGCGGACCTGACGATGTCCGGCACGTCGCTGATGATGCGCCCCTCAACGGTGTTGAGGCGTGGCGCGACGAAGGGCTGCGGCGCGACGAAGGGCGCCGGTTCTGCATCGGGAGCGCGTGGCGCCGCGACGGGCGCAGGCGGCGGCACGTCGGTATCGCCACGCGCGGCATAGCGGTTGAAATCGGCCTGTGCGTAGATGCCGCCGACATACGCCAGGAGAATGGCGCCGATCAGCATCAGCAGATTGCCCAGGGTCCAGAAGAGTTTTTCGCGGAATGTCGTCGGCACGGCATTTCGACCGGATGCGCGCCGCAAGAGCGACAGACCCCGAATCTTCGGCGGGGTTTGCAGGGAGATGCGGTTGTTGCGAGCAATATGCTTCATGCTGTTATCGAAACGTTCACCTGTTGCCCTGTGGCAGGATCTATGGGCTATGAAGGCGCACAATGTCCCGATGTGACGCACCGGCGCCTGTGGCGCTGCTCCTTACGGACGATGCCATCGTCGCGCGATTGTTCCTCTGTAGTATAACGCACGCGCACCGGTTTGTGGATCTCAATTCAGCATCGAACGATATGCGTCATGATACGCACGGGCAATCGCCGCCTGCGTGAACTGCGCCAGCACACGTTCCCGTCCGCGCCGTCCGAGGTCGTTGCGCAGCGCCGGATCGTCCGCTACCCGTCGCAATGCTCCTGCGAGTGCGGCAATGTCGCCTTCGGGATAGATGATCCCGGCGTCGCCGATGACGTCGGGGATGGCAGCCGATGAGGAGCCGATGACCGGAACTGCGCAGCTCATGGCTTCAATCAGGATGCGCCCGAACTGTTCCTTCCAAGTGCGCGTTGTGTGTGAGGGCAACACGAGCGCGTCGAGACGGCGCAGTTCATCGGGAACGCGGGTCGATGGGATGGCGGGGTGGAGTTCGATGCGCTCGCCAATGTCGAGTGCAGCGATCCGCGCCTCGATGAACGGACGTAGCGCGCCGTCGCCGATCAGCCGCAGGCGCACCGACGGCACACGCGCCACGGCTTCCACCAGGTCGAGCACTCCCTTTTCCGGCACCAGACGCCCGATGTACCCGACAATCGTCGCCGCGTTCGAGCGGTCGCGCTGCGCCGGAGCGTACAGATCGGGATCGACGCCAAACTGCGGCAGGATGGTGAGCGGTCCGGCGTAGCCGTGGCGACGCATGATCGCTTCCGCCTCTGCGCTGCATGCGAAGGCGTGAGCGGCGTGCCGAAAGGCGTAGCGTTCGAACAGGTTGAACGGCGGCGGGTAGTAGCGGTCGATATTGGCGTAGTTGTAGAAGCAGCAGCGCGCGCCGTGCTGTACGCCAGCGCGGAGTGCCAGAAATGTCGCCAGATTGAACGATTCTTCATCGGCGTGCAGAATATCGGGGCGCACCTGGCGCACCAACCGGCTGAACGTGGGGTAGAAGTGGAGATGGTGGCGACCGTTGAGTACAATCGGCAGCGTGACAAGGCGATAGCCGCGGGTGAAGCGCCGTTCGAGCGGAATGACGCCGACACGCGGTTCACGCCAGGCAGGTGGCACGGCGACGATCAGTTCAACGTCTGGCAATGCTGCCAATTCTTCGCACTTCTTCTGGTATGCGCCGTTGACCAGCGCTTTGGAAAGCATCAAGATGCGCATGGCAACCCTTATCCTATGCTCTTCTCTCGCAGAGGGTTCTTCGTGACTCGCATATCGCACTGCGTTCTCTCGCCCTCATTCCTGGCGGGCACGTGCTCCATCAGAACGCCGTTCATGCGCGCGGGCAGGCATGCCCGTGTCGCGCACACGAAGCCCCGCATCGGCGAGGCCGGTTGTGAGCATCCGCGCGCCTGCCGTCAGCCAGGCTCGTTTCGTGGTGAAAGCGCTTCCACTTGCGTGTTCCCTGGAAATACCAATGACGATTGACGATGCCGCATTCTTGGCATTCCGAGCCCTTCGCTTCGCTCAGGGTAAACGCAGCGAGGAATCGGCGCGGGTCGCGCACGACCCCTCGCGCGGCTCGGGGTGACCATGCCGGATGGTCACAGGGAATTGGTAAAGGCCGGCATAAAGACGCCAGGATATGCAGCCGTGATGTCACACCGATGTCGTTCTGTCATTGTGAGCAATACGACATCCGCCTGAGTTCAGGGCGCGTTCATACACCGCCAGCGTTTCGCGCGCAAGGCGTTCGGGTCGAAAACAGGTCGCGCGCTCCAGCCCGCGTCGGGAGAGATCGGCGCGCAGCGTGTCGTCCGCCAGCACGCGCCAGAGCGCCGTGATCCAGCCGGGTGTATCGTCGGGCGGGACCCGCAGCGCCGCCTCACCAACGACCTCGGGAAGGCTGGTTGCGTCGGCGACGATCACCGGCGCACCGCACGCCATGGCTTCGAGCGGCGGCAGTCCAAACCCTTCGTACCGCGACGGAAAGGCAAACACTGTGGCGGCGGAATAGAGCAGTGGCGCGTCTTCGTAAGGCACGTCGATGCGTCTCACGAACGAGTCTGCGCCAGCGGATGCAATCATTGCATCCAGGTCGGGGAACATGCGCGGATCGCTGCCAGGCGCGCGTCCGGCAATCACCAGTGTGGCGGGTGGTCCTCCGGCGTAGCGCATACGTGCAAATGCGTGTACGAGGGTTGCCAGGTTCTTGCGCGCGTCCAGCCCACCGACATAGTAGACGAACGGTGGCGTTACGCCATAGCGCGCTGCAACTTCTCGTTCGGCGCACGCGCGGTCGCGGGGGTGGAACTGTGCGCCAGCCGCGAGCGGCGTCACCGTCACGCGCGCCGCGCAGCAGCCCAGGTGGTGAATGATGTCCCCGGCGCTATGCTGCGAAATAGCGATAATCTGCGTTGTCTGCCGCGCGGCGCGCGCCACCAGGCGCACATAGAGGCGAACCGCCGTACTGCCGCGATACTCCGGCAGAATGAGCGGGATGATGTCGAGAATGGTGACGACCGCTGGCAGCGGCGCAACGAGCGGCGGCGCAAAATAGGGAACGTGGAGCAGATCGGCGTGCAGGCGCGCCGCCGCGAGCGGGACGGCGACCTGCTCGAACCAGACCTTCGCCAGGTTTTCGCTGCGCCCATCGAATGGTGTCTGCACATGCACTGCTTGAATGTCCGGCGGGAGTGGTTCAGTGACCGCGCGATACGCGGGCAGCAGCAGCGTCAGCCGAATATTCCGCGCAACGGCAGGCAGGGCGTGTACCAGCATGCGCAGGTACTGCCCGCTGCCGACTGTCGGTTGTGACCAGAACATGCCATTGATGGCGAGGTGCATGATCGTCTGTTTTTTGCAGCGAAGAGACTCTTTCAGGCGCGCATTATATACGAGTGACAAGTGCTGAGTGACGAGCACGAGATCTTGATGCGGGTGAAGTGTCGCGCTGCGGGCAGAAGCCCTGGCTGTGGAGGGGGAAGCCCCTGCGGGGCTTTCATGTGCTGAGCGAGGGCTTTAGCCCGCTGCTCAGAGGACGCGCGCCCGGCGGCGCAGGTCTGCCGGATGGGTTTTTGAACGGTCATTAGCCCTTGTTGAGGACGCAGTTCGATGGTGCGCACCGCAAGTGCAAGGATCGCAATGGTGGAAAGCCGTCTGACAATTTATGCCCAAACCTCCGTTTCTGGTATACTGCGGCAGATTGCAACAGTTGTGCAGGCTGAAAGGGCGCCGCATATGCTGAACATCCAGGAAATCATGGCAATCATTCCGCACCGTTACCCCTTCCTGTTGATCGACCGCATTCTCGAACTCGAACCGGGGCAGCGCGCGGTCGGCGAGAAGTTGGTGACGATCAACGAGCCATTCTTTCAGGGGCACTTCCCCGCCCATCCGATCATGCCGGGAGTGCTGATTGTCGAGGCGCTGGCGCAGACCGGTGCAGTGGCGGCGTTGAGTCTGCCGGAGAACCGGGGGAAGATCGCATTTTTCGCCGGGATTGATGGCGTGCGCTTCCGCAAGCCGGTCTATCCCGGTGATACCCTGCGTCTGGAGGTGCGGTTCGACAAAATGCGGCGCGGCATCGGTAAGGGGACGGGGGTTGCGACCGTGGACGGGCAGGTGGTGTGCGAGGGGGAGTTAATGTTTGCGTTGCATGTTGAACGTTGAGCGTGGGAAGGCGGCCTGTCGTAGGGGCGCGGCGGCGCCGCGCCCGCACAAGGTGCGAAGGTGGCAGGTTGGTTCCTGACCCCTAACCCCTAACCCCTGAACAAGAGTTGAACCCCCTTGCCCGTGTATGTTAAGATAGATCACACAGCGCCGGAGTGGCGGAATGGCAGACGCTTCGGTCTTAAAAACCGATGGGGGCAACCCCGTACGGGTTCGAGTCCCGTCTCCGGCACCAACATCAGAAAGGCTCAAGACACCACAGTCCCGTTTGAAAGGATCGGGGCTGTGGCATCTTATGGCGCCAGATTCAGCGTATCGGCAGGTGTTCACGGCTGTCTGTCGCCATCTGCCACGCGGCGGATCGTGCGTTGCACGGAAATCCTTCCCCACTGAGGCGGCGTGCCGGCGCCGTCGCCAGGTCGAGGGGCGGCAGGCGTCAACCTGGGTTCAGGTCGCGCCTGTTGGGGGCGATCCGCAGGCTGGCCAGCGTCGGCGAGAGCCGGGGAACCGCAGCGCCCGACGGAGCCCCCATGCCAGCCGCGTTCAGCGCAGCGATGAGTCGGTGGTATGCCTCTCTGCGTTCCTTCAGTGTTTCCATGCTATACTTGCGGTGAGTCTTCACGTTAAGACCTGATTGTACTGCGCAGACTCTCCGTTTGGGCGGAGGTGCAACTTCCCGGCGCCCTTCCAGATCGTCACTCAGGTGTAAACCTTGTCCGGCAGCACCACGCAGAAAGCAGGACCGTATGCAGCGCACCATCCACAAAGTCCTTGTAGCGAACCGTGGCGTTCCGGCAGTGAGGATTATGCACACCTGCCGTGACCGGAAGATCCCCACGACTGCGGTATACAGCACGCCTGATCGCCTCGCGTACCACGTCTTTATGGCGGATACCGCCATTCATATTGGCGATGCGCCACCGATTAACTCATACCTGAACGGAGATCGGATCATCGAGGCCGCGCTGGCCAGCGGATCGAACGCTATCCATCCCGGTTGGGGGTTTCTGGCGGAGAATGCCGACTTTGCCCAAAAGGTCATCGATGCTGGACTGATCTGGATCGGACCCCAACCGGACGTTATTCGGATGATGGGCGATAAGATTCAGGCAAAGGAGATTGCCAGGCGCTCGAATGTGCCGACTATCCCCGGAATAGAGAATGTCACCAGCGCCGGGCAGATAACTGACTGGATGCGCGACCAGGATATCGCCTTTCCGATTATGATCAAGGCGGCTTCGGGTGGAGGCGGCAAGGGAATGGTCAGAGTCGACACGCCCGATCAAATCCCCGTCGCGCTCGCCCAGGCCCGTTCAGAAGCGAAGAAAGCCTTCGGCGACGATACGGTCCTCGTTGAGAAGTATATTGAGCATGGTCGGCATATTGAGGTGCAGGTGGTGGCTGATGAACACCGTCACGTCGTTCACCTGTTCGAGCGCGAATGCACGCTCCAACGGCGCAACCAGAAGATTATCGAGGAAGCGCCCTCGACCCTCGAAAATGACCTGCGCCAGGAAATCTGCGTTACTGCGGCGCGCCTGATGCGCCGAATAGGCTACACCTCGGCTGGCACCGTGGAGTTCCTCTTCGACCCCGCAACCCAGAGTTTCTACTTCCTCGAGGTCAATACGCGACTCCAGGTCGAGCATGGCATCACCGAACTCATCACCGGTCTCGATATCGTCAGCATTATGCTGGACGTTGCCGAGGGCAAGCCCTTGCCGATCAAGCAACTCGATGTCGTCCCCAACCGCTGCGCTCTTGAGGTGCGCCTGAACGCCGAGGATCCCAAGACCTTCGCTCCCTCGTTCGGCAAAATTACCCGTCTGCGCACCCCATTGGGACCCAACGTGCGCGTCCTGCTCGGCGCCGCCGAAGGGGAGGACATCCCGCCCTATTACGACTCGCTCTTCATGCTGCTGATGACGTCGGGCGCCGACCGGGCTGATGCGCTGCGGGTGATGGATCGGGCGCTCACCGGCGACCTGCGGATCGAGGGGATCAAGACCCTCGCGCCCTTGCTGCTGAGTATCATCAGACACCCCAAGTTCATCGCCGGCGACTTTTCGACCAAGTTCATCGAGCAACACCTGCCGGAGCTTGTCTCCGGCTTCCGTGAGCGTACCGGCGAGGACGAGATGCTCCGGGTCGCCCAGTATGTGGCTGAGATCTCCGCTCTGGGTCCGCAGAGTTGGATGTGAGGTGAACCATGGAAACCGGCCATGCATCCCAGGTCGCCAGCGTTCAGGACGATGACGTGTTCGTTCGTCCGGGTATGACCGCGCGCGAGATTGTTCAGGCTGTGCGCAACCTGAAGGGTGTCTGCCTGACGTCGGTGAGCATGCGTGACGCCGGGCAGTCCGACTTTAAAAACCGCCACCGGATCTACGATCTGAAGACGCTGGCGCCGCTGTATAACCGGATGGGACTGTTCAGCGCCGAGTGTCACGGTGGAGCGCGCTGGCACGTCGGGATCATGAATCGCCGCGAAAGCCCATTTGAAGAGATCCAGATTCTGCGCCGGTTAATGCCCAACGTCCTGCTTCAGACCCTGGTCCGTGAGACGAACCTGTGGGGCTACCGCCCCTACCCCAGGAATGTCATCGAGTATGCCGTTGCACAGGTGGATATTGATGTCTGGCGCTGTTTTTCGTTCCTCAACGATGTGCGCAATATGCGCGCGGTAGCCGAAGTGGTGATGAAGCGCGGACGCCTGTTCGAGCCAGCGATCTCGTTTACCGTGGCCGATTGGGCGACCGATGCGTACTACCTAGGTGTGGTGCGCGAGATTGTTGCCCTTGCCGGCGGCGTCGATGAGATCATTCTCTGCATCAAGGATATGGCCGGCGTCGGCAATCCGGCGCGCATCAGCCAGTTGGTGACGACGATCAAGGAGCACTACCCCGATTTGCTGATCCACTACCACCGCCACATCACCGATGGGTTGGCAATCCCGGCGCTGTTCGCCGCCGCCCAGTCTGGCGCCAAGATCGTCGATGTCCAGGAGGATGCCCTGGTGCGCTTCTACGGGCACCCGCCCATCCTTGGAGTGCAGGCTTACTTTGAGGAGGGTGGCATCCATGTGCATCTCAACCGAATGGCTGCCGAGCAGACCAATCAGCAGGTGCGCGAGTGGATCGGGCACTATGAGTGGGCCGAGTCGCCGTTCAAGGGGTACGATCACGGTGTGACCAAACACCGGATGCCTGGCGGCGCCTTCCCGAGTTCGTTCGAGCAGGCTGAGAAGGGGGGCTTCCTGCATCTCATGCCGGCGATCCTGCGTGTCATGGCTCTCTATAACCAGATCGTGCGCTACTTCGATGTCACGCCAGGTTCGCAGATTACCTGGGTGACGTGTAGCGGGATCGTCAACCGCTATGCGAAGGAGCAGGGTGAGAGCGGCGTCCGACGGCTTATTGCGCTGCTCAGCAAGTTCGTCGAGGAGAAAGGGCAGGATATCGAGGCTATGAGCGAGGAGGAGCGCGAGGAGTTACTTCAACTCTTCCGCAATGCGTCCGGTGATTTTAAGAACCTGCTGGTGGGCGGCTACGGCAGGCTGCCGGTCGGCTGGCCGGCCGACTGGGTCTACCAGAGCGCCTTTGGCGACGAGTGGCAGGCGAAGATCCAGGGGCGTACCGATCGCTCGCCCCTCGATACGCTCAAGGACGATGATCTCGACAGGCTGCGCCAGACCTTGAGCGAAGCCATCGGGCGCGCACCGACCGAGGAGGAGTTCATTCTCTACCTGATGCATCCCAAAGATGCCCTCAGTTTCATCGAGTTCCGCGAGCGCTACGGCATGGCGCCCCTGGTGTTGCCGACCGATGTCTGGCGCAACGGGCTGCGACGCAGCGGCGATAAAGTCGATTTCGAGCTCGATGGCAAGCCATACTGTATCGAACTGGTATCGGTTGGCGCTGAACACGAGGGCGTTATCCACGTGGTGCTGAAGGTCAACAATGTGACCCGGGTGTACCCCGTGGCGACGCCGCGTGCCAGGAAGGCGGAGATACGGATGGCGAAGGGTCCCAATGAAATCGGCGCTCCGATCAACGGCAATGTATGGCGGATCGGGAACCCGCAGCGCGGCCCGATCCACGTCGGCGATGTTGTTCACAAAGGCGAGGAGGTGGCGAACCTCGAGGCAATGAAGATGGAGCACGCTATTCTCGCCCCCTTTAGCGGACGGATTGCCGAGGTCTGCATCAAGCTGAACGATGTCGTCAAGGAAGGACAGTTGCTCTTCGTGCTCGAGAAGAACGCCTGATGCGTTCTATCTCGGAAGCCGAAGTGCAGACCGATGTGGCGGACTTTGGACTGAAGCCATAGGCGACCAAAACGCTCCGCTGCGCCACCGAGAACAGCGGAGGATGCTGCATTGACGCACAGAACGGCGATGCTCCAGACTAAACACTCGAGGGACTGATTGCCGCCTCGACTGAACGCAGCACCCTGCGCTGCATCGGCATCGGACCGGATGGTAAGCCGGATCATGTCTGCCTGTTCGCCCGTTTGAAAAACCTTTTCTCCTGTGGTACGCTGATGTTAGCCGCCATGCACGTCGAGATGGGAGCAAATGAGCCTGCGCTTTGAATGGGACGAAGCCAAATCTGTCGCCAATCTCAATAAGCATGGCGTCAGTTTTGATGAAGCCCAAACCGTGTTTGGCGATCCCGACGCCATTACGCTTCTTGATGACAGACATTCCGACGTCGAAGATCGCTTCATCGATATTGGCAAGTCGGCAAGTGGCCGCATCCTGGTGGTTGTCTACACGGAAAATGACATGCGCATTCGGATCATTAGTTGTCGGCGAGCGACGCCGAAGGAGCGCCGTCAATATGAGCGACGAGATGGCGAAACAACCAGATGAAACAGACGATATGCTGCCAGAGTATGATTTTTCCGGCGGTGTTCGCGGCAAGCACTACCGGGCGTACCAGCGCGGCTATAAGATTATCGTTCATAAGATCGACGGAACAACGGAAGAACGTGATTACACCCTGCCGGAGGGAGCCGTGATGCTCGATCCGGATGTTCGCGCCTACTTTCCCGATGCTGAAGCCGTTAATACCGCGCTGCGCGGATTGATTAAACTCATCCCGACCAAACGTGCATCGGGTAAGTCCTCATGATAAATAGTCCCAGGGCATAATCATTTCAGGATGGGCTTGTCCTGAATGAGATCAGGCAGCTGTCGCGTGAACCAACCCGTTCATTTCCCCTCTACCCCCGCCGCCCAACACATGTATGGAGCCGACCGCTTCAATCGCCGGCAGCCGCAGGCGTCGTTTCCTGTCAGCGACGGTCTCCGTCATGGGTGGGATGGGATTGCGCATCGGGTACACGGCTCACCGATTCAACCGCTGGATGAGATAATCTGTCATTATTAAACGAAGAAAAGAGTGCGAGATGGATTCGCTCGTGTGCAAACACTGTGAATGGTAGAAAATATCAATCATTCTGTCCAGGACCGAAGGTAAGCGCATACACTCCAGGCTTCTGCCCTCTGATACCAATTACCTGTGACCCTCCGGCATGGTCACCCTGAGCCGCGCGAGGGGTCGGGCGCGACCCGCGCAGATTCCGCGCTGCGCGCGGTCAGATTCCTCGCTGCGCTCGGAATGACACGCATATGGTCATCCCGAGCAGTGCGAGGGGTCGTGCGCGACCCGCTTAGATTCCTCGCTGCGCTCGGAATGACACGCATATGGTCATCCCGAGCAGTGCGAGGGGTCGTGCGCGACCCGCTTAGATTCCGCGCTGCGCTCGGAATGACAAGTCGCTGCGCTCGGAATGACAAGTCGCTGCGCTCGGAATGACAAGTCGCTGCGCTCGGAATGACCAGCATGCGGCATCGTCCATCGTCATTGGTATGACAAATCCGCGCTTATCCGTCGCACCCGTGCCCATCCGTGTCCTATGAGCACGGATCGGGACGGATGCCCGCAGTTGCGGTCGCTTGCCACCACTGATACCAATTCCCGATGCACATCCGGCATGGTCACCCCGAGCAGTGCGAGGGGTCGTGCGCGACCCGCGCCGATTCCGCGCTGCGCGCGGTCAGATTCCTCGCTGCGCTCGGAATGACACGAAGGCGGCATCTTCAATCGTCATTGGTATGACTCAGCTGGCGACTGCCGGGCAGTGTGGGCGGAGTTCGCACAGCTCGACCAGGTCGGTGCTGATGTGAAAGCCGGTGCGCTGCTCGATCTGCTCCCAGCCCGAAGGACGCTCGTGTTGTGCTCATTCCGGCAATGATCCGCCCGCACGAACCTCGTGTTCTGTGGTGTTCCGGCGGGTGCAACGATGCGCTCGCTTCACCTGTTTGCCGGAGCGACCGACCGGACAATCCGCTCCCGATTGCCCCATCTCCCCAACTCCCGCACTCCCCGTTGACATCACCGGGTGGGCGCATCGTTCGTGTACGGATCGGGTGAGTATGCGTATGTACCATGGTACGGTATCGCTACGCGCGCTGCGCCGCATGGAGCATGCTATTGTTCAGTTTAGAAGTTGAGAAATTGTCGAAACGAGAAAGGCGCCGTGTCACCCATGCATCGCACTCCGCCCTTGTTCGTGTCGGTGTACGCACTCCTTATCTGCGCGCTCTTCGCCACCAATTGGAGCCTCGCCGCTTCGCCTTCGGAACATCGCCCGTCGGTATCGATGACATTTGTATCCGGCGATACGCCTGTGCGGCTGGATGCACAGGTCGAGCCTGACGCTACGGTTGTCTGGCGGAACAATGACACCAGACCGCACCGACTGCGATCGGTCGATGGCAGTTGGACATCACCGGTGATTGCGCCGGGGGATGTGCAGCGTCAGTGGTTTGCGCAGCCTGGACGTTACCCGTTTGTGTGCGACTTCGATCAGGATATGCGCGGTGAACTGACGGTTCAGTCCGGCGCTTACCGCGTGTTTCTGCCGCTGGTGGCGCGTGGCATGCCCGCAGGACCATCCGGTGAGCGTTGGTCGAACCCGGCGACGTGGGGTGGGCGCCTGCCGCAGGCGGGTGAGGCAGTGCGCATTCCGCCGGGCAAAACCGTTCTCCTGGATGTCAGTCCGCCGCCTCTGCGCAGCCTGACGATTGAGGGAAGCCTGGTGTTCGACAACCGCGATCTCGACCTGAGCGCCGGCTGGATTATGCTGCATGGCAACGGGCGATTGCGCATTGGCGATCCGGCGGCGCCGTTCCGCCATCGCGCGACCATTACGCTGACGGCGCCCGATCCTGATGAGGACGTGATGGGCATGGGAACGCGCGGTATTCTGTTGATGGGTGGAACGTTCGAAGCCTATGGCCTCGCGCCGGTTCCGGTCTGGACGACTCTTGCCGATCACGCCGACGCCGGAGCGACTCGGCTCACCCTGCGCGATGCCGTCAACTGGCAGGCTGGCGATCAGATTGTGGTTGCGCCGACCGACTTCTACGGCGTGGCTGAGACGGAGCAGTTGACCGTTCAGACAGCGGACGGTCCTCAGGTCGATCTGTCCACACCGCTGCGACAAGAGCGATGGGGACGGTTGCAGTACGTGAGTGCGGCAGGAATGATCCTGACGCCAACGACGGACATCACCCCGCTTGCGCTCGATGAACGCGCAGAGGTGGGCAATCTATCGCGCCAGATCGTCATTCAGGGAGCGGACGATGCGCGCTGGCGCAATGAGCGCTTTGGCGCGCACATCATGGTGATGAACCATGCCGTGCTGCGTCTCGACGGCGTCGAGTTGCGGCGCATGGGGCAGGGTGGGCGTTTGGGACGCTATCCGATCCATTTCCATCTGCTCTCGTATGCGCCCAATGGCGCACTGATCGGAGACGCAACAGCGCAGACAGTGACCAACTCGAGCATCTGGAACTCCGCCAATCGCTGTATTGTTATTCACGGCACGAATGGCGTAACGGTGCGGAACAATATTTGCTACGACATCGCCGGGCACGCAATCTTTCTGGAAGACGCGGTCGAGCGCCGCAATCTGATAGAGCACAATCTGGTGTTGAAAGTACGTCAACCGCCACAACCGCTGTTGCCAAGCGACCGGATAATGTTTCGCCGTGGACCGTCGGGTTTCTGGTTGACGAACCCGGATAACACCGTGCGCGGCAATGTCGCTGCTGATGCTGCCGGTAATGGCTTCTGGCTGGCGTTCCCCGAAAAACCGCTCGGAGATAACCAGAATGTTCCGATTCGCCCGATAAATACCCTTTTGGGCATTTTTAGTCATAATGTCGCACATTCGAATAATCGCCCAGGAATCAATATCGACTTTGCGCCGATTGATAATGCGGGCAATACTGCCGAAACAAAATACATCCCTACCATTGATGGAGGACCTTTCAGGTATGAAAACCGCATACGATTCACGCTGAGCGATATTACGACCTACAAGAACAATGACAACGGATTGTGGAACCGGGTTTCGTGGCCGAACTACGTTCGGTTTGTTTCAGCCGATAATGCCGGCATGTTCTTTGCCGGCGCCGGCGACGATGGCAGAATCATCGACTCGCTGATCATTGGTACGAGCCTGAATAATCGCAATCCGTCACCAACGTCATTCTCCGGCGATCAACCGAATACTGCGATTGCCAGTTATCATAGCACATTCGACATTTATAACAATGTCGTCGTCAATTTCCCGCTGAGTCCGAGAAATGACCGCGCGAGCGGCGCGTTTGCCACCAACGACTACTATACCCGACCGGTTGATCGCGGTCTGGTGCGCAATCCCAATAATCGGCTGATCAACTCCCATCCGGGGCGTCGGGTCATTTCGCCCAATCTGAACACGCCGGTCGGCAACGCTGCGCTCGCCGGCGCGCTTTGGGATCCGTATGGCTACTGGGGACCGGCAGGTAACTATTGGGTGTACGATGTGCCATTTCTGACGGCCGGTCGCCCCTGTGCGCCGGTCGCACCGGCCGGGCAGAACGGGCAGAGTTGTGTTGGACCGTATTATGGCGTCGCTGGTTTTCGTATCGATGGAGGCGACCCGTTTAAGCCACGTATGCCACTGACCGTTACCCGGCTCGATGATGCGCTTCAACCCATGGCACAATGGATCGTGGAGGAGGGGAGTGGCAGCGGACGGAACACCTTCGGGATTATGCCGTGGATGCGGCATTTTGCAGCCGTTCCTGGAGGACGCTATCTGATCGAGTTCCGTGATGCTGCCAACAGCCTGCCGCCGCCATCGCACGAAGTAAAACTGGAGTTGACAAATATGCACTCTCCTGCCGATCAGGTCATCCTTGCCGTTCCGTTCAGTGGCAGCGTGACGGCGCGCGCCTACCTGACGACGCGGCAATCCTATGAGTACGCTGCGCCGGGATCGCCTGATCGCCGCGATCTGACGCCGGTCTCATCGATGGCGGCGCTGCTGGCGACGGATAACAGTATGTGGCAAGATACGGTCAATCAGCGTGTGTGGGTTCACGTTCGCGGTGGGGTTCCATGGTCGGGAGGAGAGCCGACGAATCCGCTCTCGGACGCGGCGCTCTATCGGGATACAATCCTGCGTATCGTTCGCTGACGCTCAGAATGCCTCCGTGCCTCTGCTTCGCCCTGCTCGGCGCGTCCGCTCCAACCCGGTGAGGCGACAAGGCTTTGGGATGCAGCGCACATCTCGTGGAGCGGCGGCTGCCGATCAGGGTGTTCGACCATACGATCAGACAGCCGCTCCACCGTATTATGCGTGGATTACTGGTTTTGCCCCTACAGGCGCGCTCAGTCACGCCGCTCCGCCGGGTCATGCGTGGATTGTTCCTGCGCAAACCGCAGCCTCGTCGGACCGTTGCCGTCCTTGAAGCAGCCCCCGGGTGATATTTCACCCCTTCCTCGATCCATGACCCCTAACCACCCCCAAATACCCGGCGGAACCACGATTGCTGCCCGGCAATCTGCTCCTGTCCTGGCGCGTTGGTCAGGCATGCGTCGAATGCAGCCGTAAGACTTGCGCCGTCCAATCCGCCAGGTGCGCCAATGAACACCATCTGTGTGACGGGAGTTGCATCACCCCAAGGCTCTCCAACCGTCACGGTAATTCGCACGCCGACGATCTGCAAAATGGCGCGGCGTTGCGGCGTTTCTGCCAGATAGAGCACCCCCTTGCCGCGAAAGATCGTCGCCGGCAGGTCCTGGAGCGCAGTGCGCAACTTCTTCAGGCTGAAGGGATGGTCATGCACATAACTCCACGTGCTGAATTCGGCGCTGTGGTCGTGGTGATGATCGTGCTGCTGATCACCATCACCATGGTCATGATCACAGTGCGGACCGTGCTCGTGATCATGGTGATGGTCGTGCTCGTGGTCGTGGCGGGGGACGACAATCCGTGGTTGCACTTCGAGGTTGTAGCGACCGACGCCAAGGATCAGGCTCATGGGCACATCGCCGTGGATGGCAGGCAGAATGCGGACGCGGGGCACAATCTGGCGCACCCACTGCTCCACATCGGCGCGCTGCTCCTCAGTGACCAGATCGACCTTGCTCAGCACCACCACATCGGCTGCGCTGATCTGATGGATGATCAGGTCCTCATAGTACTGCTGCTGCCGCACATATTCAGCATCGACCACCGTAATGACCGAATCGAGGCGGAAGAAGGAGCGCAATTCAGGAAGATCGAACGTTTCCGCCACTGCCCACGGATCGCTCACGCCACTCGCCTCGATGATCAGATATTCGGGCGGTTCCGCGCGATCCAGCAGCAGCAGCGCCGTCTTGAGCAAGTCGCCGCGGATAGTGCAACAGATGCATCCGTTGGCGAGCGAAATCGTCTCGCCCTCCACGCCGACCACGAGTTGCGTGTCGATATTGATGCTGCCGAAATCATTCACCAGCACCGCCACCTTCAAGCCGTGGTCGGCGTGGAGGATGCGGTTGAGCAGCGTCGTTTTTCCGGCGCCGAGGAACCCGGTAAGGATGGTCACCGGAACCGGTTTGAGCGGCGTGTCGATAGACATATCACAAACTCCTGATTGACTACCATATCATCATGATCGCCGGCGCGGGATGCAGCAGGGGCAACCGGGACCGTGGAGCGCCCGCGCAACCTGTGCCGGGCTGGCGTAGACCGGCTTGGGCGCATTGCGCGACCGAATGCTGAAACTGCTCCAATCGCGCACGCACAGCCCGTGGCAGACCGGACATTCGACCGGCTCATCGGCGCGCCAGGAAGGGCGGAGTTCTTCGATTTCGATCTCACACTCCGGGCAGGTGTAGGTGTACAATGGCATTGGCTCGTCCGTGGTCCAGGGAATACGTTTGTGATATATGCTATCACTTGCGAAGAGGAATGTCAATCATCAGATTTGACATGATGCGTAAAATCGCGCATACTACTTGCACAGGTATTGCACATATTCGTCGAGAGGACGCACACACCATGGGCATATACGACATCACCGCCAACCGCATTGACGGCACACCGCAGCCGCTCAGCGACTACCGGAACCGGGTGCTGCTGATCGTCAACGTCGCCAGCAAATGTGGATTTGCGCCGCAGTATGCCGGTCTCGAAACCCTCTACCGCCGCTACCGCGACGAAGGTTTTGTTGTGCTCGGATTCCCGTGCGACCAGTTCGCCGGGCAGGAATACGACGATCCGAACGCCATCCAGCAGTTCTGCACGCGCAACTATGGGGTCAGTTTTCCGATCTTTGAGAAGGTGGATGTCAACGGTCCGAACACCCATCCATTGTTCGCGCTGCTGAAAGCGGAAAAGCCGGGATTGTTGGGCATCCAGACGATTCCGTGGAACTTCACCAAGTTTCTGGTGGACCGCCAGGGGAAAGTGCGTCGCCGTTACGCCCCCACCGATACGCCGGAAAAGATCGAGCGCGACATTGCTGCGCTGCTGCGCCAGCCGACGGCGATTACGGCTCAGTAAGATCGCACTGAATGTGGCAGCGCCCCGCACAAGAGTAAATGCCTCAGACTGCCCCCACGCCGGTAGATACTGAAACGCTTGATCGCAAAACGTAAACGCGCCAGAATGCTGCTGGTATCAGCAGCATTCTGGCGTATCGTCATTCAGATGCGTCCTGTTTTACCGTGATCGTTGCGTCTTCTTACCGAACGACCAGCGGCAGGAAGACCCGGAACTGATTCTGCTCCACCTTCAGCGTGAAGGTTTGCGTGGCGTTCGGGTTCACGCCGTTGGCGGCCGTAATTGTGAGCGTGAAGACCCCGCCTGCCGTCGCCGTCCCGCTGATCGTAGCCGTGCCGTTGGAGTTGGGCGTAAACGTGACGCCGGAAGGCAATGCGCCGCTCACGCTCAGCGTCGGCGTCGGATAGCCGGTGGCGGTGACGGTGAACGAACCCGCCTGCCCGACGGTGAACGTGGTGGTGTTGGGGCTGGTGATGGCCGGCGCCTGATTGACGATCAGCGTGAAGGTTTGCGTGGCGTTCGGGTTCACGCCGTTGGCGGCCGTAATTGTGAGCGGGAAGACCCCGCCTGCCGTCGGCGTGCCGCTGATCGTCGCCGTGCCGTTGGAGTTGGGCGTAAACGTGACGCCGGAAGGCAATGCGCCGCTCATACTCAGCGTCGGCGTCGGATAGCCGGTGGCGGTGACGGTGAACGAACCCGCCTGCCCAACGGTGAACGTGGCGGTGTTGGGGCTGGTGATGGCCGGCGCCTGATTGACGATCAGCGTGAAGGTTTGCGTGGCGTTCGGGTTCACGCCGTTGGCGGCCGTAATTGTGAGCGGGAAGACCCCGCCTGCCGTCGGCGTGCCGCTGATCGTCGCCGTGCCGTTGGAGTTGGGCGTAAACGTGACGCCGGAAGGCAATGCGCCGCTCACACTCAGCGTCGGCGTCGGATAGCCGGTGGCGGTGACGGTGAACGAACCCGCCTGCCCAACGGTGAACGTGGCGGTGTTGGGGCTGGTGATGGCCGGCGCCTGATTGACGATCAGCGTGAAGGTTTGCGTGGCGTTCGGGTTCACGCCGTTGGCGGCCGTAATTGTGAGCGGGAAGACCCCGCCTGCCGTCGGCGTGCCGCTGATCGTCGCCGTGCCGTTGGAGTTGGGCGTAAACGTGACGCCGGAAGGCAATGCGCCGCTCATACTCAGCGTCGGCGTCGGATAGCCGGTGGCGGTGACGGTGAACGAACCCGCCTGCCCAACGGTGAACGTGGTGGTGTTGGGGCTGGTGATGGCCGGCGCCTGATTGACGATCAGCGTGAAGGTTTGCGTGGCGTTCGGGTTCACGCCGTTGGCGGCCGTAATTGTGAGCGGGAAGACCCCGCCTGCCGTCGGCGTGCCGCTGATCGTCGCCGTGCCGTTGGAGTTGGGCGTAAACGTGACGCCGGAAGGCAATGCGCCGCTCATACTCAGCGTCGGCGTCGGATAGCCGGTGGCGGTGACGGTGAACGAACCCGCCTGCCCAACGGTGAACGTGGCGGTGTTGGGGCTGGTGATGGCCGGCGCCTGATTGACGATCAGCGTGAAGGTTTGCGTGGCGTTCGGGTTCACGCCGTTGGCGGCCGTAATTGTGAGCGGGAAGACCCCGCCTGCCGTCGGCGTGCCGCTGATCGTCGCCGTGCCGTTGGAGTTGGGCGTAAACGTGACGCCGGAAGGCAATGCGCCGCTCACACTCAGCGTCGGCGTCGGATAGCCGGTGGCGGTGACGGTGAACGAACCCGCCTGCCCAACGGTGAACGTGGCGGTGTTGGGGCTGGTGATGGCCGGCGCCTGATTGACGATCAGCGTGAAGGTTTGCGTGGCGTTCGGGTTCACGCCGTTGGCGGCCGTAATTGTGAGCGGGAAGACCCCGCCTGCCGTCGGCGTGCCGCTGATCGTCGCCGTGCCGTTGGAGTTGGGCGTAAACGTGACGCCGGAAGGCAATGCGCCGCTCACACTCAGCGTCGGCGTCGGATAGCCGGTGGCGGTGACGGTGAACGAACCCGCCTGCCCAACGGTGAACGTGGCGGTGTTGGGGCTGGTGATGGCCGGCGCCTGATTGACGATCAGCGTGAAGGTTTGCGTGGCGTTCGGGTTCACGCCGTTGGCGGCCGTAATTGTGAGCGGGAAGACCCCGCCTGCCGTCGGCGTGCCGCTGATCGTCGCCGTGCCGTTGGAGTTGGGCGTAAACGTGACGCCGGAAGGCAATGCGCCGCTCACACTCAGCGTCGGCGTCGGATAGCCGGTGGCGGTGACGGTGAACGAACCCGCCTGCCCGACGGTGAACGTGGTGGTGTTGGGGCTGGTGATGGCCGGCGCCTCGTAGATGGTGAGGGTGAAGCTCTGAGTAGCTATTCCGCCATTTTCATCGTCTGCATAGAGTGTAAACGTGTAGACGCCGCCGGTGCCGGGTGCAGGATCGCCACTGATGTAGCCCGTGGTGTCGTTATTGGAAACAATCTCCAGTCCGTTAGGAAGAGTCCCTGGGACAGTGTAGAAATATGGCGGGTTCGATAGAGAAAAGCCGGATGTCGTGATCGTGAAAACTGAGGATATTCCGACCGTGAATGATGCGTTATTCGGGCTGGTAATCGATTACGAACTCGCCTGCATAGCGGCGGGCGCCAGCGCGCTGATCACCATGAGAAGGCACAGAGCGATCAGCGCGCCAACCGAGAGCGTATGGGTTCGTTGCGTCGTGCTGGTCGTGTCCACGTTGTCCCTCCTGGCAGTACCGCGTTCTGTTGCAGTAGACATCGAGCGCCGGTGAGATATGAAGTCGGATATGACCCCGGTGCGCTGCTGTAATACCAATGACCTGTGACCATCCGGCATGGTCACCCCGATCAGCGCGAGGGGTCGTGCGCGACCCGCGCCGATTCCGCGCTGCGTTTACCCTGAGCGAAGCGAAGGGCTCGGAATGACACGCATGCGGCATCGTCAAGCGTCATTGGTATCACACAACATGACAATGGTAACCGGAAGGAATAGCCATTCCTGCGCACAAGCGGCGGGACTGATCATCAACCCGTGACGATGCAGCGGGTTCTGATCATTTATGACCCTGCTCCGAGTCATCAATGGTTTGACAATTTCATTGATATACACTATCATCAAACACAACCATGTTGATCATGCATCACGAGGTTTGTCATGGCGCAACATACTGCGCAACCGTTGCCGGTAACGGTTCTGTCGGGGTTTCTGGGCAGCGGTAAAACGACCCTGCTCAACCATGTGCTTGCCAATCGCGAAGGTCTGCGCGTGGCAGTCATCGTCAACGACATGAGCGAGGTCAACATCGACGCCCGGCTGGTGCGCAGCGGCGGGGCGGCCCTCAGTCGCACCGAAGAGCGCCTGATCGAGATGACCAATGGGTGCATCTGCTGCACGCTGCGCGAGGATTTGTTGGTTGAGGCGGCGCGCCTGGCGCGTGAAGGGCGCTTCGATTATCTGCTCATCGAGTCGACCGGCATCTCCGAGCCGCTGCCGGTGGCGGAGACGTTCACGTTCGCGGATGAAACCGGCGTCAGCCTGGCGGAACTGGCGCGGCTGGATACGATGGTGACGGTCGTTGATGCGTTCAATTTTCCGCAGGATTTGTGCTCGACCGACGACCTGCGTGATCGGAACATGGCTGCCGACGACGATGATGAACGGTCGGTTGTTGATTTGTTGATCGATCAGGTTGAGTTCGCCGATGTTCTGGTGCTGAACAAGATCGATCTGGTCGATCCCGATGTGGTGGATCAACTGGAAGCGCTTCTGCGCAAACTGAACCCCGATGCCCGCATTGTGCGCGCGTCGTTTGGGCGTGTGCCGCTGCGCGAGATATTGAATACCGGTCGCTTCAATTTTGAGCGCGCGGCGCAGGCGCTTGGCTGGCTTAAGGAACTTCGCGGCGAACATACGCCGGAAACCGAGGAGTATGGCATTTCGAGTTTTGTCTATCGCGCTCGACGACCGTTTCATCCTCAACGTTTCTGGGACCTCATTCACGATGAGTGGCCCGGTGTGTTGCGTTCTAAGGGGCTGATCTGGCTGGCGACGCGCATGAGTATCAGCGGTCTCTGGTCGCAGGCCGGGAGTGCGTGTCGGGTCGAGCCAGGCGGCTTGTGGTGGGCGGCGCTGCCGGATGATGAATTGCCAGATGATCCTGAAGATGAAGCGCATCTGGCGCAGGTATGGCACAGTCGGTGGGGCGATCGGCGGCAGGAACTGGTGCTGATCGGGCAGGATATGGACGAGGCGGCGCTGCGCGCTCGCCTTGATGCCTGCCTGTTGACCGACGACGAGATGGCGTTGGGTCCCGAAGGGTGGGCGCAGTTTGACGATCCTTTCGGGACATGGTCGGTGTGGGTGTCCGAGGATTGACGAGGATTGTCATTCCAGTTGTCCTGTTCGCGTATGAGGAGGAAGTCCATGAAAGTCGCGTATGTGTTTGCAACCGATATGTCCGCCACGTACAAACTCGGGAAAATGATTCTGCCGCAACTCGAACAGGGTGTTCATGGCGCGCAGGTAGTCGGGATGATGTTTTTCGACGACAACCTGTATGTGTTGCGCAAGGGTGATCCGATTGGCGAGCGTCTGGCGAAAGTCGCCAAGGCGCAGAATATTCTGCTCATGGTATGTGATCGCTGTGCAGTCGAGCGTGATCTGGGAGAAGGCGATTTCACGCAGTGCGGCTTTGGGCAGGTGAAAGCCAGGGGATTGGTCGAAGGCGTAGTGGCAGGCTGCTTCCCACAGTTGTACAAAGCGCTCGCCGGAAGTCCGCCGGATCAGGTGATTACGTTGTAGGGTCGGATCGCGGCGTTTCACTCACCCTCCACACCGCTCACAGGGGTTCAAGGGCAGACCGCGCGCATGCGCCTGGCGGGCATGCATGGCGTTAGGATGTGTGGTTGTGCCCTCACCCCCCGCTCCTCTTCCGCACGTGGGAGAGGGGACGCTTCTGCGATGTGGTGTTCGAGGCACTCTCTCGGTCCGGCGGGGTTTGGCAAATATCCGCCGCAGGAGTTGCGGTTCTGCGATGTGGTGTTCGAGGCGCTCCCCCTGCTCCGCTCTCGCGCGCGGGGGCGGGAAGACCGGTGCCGCGCGCGCGGGTGTCCCCTGGTGGACGTGCTGGGGTGCGCGCGGGAGTTCGGTCCGCCCTTACACGGGAGAGGGAGCGGGGGTGAGGGGCAGAGGAACGCTTCTTGCTATCGCTCTGCCCGGCGACGCTCCGATTCGCGCGAGCGGGGGAGCGGAATGTACTCAACCGACGGGCGGCGCTGCGCCGTCTGTGGGTACAGCCCCATCAACTGGTACACAAGCGACGGCATATCGGTGCTGACCGGCAAACCGAGTTCGCGCGCTTCGCGCACGCTGATCGGGTAATCGTGCGTCCAGACGCCAGTTGCCAGCATTGTGGCGATATGTTCGGCTTTTTCGGCGCCGATACGATCCGCCAGCAACTCGATGACAGTCGCCTTCACCTGGCGGATGGCTTTTTCGGCAATGTCCGCCATGATCAGGGTCTCGTCGTCGATCTCGCTGATCGGCTTGCGTTCCAGCACCTTGAGAATCGATGCCGCTGGCTGTTGCCCCAACTGCGGGTCTACCGGTCCGAGAACCGCGTTCTCGTCCATCACAATCTCGTCCGCCGCCAGAGCGATGAGCGTCCCGCCAGACATGGCGTAGTGCGGCACGAAGACGGTGACCTTCGCCGGATGCTTGCGCAACGCGCTGGCGATCTGTTCCGCCGCCAGAACCAGTCCGCCGGGGGTGTGCAGCACCAGGTCAATCGGCACATCCTTATCGGTCATTTTGATCGCCCGCAGCACCGCTTCCGAGTCGTCGATGTCGATATAGCGCACGAGCGGGAACCCGAGCAGACTGAGCGTTTCCTGGCGGTGAATGAGGACAATCACCCGGCTCTGGCGCTGCTGTTCGAGGCGTTCGAGCAGGCGCAGGCGCCCGTTCTCCAGCATCTTCTGGCGAATGACCGGCTGTAACGACGAAATAATGAAGAAAATCCATAACAGTCCTATCAGGTCCACGGGCAACCTCCCTCATCACCAGGGCCAGTACTCGTCCGCATAGACGCGCCGCCGGCTGCGACGTTGAATGAAGAGACCCACGAGTACAATGCCGGCGACGAAACCGCCGGCATGCGCCCACCACGCCACGCCGCCGAACCCCTGCGCGCCAATGATGATCGCCAGCGTGCCGTTGAGCAACTGTGACAGGAACCACACTCCCAGGTAGACCAGCGCCGGGATTTCAACGAACCAGGGAAGAAAAAAGATCGGGATCAGCGTGATCACCCGCGCTGTCGGATAGAGGATCAGATACGCGCCGAGCACGCCGCTGATCGCGCCACTCGCACCGATCGTCGGAATCGGCGAATCCGGGTTGAACAATATGTGAGTCAGGGCTGCGATCAATCCGCAGATGATGTAAAACGTCAGGTAGCGTCCACCCCCCATCCGATCTTCGACGTTATCGCCAAAGATATAGAGCGCCAGCATATTGCTCAACAGGTGCGACCATCCGCCGTGAAGGAACATCGATGTAAAAAGCGTAGCGATCTGATCTGGACCTGGATTGGCAAGCAACCGCGCAGGAACGACCGCAAACATGGTCACGAACCGCTCGGCATCGGGTCCAAGCGCAACTTCGATGAGGAAGAACGCAATGTTGGCAAGAATAATCGCCCAGTTGACAAACGGAAAAGATCGCGCGTGGACATTGTCGTAGAGGGGGATCATGAAAGAACTCTCCGTATATCGGGCTATTCCCGCTCTTCAATCCATTCCGCTTCGATCCAGACCGTCGAGCGTTCCGCGCGGTGGCGTTCCGCGAGTTCGGCGCGGAGTTGCGCCGCCTCTCGTTGCAGCGCAACCAGGCGGCGACGCATCTGCAACACGACATCAACCGCCTCGTGGGAAAGCCCCAGGATGTCGATAAGGCGGCGCACGCGGCGCAATTCGATCAGGTCAGTTTCTGTCGGTTCGGGAAAGGACCCGATCAGACCGAGATCGATCAGGTCCTGGATCACCTCAACCGGCAGACCGGTCTGCGCTGCCAGCATTTCGGGATTCATGCGACGGATCAGCATCTGAAACTCCTGCGTTACCAATTATGATTTGAATATGCCGCATGCGTGTCATTCCGAGCCCTTCGCTTCGCTCAGGGTAAACGCAGCGAGGAATCGGCGCGGGTCGCGCACGACCCCTCGCGCTGCTCGGGGTGACCATGCCGGATGTGCACAGGTCATTGGTATTACTCCGTGTGGGGGGCGGATTTCAGACCTGCCCCCAGCGTACCCTGTCGTGGAACGAACTCAGATCTTCCCCACAATCAACCAGAGAAGCGCTCCGATCACGAGTCCGAGCGCCAGAACGATCATCCAGATGTGACCGGCTGCCGGGCGTGACGACACAATACGCGCCGGTGCGCCGGTCACCCTTTTTTTCGGGCGCTCCGCTCGCGCGCCAGTGTGCGAATCGTTTCGACGTCAGCATCACTCAACGTTTCGGGCAACACCAGTTTCACCCGGGCAAAGAGATCGCCGCGTTCGGTCGGGCGTTCGAGGCGTGGCATGCCTTTGCCCCGCAGTCGGAAGACCTGATCTGCCTGCGTGCGCGGCGGAATCTTGAGCAGCACCGAACCGTCCAATGTCGGAACGCGCGCCTCGCCGCCGGCAATTGCGGTAAAACAATCAACCGAAACGGTCGTGGTCAGATCATCGCCGTCGCGCTCGAACTGTGGATGCGGCAGGACGGTGATCAGCAGGTAGAGATCGCCCGGCGGACCTCCGGCAATGCCGGGGCGCCCCTGCCCGGCAAGACGCACACGGGTTCCGGTGCGCGCGCCGACCGGAATCTTCGCCTCGATGCGCCGCGTGCCTACCTGAAGCGAGCGTGTCGTGCCGTAAAACGCCTCTTCGAGCGAAATCTCAACCGGCAGTTCAAGATCGCGCCCGCGCTGCGGTCCACGGGGGGTGGCGCCATGTGGCTGACCGAAGATCGTCCCGAAGAAGTCCGAAAAGGGACTTTCACCTCCGAAGAGGTCTTCCAGGTCCTCCGGTGAGACCGTTGTATAGGTGTAGACTGTCTGCCCCGGCGCCGTTTGCCAGGGACCCCAGTCGAACTCGCCGCTGCCGCCGCGCTGCTGCCAGCGCTGATACTGTTCGCGCAACTGATCGTACTTGTGGCGGCGTTCCGGGTCGCTCAGCGCCTCGTAGGCTTCATTGATCTCTTTGAAGCGCTCTTCAGCCTTTTTGTCACCAGGGTTGACGTCGGGATGGTACTGCCGCGCCAGTTTGCGGTACGCTTTCTTGATCGTTTGCTCGTCGGCGTCGGGCGGGACGCCAAGGACGGCATAGTAGTCTTTGAACTCCATAGGCATTGCCTTATGATGCAGGAATGGCGCGGGAGCATTATAGCAGAGTAGAAGCGACCGGCATTCGCAGCAAACGCAGGAGTTGGCGCAACTGCGCATCGCCGCGAGTTCTGGTATGATGGTTATGGTTCTGCGCGTGTCTTTTTGTCAAAACTGGCGGAACGCTCTCACGAACGAGCGTCGTATGAGAACGAGAACAAACGTGCTTGTCAGGGGCGATCCAGACCGGAAAGAAGGATGATCCATCATGCGTATCGTATCACTGCTTCCATCGGCAACCGAGATCGTGTGCGAACTGGGCCTGGCGGATATGCTGGTCGGCGTTTCGCACGAATGTGACTACCCGCCCGATGTCGTCGCCGACCTGCCGCGGGTGACGTACTCTGCCATTCCGCACGGTCTGTCGAGCGCCGAGATCGATCAGGTCGTCAGTGCGCGCCTGGCGCGCGGCGAAAGCCTCTACCTGCTCGATGAGGCGCTCCTTGCCGACGTGCAGCCTGATCTGGTGATCACCCAGGAACTGTGCGATGTCTGTGCGGTGTCGTTTGCAGATGTCTGCGTGGTTGCGGCGCAGTTGCCGGGCAATCCGCGCGTCGTCTCGCTGGCGCCGCCAAACCTCGATGGAATCTTCAGCGATGTGCTGACAATTGCCGAAGCCGTCGGTGTACCAGAACGCGGTCGGCGACTCAATGAACGCTTGAGCCAGCGGTTGGATGGTGTGCGTCGCGCAGTCGCCGGGCAGCCGCGTCCCGGTGTGGTGGCGCTGGAATGGCTCGACCCGCCGTTCATCGGTGGGCATTGGGTCCCGGAAATGATCCATCTCGCAGGAGGACGCGACCTGCTCGGTCGCGCCGGGGAGCGGTCGTTCCGTGTGCGCTGGGAGGACG
The DNA here is from genome assembly GCF_000017805.1 of Roseiflexus castenholzii DSM 13941. Classification (GTDB taxonomy): domain Bacteria; phylum Chloroflexota; class Chloroflexia; order Chloroflexales; family Roseiflexaceae; genus Roseiflexus; species Roseiflexus castenholzii. The sequence goes on along the minus strand of NC_009767.1, from coordinate 3,814,374 downwards.
TTCTCTGCGCGCAGCCGGACGTGGTTTTGCTCATTCCCTGCGGCTATTCCGCCGAAGCCGCGCAGCGCGAATGGGACGCGCTGCCGCGCCCGCCGGGATGGTTCGACATTCCTGCAGCACGCAAGGGGCAGGTGTATGCGCTGGATGCCAACAGCTACTGTTCGCGCCCGGCGCCGCGTGTGGTCGATGGAGTCGAGCATCTGGCGCGCCTGTTGCATCCGGCGTGCTTTCCACAGGAAGGAACAGCACAATGAGCGCTGCCGATCGCGTCGAGACGCGTATGGTCTTTCCGGTGTTCCCCATGAACACCAACCACTACCGGACCCTCTTCGGCGGCACGGCGGTCGCCTGGATCGACCAGGCGGCGTTCATTTGCGCCACGCGCTGGTGTCGGCGCAAGGTCGTGACGGTGCGGATCAGCGAGGTCAACTTCCACCACCCGGTGCGTGAAGGGTCGATTGTCGAGGTGATCGCCCGTCTGGTCGGTACCGGACGCAGTTCAATGCGTATCGCTGTCGATGTCTGGTGGGAGCCGATGGACCACAACGAACGGGTGCTGGTGTGTCAGGCGGAATGCGTGCTCGTCGCCGTCGACGAGCAGAATCGTCCGGTGACGGTGCCGCCGCTGACGGAGACAATGTCATGAATGCAGTGGGTGCGGTTGCAGATGGTCAGAACGTTTGAATACACCCCTGGTGCGGTTCGGTCGCGTTTCACGGCGAGCGGGTCTGCGTGAATCCGGTGCGTCCGCGCACATCTGCGTCTCTTAATTGTGCCTGGACCTGACTGCTATGCTTGTGGTTGACGCGCTTGGTCGACGCCTGGAACTGAAGAGACCGCCGCAGCGCATTGTGTCGCTCGTGCCGAGTCTGACTGAATGGCTCTTCGATGTCGGGCTCGGCGCGCGCGTTGTAGCAGTGACCGACTACTGCATCGAGCCGGCAGCGGCGCTTGCCGGCATCCCGCGCATTCGCGGCACGAAGAACCCCGACCGGGCGAAGATCATTGCCCTGCAACCCGATCTGGTCATCGCCGATCAGGAGGAGAACCGTGAACGCGACGTGCAGGCGCTTACGGCGGCCGGCGTTCCAGTCTATGTGACGGCGATCCGCAGTGTTGCTGATGTGCTGGAGCAGTATGGACGGCTCGCCGCTGTGCTCGGAGCAGCGGATGCGGCGGCGCCAGGGCTTACGGCGCTGCGCGCGGCGCTCGCCGAAGCAGCGCAACGGGCGCCGCAACGTCGTATCCCGACGCTCGCCTTCATCTGGCGCGATCCGTGGATGGCGGTTGGGGCAGAAACGTATGCGGGCGATCTGCTGGAACGGTGTGGCGCCGAAAATCTTGGTCGCCGGTTGCCGGGGCGCTACCCACGCGCGTCGCTGGAGACATTTATGCGCCTGCAACCAGAGGTGATTCTGCTTCCGAATGAGCCGTATGCGTTCAGCGAACGTGATCTGGTCGCTTTTGCGCCATATGGCGACGTTCCGGCGGTGCGGGATGGGCGCGTGCTGCTGTGTGACGGCATGATGTTGACATGGCCCGGTTTGCGTGCCGTCCGCGCGTTGCGGGTGTTTGCGGAGGCGATTGCAGGTGGGGAGAGATGAGACGTTTTTCGTCCACGAAGAGCACGAAGGTGCACGAAGAACACGCGCCGCCATTGGTCATCCATCCGCTTGTGATACATCTATTTGTTGTGTCAGGTCGAGACGATGCCGGCGGAGCGCGACGCCCGCCAGAGATGATTGCGGGTGGGGAGAGATGAGACGTTTTTCGTCCACGAAGAACACGAAGGTGCACGAAGAACACGCGCCGCCATTGGTCATCCATCCGCTTGTGATACATCTATTTGTTGTGTCAGGTCGAGACGATGCCGGCGGAGCGCGACGCCCGCCAGAGATGATTGCGGGTGGGGAGAGATGAGACGTTTTTCGTCCACGAAGAACACGAAGGTGCACGAAGAACACGCGCCGCCAATGGTCATCCATCCGCTTGTGATACATCTATTTGTTGTGTCAGGTCGAGACGATGCCGGCGGAGCGCGACGCCCGCCAGAGATGATTGCGGGTGGGGAGAGATGAGACGTTTTTCGTCCACGAAGAACACGAAGGTGCACGAAGAACACGCGCCGCCATTGGTCATCCATCCGCTTGTGATACATCTATTTGTTGTGTCAGGTCGAGACGATGCCGGCGGAGCGCGACGCCCGCCAGAGATGATTGCGGGTGGGGAGAGATGAGACGTTTTTCGTCCACGAAGAACACGAAGGTGCACGAAGAAGGGACGATTGTGTTTCTGGCGGGAAGGAGCAATTGCCATGGCGCTCACGCTCGACTCTGACCGTGTACGGCGCGCGCAGGGCGCGCTGCTTGGGCTTGCCATTGGCGATGCGCTCGGCACAACGCTCGAGTTTACGCCAGCGCTCGATCCATTCACCCCGCGCGTCACGCAGATCACCGGCGGCGGACCATTCCGGTTGCCTCCCGGCGGATGGACCGACGACACCAGTATGGCGCTCTGTCTTGCCTGGAGTCTGGTCGCAACCGGTGTGTGCGACTCGCGCGACTAGATGGAACGGTATGCGCGCTGGTGGAAAAACGGCGAAAACTCGGTTACCGGACGTTGCTTTGACATAGGGAACACAATGCGCGCTGCGCTGTAACGTCACCCAGACATCGGCGAGCCACTCACAGGTAGTTCGCCCCCCTGTCCCAACGCTTTCTTCTCCCCTCGTGGGAGAAAGGGGCTGGAGGGATGGGGGAAAAACGATCCTGGCGGCGCTGAAAACGCACTGCCCATCGAAAAGATCTGCCACTTTGATTGCATCCTTCTCCGGCAAACGCTACAATGCTTTGTATGATTGTGCGGAAGGAGACATGATGAAACAACGTCCTTTCTGGTATATCGGAGCGATTGCGGCTTTGCTTCTGGCGCTTGCCGCTTGTGGCGGCGGCGCGCCGACCAACCTGCTGCCGGCACAGGATGCGACTGCCGTCAACCCGTCGAATGTCTCGCCCGTAGCAGAGGCGACCGCCTCGCCGGAGGTGATCACGCCGTCGCCGATCCCGTCCCGTACAGCAACAGGCGGCGTTGAGGTGATCACCGGCGAGTTCACGTATACCAACGATATCATTACCACCTACTATGTCGAACACGCTGTCGGGTTGGTCGATCTCTACGGCTTCATCACTCGTGATGAGGAATGGGAACTGCCGGTCGAGAGTCAGGCGCTGGGACCACTGACCATCGATCTGGAGCGGCAGCGCGGCGAGTTTCGCCTGGCTCTGCCGGCGCGTCCGGCAGGAGTGCTGGCTGATGTCGATAACAACACCCAACGCGATACCGGCGTACAGGTGTTCGTGGTGGCGTACTGGCCCAATTTGTATGGCGGTCCCTTTTCCGAAGGGGACGACCGCAGTTTCGGGTGGCCCGCCTATCTGGCATCGACGGTCAACGATCCGGAGAACAACGATGAGATCACCGGCGGCAAACTGGTAGTGTGGGCGCCGGACGAAGCGCAACAGTTCCCAACCGATTTTGGCGCCGATGGGTTGCTGTTTACCGCCGATGATCCGGTTGGTCCGCTCGCTGCCGGGTATTCGGTCATCGATCTCGATCAGCGTCCGTTTGGCATCGAGCGCAACCGTGAAGAGCAGGTGACGCTGCACGAACCGCCGGATGCAGCGATCAAAGATTTCTCCGATCTGTCGTATACCAGGGCGTTCGATGAAATGTTCAAACGGGTGCGGGTCGAATATGCCTTCAACGGCATTCCCGGAAAAGCGCCGGATTGGGATGCACTTTATGCAAACCTGGCGCCGCGCGTTGCCGAAGCGGAACGCCAACAGGATCGCCGCGCGTTTTTTGAGGTCATGTTCGATTTTGCGAATGCCTTCCGCGATGGGCACGTTGGCGTCAATTCGCCGCTTTCCGGCGCGCTGTTCCGTGAACGCGCCGCCGGCGGGTATGGGTTCGCCATCCGCGAATTGGATGATGGTCGCGCGCTGGTGGTCTTCGTGACGCGCAATGGTCCTGCCGATCGCGCGGGTGTGCAGGTCGGCGCCGAATTGCTGGCGTTCAACGGCGCGCCGGTCAAAGACGCAATTGCTGCCGTCGAGCCATTGGGGGGACCGTTCTCGACCGACTTTGCGCTGCGCTATCAGCAGGCGCGTTACCTGTTGCGCGCGCCGGTCGGGACGCAAGCGCAGGTGACGTTCGCCAACCCGCGTGGTGCGCCGCAGACGGTCACGTTGCGTGCGGTGGAAGAACGCGACAGTTTTTTTGCGACATCGATCTTCCAGGAGAGCAACCCGGCGGCGCTGCCGGTCGAGTTCGAGCAGCGCGCCTCTGGCGTCGGGTATATTCGTATCAATTCCAACTACGATGACCTGAATCTGCTGATCCGTCTGTTCGAGCGGGCGCTCAAGACGTTCGACGACCTGGATGTTCCCGGCATTATTATCGACATGCGGCAGAATAGCGGCGGTGCGCCGCTGGGACTGGCAGGGTTTCTGTCCGACCGGGAGATCATCATCGGTCAGGACGAATACTACAGCGAACGTACCGGTCGGTTCGAGCCAGAAGGTCCGCTCGATACGATTCTGCCGCACCAGAACCAGTACCGTTTCGACAAGATTGTGCTACTGGTCGGGCAGGCGTGTTTCAGTGCATGTGAATTCGAGTCGTATGGATTCAGCAAAGTTCCCGGCGTGATTGTGATTGGTGAAACGCCGACCGCTGGGGTGTATGCCGAGGTGTCGCGCGGGCAGTATGTGCTGCCGGACGACATCTTCCTCCAGGTCCCGACCGGTCGCACGCTGCTGCCGGACGGTGCGCCACTGCTGGAAGGAGTGGGAGTTGTGCCGACGATCCGTGTGCCGGTGACTGCCGAAACCGTGCTGTCGAACCGTGACGCAGTGCTCGAGCGCGCGGAGCGAGAAATTGTCGGGCGTTAAGCCTACTACCGCAAATACTCGCTTACCTGGCGCACCCAGTCGGCGGCGCCGTACCAGATCAGGAAGAGCATGACCGTCAGGGCAAGCGTTGCACCAGCGCGCCCGTGGCGCTGCCATTGCGCCAGCGCGACCCCTGCACCGATGCAAAGCGCCGGGTAGATGAAGATCGTCCAGCGCACCGGTTGGTCGCTGAACAGGAGCGTTCCCAGGCTTGCCAGCGCGCCGAGCCAGCAGGCTGCCAGGGTAAGCCTCAATGCGCCACTGCGCGGTTGTCCGGCGAGTAGTGCGCCAGTGACGCCAACCGCCAGTGCGAGCGACGGCAGGGGGGCGCCGGGGCTGAATACGAACCCGATCACCCACCGGTTCAGTTTGTCGAGCAGGGGATCACCCGGCGGGCAGATGATGCCCTGGGCTGCCAGCGCCTCTTGCGCGATGCGGCGCTCCTCCGCCACGTAGCCGAACGCCGAGTAGAAGAGCGTGAATGCGACAATGCCTGCTGCGCCGATTGCGATGGCAAGTCGCCAGGCGCTCATACGCCGGATTTGTGAGATGCGCGGGGTATTTGCCGCGCTCTGTGCCCCTTCTGCACTCGTCCCACCGTCGGGCTGAACCAGGCTGAACAGGAACCAGACCGCCAGCGCCGCGCCGGCCGAAAGCGCAACACCGCCGTGGCTAAGCAGGATGAGCAGGATCAACGCAGCGCCGGAGAGCGTCGCCTTCCACGAGTGATCGCGCAGCGCCAGCGTCATCCAGAGGATCAGCGGTGCAACCAGCGCCTGTGCCAGCAGGTTTGCCATTTCGCCGACGGAATAGGAGCGCAGGATTGGCGGCGCGAGGGCATAGATCGCCGCTGCGTAGAGCGACGCTGTTCTGCCCGTATCGGTGCGCCGGAGCAGCAGCCACAGGACGGCGACGGTCAGGCTCTCCAGCAGCGCCGTGCCTGCCTGCACCAGCAGCGTCAGCGCCGCGCGGTCGGCGCCGGTCAGCAGGACAACCGGCAGCAGCGCCAGGTACCCGCCGGGCAGGTACGGTTGTGGTCCGGCGCCGGCGCGGCAAGGGAGTCCTTCAGTAAAAAAGATCGTGCCGCGCGCCACATCTGCCAGGTTGTTGACGTGCAACCCCAGATCGCTGGTCTGTGCGTAGGGGTGAAGCATTCCCGCCACACGAACGAACCACGCAACCGCCGTCAGCCCTGCGGCGGTTACGGCGTCCGCAGTTGGTTGGGTTGCGCGCAGTGCCGCTTCGACAAACGGAACCAGCGCATAGGCGACCCATATCCACACCGCAACGGTTGGGGCAAGCACGGTTGCATCCGTGCGTCGCACTGCAATCATCCAGGCAGCGAGCAGCGCGACGGTCGCCACTATGCCGGCGGAAGCGCGCGTCGCGTGGTGCGAGGGCGCGCAGGTGCGCCGTGTCAGCGCATACATGCCTGCCAGCGACAGCGCCAGCCAGCCAGACATCACCCATGCCGGACGATAAGGCGCCGGTTGTGCCGGAGTCGCCACAATACGAAAGACGGGCAGCCCCAGGATGCGCGGATCGGAAGGCGCAATCAGGCGCGGGGTCTCGAACGTCACGCGCAGGTCGCCGGCCGGGTCGGTGCGCGCCAGGATGGCATACATCCGCCGTTGTGCGGCGATGTCCAATGTGATCGATGAACCGTTGGCGGTGCGCCAGACACTGCGAACTGCACTGCCGTCGGGTCTTCCACTGGCGGCGGTGACGCGCAGCAGCCAGTGGTCACCACCGGCGCCGGGGAATACGACCGAAGAAATAGTGCGCGTCCAGCGATACGGCAGGGAGTCCGCCGCATACCACGGGCGATCTGGCAGGTCTGCCGGTTCCGAGTCGTTGAAGTTGATCAGGAAGGGAGAGTCAAAGCCGCGCCGGCGCGTCTCGCGGTCGCCGCCAACATCGAGGCGTATGGTTGGCGCAACCTGGTATGCGAGCGCCCAGAGCGCCAGCGCGACTCCGAAGGATGCCCACCACTGCGGCGCGCGCGCAACCGCTGCAATCTGGCGCAGTTCAGCGGCGATCCAGCCAAGCAGCGCCGCGCTCTGGCGCGATGAATGGGAAAAGCGTGCAATCAAGGTCGGACGCCGCACGAACGAACGTTGAACGTTCCATGTTCGGCGTTCAACGTTCTAGGCATTCACATCGAAAACAACCCGCCCACGCACCTGACCGGCCACGATCTCATCGCACAGTTCTTTGACCCGGCTGAGCGGTTCGACGCGGGTCATCCGGTCGAGCACATCGGCAGGCAGCTCGCGCGCCAGATTATCCCATGCCGCGCGGCGGCGCTCCGTTGGGCAGGTGACCGAATCAATGCCGATCAGACGCACGCCGCGCAGGATAAACGGAAACACCGTGGTGGTCAAATGAGCGCCGCCGGCATTGCCGCATGCTGCAACTGCGCCGCCGGTCGCAGTGGCGGCGAGAACGCGCGCCAGCACATCGCCGCCGACCGTATCGACCGCGCCTGCCCAGCGTTCTGATTCGAGCGGACGTCCCGGCGCTGCCAGTTCGGCGCGGGGCACAATGGTTGTCGCGCCGAGTTCACGCAGATAGTCGTGGGTTTCGGCGCGCCCGGTAGACGCAGCGACACGGTAGCCGCGCCGCGCCAGTAGAGTGGTGGCGATGCTGCCGACCCCGCCGGCTGCACCGGTCACCAGCACGTCACGATCACCAGGTTTAACGCCAGCTTCTTCGAGCGCCATCACCGCCAGCATTGCCGTAAACCCGGCAGTGCCAATGGCCATGGAATGGAAGAGAGTCATTCCCGCAGGCAAAGGAACCAGCCATTCGGCTTTGACGCGCGCGCGCTGCGCGTACCCACCCCAGTGTCGTTCGCCGATGCCCCAGCCGGTCAACACCACCGGATCGCCAGGGTGATACGCGGGGCTGGTTGTTTCGATCACCGTCCCTGCCAGATCGATGCCGGGGACCATCGGAAAGAAACGCGAAATCTTCCCCTTGCCAGTGACATTCAGACCATCCTTGTAGTTGAGACAGGAATAGACCACCTGCACCAGCGTGTCGCCCTGCGGCAGATCGTCGTTCGTCAGTTGGCGGAACTCAGCGTGGATCGCGCCGTTTTCCTGGGTCAGCACCAGCGCTCTGAACGTGTCCTGAGTCATCATTGCTCTCCTTTCAGACACAAAAATCCTTTGCCGTGTCCTGACGCCATGTTTGTTCTTATCGCCTTCAGCGCTCCTCCGGCAGTAGCGTATAATCGGGGAAGTTGCCGTACAACCGCTCGCCGGGAGGACCGATGGTGACCGCCTGTACCAGATATTTGCCGCCGACGAAACACCCTTTCCAGCTTTGCCCGATGCCGCCAAACACCTCGTCCCGGTCGCCGCGCGAGCGAATGGTATTGATGCCGACCTTGAAGGCGCGCACTTCGGCGGCGATCTGTTGCGCCAGATGCTCATTGTCGCAGGCGACCGATGCGACGAGACAGCCGTTGGATATATTCATTTCAGTGATCAATTCCTCAACGCTATCCACCACGACAATCGTATCGACCGGACCGAACGGCTCGTTGTGGTAGAGGCGCGCATTGCGGGGAACATTCAGCAGCGCGACGGGCGCCATGTACGCGGAAATATCCTGATGCGGCAGGAAATCCTCATCGCGGAGCGTCCCCTGATACAGGCTAACAGCGCCGCCGCCGATCGCTTCGCTGATCCACACCTGCAATTCATCGACTTTGCGCCCATTGATCAGCGGTCCGAAGTCGAGCGTGGGCGGCGGCGCGTCGGGATGATCGACAAGCGTCGGATTGCCAATCCGCAATGATTTGAGCACCGGCAGGTACATATCGAGAAACTGCGGGAACAGTTGACGTTGCACCACGAGGCGCACATAGGCAGTGCAGCGCTGCTTACCATAATCGAAGCCGCGCCGCAGTTGTGTCGCCAGTGCGTCCCACCGGCTGAACTGCCAGATGCCATAGGCGTTAATCCCCTCCATCTCGAGCATGTAGCGCTTCTCGCGGTCGTACAGGCTGGCGGCAATATCGCGTCCGTTGGTTTTGCCGCCGACGAATGCCAGGCATGCCACCTCTGATCCGCGCACAAGCGCCTCGGAAAGCCTGCCGCCGGATCCGCTCACGAGCGAAACCGGCAGCCCGCAGCGTCGCGCCAGCGCAATTGCAACTGTCAGCGCGAACAACCCGCCGTCGCTGGGGGTTTTGGCAATGACCGGGTTGCCTGCCAGCATCTGCACCAGCATCGCGTGAACCAGCACCGACAGCGGATAGTTCCACGAGGCGATATTCGAGATCAATCCCAGCGGCTTGCGCCCCTCCATCATCGACGGTATCTGCTCGACATACCACTCGACGCCGCTGATGCAGCGATCCACATCGGTCATCGCCTGCGCATACGGTTTCCCAATCTCCCACATCAGCAACCGACCGATGAGTTCGCGGTGCTGGCGCAGCAGGTGCACACAGGCATCGACCCGCTGCTGACGTTCGGAGAGATCCGTCGTGGACCACGCGCCGAACTCACTGGCGGCGGCGGCAACGGCGTGACGCGCCGTGTCGAGGTCGATCATGGGGTAGTTCCCAAGCATTGTTCCATCGACAGGTGACAGAAACGGCTTCGGATGTCCTGGAAAGCCCCATTCGCCATGGATCAGGTTGAGCGGATTGCCGTCTTCGTCGAACGCCTCGGGCACGAGCGCCTTTGCCCGTTCCAGCAGGGAAGACCATTCCAATCCGGGTGCAATCATGGTGTGCTTCATAGATACCAATGACCTGTGAATATCCGGCACGGTCACCCCGAGCAGCGCGAGGGGTCGTGCGCGACCCGCGCAGATTCCTCGCTGCGCTCGGAATGACACGCATGCGGCATCTTCAATCGTAATTTGTAGAGTCGTCCAAGATGATATTTGAGGGCGCAGGAACCTGCGCCCCCGGCATTGCTGCACAGTTTTGCAGATGCCTGTCTACTCGAGTTTACTCTCCTTGATACGCTGAACCAGATCGGGGACGTAGCGCGTCGAGATTCGCCCTTCGCGGAACGGCGGATCTTCGAGCATTGCCAGGGTGAACGGGATGGTGGTGTAGATTCCAGTGATCACGAATTCGCGCAGAGCGCGTTCGAGGCGAGCAAGCGCCTCATTGCGATCCGCGCCCCAGACGATCAATTTCGCCAGGAGTGAATCGTAATATCCCGGCGGCGAATATCCGGCGTAGAGATGCGAATCGACGCGCACCCCCGGTCCGCCAGGCGGAAGATAGTACTCGATCTCACCACCCGACGGCATGAAATCGCGGTCCGGGTCTTCGGCGTTGATCCGCGCTTCAATCGCGTGCCCACGCATCACCACGTCCGACTGCCGGATTGTCAACGGTTCGCCAGCCGCGATGCGCAACTGCCATTTGACCAGATCAATGCCGGTGACCATTTCGGTGACCGGATGCTCGACCTGGATGCGGGTGTTCATCTCGATGAAGTAGAAGTTGCCGTCGGGATCGAGCAGAAACTCCATCGTCCCCGCATTGACATAATTGATGGCGCGCACCCCTTTGAGCGCCGCTTCACCCATGCGCGCGCGCAGATCGGGATTGACGGCTGGCGACGGCGCCTCTTCGACGATCTTCTGATGGCGGCGTTGCGACGAACAATCGCGTTCACCAAGGTGAATGGCATGACCATACTGGTCTGCGAGCACCTGGATTTCGACGTGCCGCACCTGCGGGAGATACTTTTCCATGAGCAAGGCGCTATTGCCGAACGCCGCTTCCGCTTCGGCTTTTGACGTTGGATACGCCTTGATCAGATCGGCCTCATTTTGGGCGACGCGCATGCCGCGCCCGCCGCCGCCGCCAGAAGGCTTGAGGAGCACCGGGTAGCCGATCTGATGCGCCGTTTCGACCGCCTCTTCGAGGGTGCGCAATTCGCCGCGCGATCCCGGCACGGTTGGCACACCAGCGTCACGCATGGTCTTCCTGCCAAGCGCCTTGTCTCCCATCATTCGGATGGCATTGGCGTCGGGACCGATGAACTTCAGTTTGTACTCGGCGCAGATCTCGGCAAAGTACGGATTCTCCGACAGGAAGCCATAGCCAGGATGAATGGCTTCGCAGCCGGTCATCAGCGCTGCGCTGATCAGTGCCGAAGGGTTGAGATAGGATCGCGCCGATGCAGCGGGACCAATACACACGGCTTCGTCCGCCAGGCGCACAGCCAGCGAGTATTTGTCAGCTTCGCTGTATGCCACGACTGCTCGCACGCCAAGTTCGTGACAGGCGCGGACGATGCGGACGGCAATTTCGCCACGGTTGGCGATGAGCACTTTGTTGAACATGGTATCCGGGCTTTCTGTCGAGACAGGCGCCTTTCACTAGGTAGGGGTCAGGGGTTAAGGGTTAGGGGTTGAGACGACCTTCAACCTTCCACCTGCCGCCTTCACACCTTGCACCCGTCACCCCTGCTCGCGTAGAACGTTCGCACGGATGTGAATCTGGGCGCGCCAACGGCGCGCCTCTACCTGCCACCTTTGCCAACCCTCTTCCCTCTTGCCTCTTCCCTCTTGCCTCTTCCCTCTTGCCTCTTCCCTCTCGCCTCTTCCCTCTCGCTTGCGGCAGACGATTATACCCCATATTCCCGATTCTGGAGCATCTCAGACCACGCCTCATACAATTCGTCCTTATCCTTGAGCCCAGGGCGCGGCAGGGCATGGTTGACGACATAGGTCGCTCCCTGGTGACGATTCTCCCACATTGCCTGGTGCGCCTGCGGGAGATCGTTCCACTCCACGAGCGTCGGTTCGGTGATGCTCAGCAGACCGGCGCTGATCTCATCGTTCAGGCGCACAATCTCATAGGCGTTCGAGAGGTGCGTGCCCCAGATATTCGCCGTTGGCATATAGATCCGGCGCTGACGCATCCAGACCTGCGGAGCGAAGAATGAGTAGCGCTGCCCGTCCATGTTCTCGAAGTAGACGACACGACCGGTGAAGGGTTTGATCAGCATAACGCTCACCGCCAGCGTGTCGTGACCAGAACGCTCGATGATCAAATCGGGGTACCCGCGCGGGTTGTCGTTGCTGCGCAGGAACTGCCCGACTGCCGTACCCAGCGGCTTGAACGTCAGGTCGTTGAAGCGCCGCACTGCCGCCTTGAACCCATGGATATCGCTCTTTGCGTCGGGCAGCGGTGGCATGGTTTCGGGCCAATCGAACTCATCACCATAGCGGCGATGCAACTCTTCCAGGCTCACAACGCCCTTGAGCGACGCGCCGAAGCCCAGGCTCAACACGAATTCGCGTTGTGCATCAGTGTAGGTGACCACCACGATCCGCGCGCCCATCGCGCGCGCCGATTCAATCGCCTCCAACCCGACCTGATCGACGAGGGTTGTGCGGCGTTCCAGGGTCTCCGGCACAGCGCCCGATTCATACCCCTCGTCACCCAGGTACGACCGGTCATCGACGCCATAGTAAATCATCACGGCTTCACCGGCGCGTAACCCTGCCCGGCGCAGCATCTCCACCGGATCGGCGGCGCCCGGCTTGCCAAGGAAGGTGAAGTGGTAGCCGCTCGATGCACCATAGAACGTCAGTGTCGGAATATGCCCATCGTGCGGCTCGCCAAGCAACTGGAAGCTGCGCGGGAATGCCGTTTCGCCAGCGTGCGAGACGGCGTAATCCGCCAGGTGCCCTCCGTTCTGCGCCCGATAGTCTTCGAGCAGTGGACGACCGGCGGCTTCCCATTCCGCCCATTTCGCCGGATCTTCCGGCACGCGGGTAAAGATGCCAGCATAGCGTGGATCACGGCGATTGATCACACCAACTGCTCCAGCCGCGCGCACAACCGCTGCGCGCTCCTGCGAACTGACCATGCCGGTGACATACAACCCATTGCGCGCCGCCGAGCGCGCGGCATCAAGACCGGTGCCGGTTGCCGCACCCTCGACGAAAATACGTCGTCCCGGCTGAATCTTGAGTGTGGTAAACAATGCGCGATAGACCGTCCCCAGGTTCAACATATACGACCCGGCAGCCTCGAGGGTCAGGTCGGGCAGCACCGGGAAACACTGCGGCGCCTGCGCCACCATGAACTGCTGGTGCGACGCATCAGGCGTGTTATACCCCTGGATGACGAAATCCGCCGCCATCGGATCAAGTCCGACCATGGGCGACAGTAGATCGTTTTGACCGGAGTAGATCGCTACCAGATCGCCGACCTTCAGGCGCCCCTCGCGCTTCGTCTCTTCGCCGACCGAGACGATCAGCCCGATCCCGCCTGATCCGGTCACGTGCCAGTCGCGGTCGTGCTCGTCGAACTGACTGACCGGCACGCCGGTGATCGCCCAGATGTCGTTGAAGTTGACCTCCGATGCCAGAATGTAGAGCAGAACGTCGTTTGGTCCGGGTTTTTCGACCGGGATGATGATCTGCTTTTCCGCCTCAATCGGATCACCGTGGGCCGGCGCGCCGGTGACCTCATCGCGCACCACCGCCATCGCGTACTGCGCCACCGGAATGGGCGTCACGCCGGGGAAGAATGGCGCGCCAATCGGCAAAAGCATACCGGCGTCGATCATGCGCTTCTCCTCGTCGGGCGTCAGGTGGATGCGGCGGCGCGTCGGCAATGGTGCGCTGCGCTTGTCCAGGAAGTCCTGAATGCCAATCTTGCCTTCATCGGGAGCGACCACCGCTTCGGCGAACAGGCGCGCCTCACGCTCCAGCCCTGCCAGCATGCCTTTGGTGAAGCCGGTGCGCAACGCGTCGATGATCCGCTCAATCGCCCTGGCTCGTCCGGCCCACTGCGCCTGGTTGATAATGCGTGTGATCAGCGGATCGCGCAGCGCCTTCTCGAGCAGGTCCACCATCGCCGGATCGGGCGTTTCCCACTGTGCCGTCAACTGGCGGCGCAGCGCATAGGCTTCGGGCAGCGGGGGCCACAGACCCTCGCCAGCCGTTGCCGGGTCGTGGAACGGCGAGAAGAACGTCGTCGGATCATCCGATGTGTTGGGAATAACACGGAGTTCGGTCGGTTTGCCGTTGCGCTCCGCCAGGATCATCTCACGCGCCATCTGCGTGGCGAGGGTGAGCGCCTCTTCGTGACCGTGCGCCACTTTATCAATCAGCCCGATCTCATACGCGCGCTCGGCATTCAGAGTGCGCCCGCCCATAATGATCATCAGCGCCTTGATCAGACCGGCTTCACCGCGGCGGCTGTAGAGCAGGCGTGGCAAGCGTTGCGTACCGCCGTATCCCGGCAGCAACCGCAGATTAATCTCCGGTTGCCCAAACTCGGCGTGCAGGTCGGCAATGCGATAGTGGCAGGCGAGCGCGAACTCCATGCCGCCGCCGAGCGCCACGCCGTTGATCGCCGCGATACATGGCTTGTTCATCGTTTCGATCTTGCGGAACGCCAGGTGCGCATTGTTCGGCAACGCCATCGCGTCCTCAACGGTGTGCATCTCTTCGAGCATCTGCTTGATGTCGGCGCCCGCCACAAAACTCTTCGTGCCGCTGCCGGTGAAGACGACCGCTGCCACATCCTCACGCCGCGCCAGGTGATCGACGATAGTGTTGAGCTCATCGAGGGCGCGCTCGTTGAGCGCATTGACCGGTGGATTGGTGACGGTCACAATGGCAATCCGCTGCGTCAGCGCCTTCTGTTCCGCCGCCGCACTTCCGTTGCCCGAAGGCGTCCACCGCTCACGCACGGCATGGTACTCGATGCGGAAGTAGCGATAGCGCTCGAAGATGCGCTGCTCCTCCGCCATGCGCTGCTTGCGCTTCCACGCTTCGATCTTCTCCGCAATCTCCTTCAGCGACTCGGGATTGCGCAGCGTGGTGGTGTCGCCAAGCGGCTCACCGAGCATTAGATTGCGCAGGAAGCGCCGCATATACTTGCCGGAGCGCGTCTCCGGGAAGGCGCTGACCTCGATATAGTCTTCCGGAACGCTGACGGCGCCCTTTTCGTTGCGCACCAGTTCGTTGAGGCGGCGGCGATCTTCACCGGTCAACTTGCGCCCCGGCGCCGTCAGAATGAACGCCACCGGCGTCAAACCTTTCTCGCGGTGTGGCGCGCCGACCACAATACAGTTGCCGACCGGCGAGTCCGGCGTGATAATTTTGTCGCGCAAAATGGCGCCTTCGATCTCCTCGGTGCCCATACGGTGCCCCGACACGTTGATGACATCGTCGGAACGACCGTGCAGCGTGAACGAGCCGTCGGGGTACTTCATGGCGAAGTCGCCCTGGATATACCCCCACTCGTCGTTGGGACCGCGCCGCCAGTAGGTCTTGATAAAGCGTTCGGCATCGCCGCGCCAGCGCGGCGCAGTTGCGCCGTTCCCGTGCTGCATGGCGGCGACCCACGCCTCGAATCCTTTCACGTCGCCCCAGATGGTGCGCGTCAGATACGGATACGGCGCCGTAATAACGATCTCACCCTTCTCCTCATAGTCGGCGATGCGATAACGTGGCGCTTCGGCGCCGGTTGCATCACGGTCGCCGCCTTCGAGCACCCAGACCTCACCAGCGATCCAGGGCAGCGGATAGGTATGCGCGTCGGGGCGCAGCGGGAAATCCTCATTGCCGTAGAAGTGCGTCCAGACAATGCCGCCGTGCTCAGTTGCCCAGTAGGAGTTAATATACTGCGGCGACATCAATTCCATGCCGAACTGCTGTACGGCAGGACTGACCGGTTCGGCGCAGAAGGTGCAGACGCGCAGCGACGACATATCGTACTGACGCGCATCTGCGGTATTCTGCGGGTCGGACATCACCGTCTTGAGGAAGGTCACGCCTGCTTTGAAGATGCGCACCTTGTAGCGCTCGATAATGCTGGCAAAGCGCCCGGCGGACGGGAAGACCGGCGAGCCTTCGGTAATAATGCCGGTGCAGCGAGTCGTCAGCGTGGCGCAGATCATATAACTCTGCCCTGTGATCCAGCCCGGATCGGCGACGACGTAGATCGTATCACCCGGTTCGGCGTCGAAACTGACCCTCATGGTATAGGCGACGCCGGCGACATACCCGCCGTGGACGTGAACCACTCCCTTGGGCTTGCCGGTGCTGCCCGACGTATAGATGATGAACATCGGATATTCCGCATCGAGCGGTTCGGCGCGGCTGGTTGCGTACAGCGCCTTCACGAACTGATCGGTCGGCAAGTTGAGGAGTTCATCTTCGCTGTAGACCTCGACGCCGACGGCGCGCGCATTTGCCAGGATCGTCTCCAGCGCCCTGGCAGTCAGTTCATGACTCCAGCGATCGCGTTCCGGTCGCCACAGAATATCCTGTCCGGTATGGCGCACGACGATCACTGCATCGACGCGCGGCGGCGTATTAACCAGCGCCTGTGCGACAGCGGTGCGCGCGCGCGACTGTGCCAGGGCATCAACGCCGGTGAGTCCCTCGATAGCGCGTCCGACGGCGCGCATTGCGTCGCTGCGCTCAATGGTGATGTCTTCTTTGAGCGCGTCGCGCACCTGCGCCAGAATATGCTTGATCTGATCCGGCGCCAGCAGCGGTGCGCCCGGCACGGGCGAACCCTCGCTGCCGCTGAGCGCCGCCTCGATGATGTCCAGCGCGGTCTCGACCGGCACGAACTTATCGAGCGCCTGATCGGTATACTGCTCTTTATAGGGAACGACCTGCGCATTGCGATAGGCGCCATCGCTGGTGATCACCAGGCGCGCGCCCGCATTGTGGATGCGGTCGCTGAGGGTCTTGTCGGAGAAACCGCCGAACACCGGCGTGTAAATGATGCCCAGGCGCTTGGCGGCTTCGGTATAGTAGAGTTGCTCCATGATGTTGGGCATGTTGAGGGCGATGCGATCACCCATGTTCAGTCCCAGATCGCGCAACACCTGCGCCGCCTTGACAACTTCGAGCATCAATTGCTTGCGCGTCACGGCAAAACTGACGACCGGACCACCGCGCCCGTTGTTGAGCGACGAGTCCCAGCGGTCACCCTCGAAGTAGAACGCCACCTCGTCGCCATAGCCTGTCAGCACGTGGCGATCGACCTCATTGAAGCAAGCGTTGGTCAACCCGCCTTCAAACCAGCGATAGAAGGGCGGATCATCGCCGTTGAAGGCGCGCTCCCACGGTTCGTGATCCGGTCCGTAGGGCACGTCGATCGGTGCGCCGTCGCTGTAACGCAGTCCCTTCCAGCAACCCTCCTCTTCGTCCCAGGTGATCCAGGCGTCAAGATGACGGTCGTACCAGTGAATGGCGCTACGAGCGATTGCGCCATGGAACGCGCCCGGATCGGTGAGCGCAGCCTTACGTTGCGCCTCCCAGTCGGCGCGGGTGCGCACCGGATTGATGCGTGGCGGGCGAAGAGCCGATTCGATGGTGGTCATAGGTCCTTTTCTCCTGACAAGATCCCTTTATTTACACGGTAATCGCATTTCCACGATAGATGCGCGCCCGATAGCGGCTTTCGAGCGGCGTTGGCAGCGGCGCACTGGTCAGCAGCACGGCATTCACAAAACGCTGCAATTCCTCTTCCTCTTCGGATGGCGTGCGAGGCTCCTCGCTGCGGGCGCGCCGCGTCAGGTCCACCTGATTGACCGGCACATGCGGCACCGTGCGTTCACTTTCGGCGCCAGCGGTCGCCGTGAGTGCGTGGAGCGTCGTCTTGACGAAGTTTGCCAGCGCGAACTCTTCGGACGTCGAGCGCGCCGAGGTCGGCGGCGTCACCAGGGTGACGTTCGCGCCCTCGATCAGCCCCGCCTTGCGCGCAACGCGGAAGTGATGGGTGATCTGCTGTTCGACCAATTCCTCGAATTCGGCGGTGGTCAACACACTGCTCCAATCACCGTTTCGGGCGCTCAGGGCGCGATCCGGCAGCGGGCGGAACGGCGTCGAGATAACCGGACCGGGGCGGCCGTATTCTGCCATCGCTCGATCAATACCGCCTTCAATGTCGCCACACGTCGGGATGACAACGAATCGTCCGGCGGCTTCATAATCGGACAGTTCGGCTGCCAGGTCGGTTGCCGCCTGCGTGGTTTCTGTCAGCAGAACGACGCGCGCGACATGAATCTCATCGAGGAAGGTGCGCGCCAGCAGCACCAGATGTTGGCGCAGGTGCTCACCGATCAGATAGACGACGCTGCCTTTCAGTCGTTCCAGGCGCTGCTGTCCCGGCTTGCCAAACAGTTCGCCTTCGGTGACCGTGCGCTCAAAGCGCAGCCCGCCCGACGGATGGAACGTCTCGCCCGTCACATTCCGGTCCGCCAGATAGAAGACCGTCGCCAGCGCCACATCGAACTCGGTCGGCATTCGTTGCAGGTGGAGCATTCCCAGAATGCCATCACGCACCTTGATCGCTTCGCGCTCGATCTGCGCTTCGGTAAAGAACGGCTCCGGCGGTTCAACGGTCAGCGCGCGTCGGTCGTGGAGCGTAATGTACCCGCCATTCTCCAGCCGATTGAGCAATTTGCGCGCAATTGTCGCATTCATCAGGTACGACTGCGCGCTCCCGCCAGCATCGCTCGTCTCGCGCAGCATCGTCGCCAGGCGGCGCAGCGGCGCCGGCATCGCAGCGCTATTGGCGATGGACTGAATGTCATTGGCGAACAGATCGGGCAACAGATCGGCGATGGTCGCGCCCTCGTGGCGCGCTGCCAGCAGCGCAGCGAAGACCTCATTGAGGCGTTTGTTTTCCAGAATCAACCGCGCACGGCGCATGAACAGACCAGGACGACTCCCGGCGCCTTTCAGCCGTTCACCTTCCACCGGACCGGGCGCGATTGCGTTGATCTGAATCTCAGGACCAAGGAAGCGCGCCAGACTTTCGACCATGGCGCGCTGACCCGCCTTACTGACCGCATAATCGGAGCGGTTCGGGTATGGGATCGCCACATACTTTTCGCCGCCGAAGTAGGACGACACATTCAGCACATACGCCCCGCCCGCCGCCTTCATTTGCGGCGCGAGGCGGCGCAGCAGCGCATAATTGCTGATCAGATTGGCGCGCAGTGTATGGCGCCAGGCGTCCACCGGCATATCGATCACCATCTCTTCGGCGCCGGCGATGCCCGCATTGTTGATCAGGTAATCCACCTTGCCAAACACGCGCACCGTATGGTTGACCAGGCGTTCAAGCCCGTCGATGTCGGAGACATCGCTGCCGGGGAAGATCGCCACGCGCGACTCGGCATCAGGATAACTGGCATCGCGCACCTCACGCACGATCGACGCGCGCATCTGCTCCAACTGATCGGCGTTACGCGCCGCCAGCATCACGTGCGCGCCGGAGAGCGCCAGCAAACGCCCGATCTGACCGCCGATGCCCGCGCTGCCGCCGGTGATCAACGCCACCTTCCCCATATGGAGACCAAACAGACTTTCCGCCCAACCGAACCCCGGATTATGCACGCCAATCGTGCCCACGATTTCTTCGGGGAGATAGAGATTGATTTCAGCAATGCGCCGGTCGCTCCCCAACAATTTTGCCACCCATGCGCAGGTAAAATCGAGGTTGGCCATCTCATTGTTCACATAGCGGATCAATTGGTTCGCCCACACAGCGGCGCTCGACTGACCTTCCTGCTGATGCGCTGGATTGACCGAGTCGTACTCGCTCTCATGGCGCCAGACGCGCACCAATTGCTCGACCGCAGCGCGCAGGATGTGACTATACTGATTACCCTGCTGATCGTCGGGATTGCTCACAAACAGCACGCGATGCATTGATGAGCCGGAAGGATATTCCTCCCAGAAGCGCGCCAGTTCGCGCGCCAGCGCAATCGTGCCTACTAATTCCTGGTGCAGGAAGCGCTCGACGACCTGATCGTCCACTTCGATCAGGCTTGCGGAAGGCGCATGGCGACTCTGCCCAGGCAGAACGACAGCGTGGTGAATGGCGCCGAGTTCGGCATGAATCTGCTCGAGCGTCTGTGCCGCAGCGCGCGGGTCGAGGGGATCGAGGCGCACCAGGCGCGCTTCCGCCGTCATCGTCGGGCGGCCATACATATCGGCAGCAAGCGCGTGGCGTGGTTCGCGCAGGAGCACTGACGCCTTTTCTAGCGCGCGCGGATCACGGAACCCGATCACGACCGTCGCGCGGCAGGAGCGCAACGTGTCGGCCAGCGCAACCGCATCATCAACCTGATCGCCAGCGCAGATCAGAATAACCTTGCCGGTGGCATCGACGCTGCGCAGCCCGGGGCGCGACACAAACGTTGTGCGACTCTCGGTTGGCACCTCCATGCCGTGTGTCACCTCGAAGGCGTGCCCGGTGAACGCTGCCGACTCATCGCTGGCGAGGAACACCGCCGTATTGGCGACATCAACAGGAGAAGGGAAGCGTTTGACCACTTCGCCATTCTGATCGATGCGGCTCAAGCGCATCATCCTCAGAAAGCCACTGGCAGTGTCGCCCTCGGGTTGACCTTTGAGCGCGTCCATCGCCTGAAACATCGTATAAATGCGTTCGCTCTCGATCGGCCCGGGGTAGATGGTATTGACGCGAATGCCGCGCACACCCAATTCGCGCGCCAACCCGTCGCTCAGCGCATTGAGCGCCGCCTTAGGCGCAACATACGCAATACGCCCGTAGTAATCGGTGCGAGAAAAGATCGTCGAAATATTGATCACGCTGCTGCCAGACGGCATATGCGGCGCCGCTGCGCGTGTCAGATTCCACGTAATTCCAACCAGATTCCCGACCGCCTGCGCCAGCGTTTCGCTGTCTGGCGGTTGCACTTCCGAGGGTTCGAGCGGAATATCAACCAGGCGACGGCGGGGTCCGGCGCTGCCGGCGTTGTTGACCAGGATATCGATACGATGCAGCGGTATGGGAACGTCTGTGCCGCCGTGGACGATCTGCGCAACTCCTGCGCGCACCTGAGCAATATCGCTGCCGTCCATACGCAGCGCAACGACGCGCTCGGGAGCAACGCGCTCTTCATCGATCAGGCGGCGGCGATACACCGCAAGTTTTTCCGCATTGCGCCCCGTAATAACGACCGTCGCGCCTTCCGCCAGAAATCGGCGGGTGATGACCTCGCCAATGTTGCCAGCGCCGCCCGTGATCAGCGCCACTTTTCCTTCCAGTCGTCGCACTGTGCTCATGGACTTCTCTCCTCATTCCCGTGGCGCCCGCCACACTGCGGTATGGATGCACTGTGGCAGCGCCACAGATCGCTGGTTTCTGAATACGCGCATTCTGCCCTGGGCGGCCTGCGCGTGACGCCGATCAACCAGTCGTTTGCGGGAGCCGCATCGGGGGAATCGCCGGAAGCACTACTGATGCAGACGCTCCAGCCATGCTCCGGCGGATTGATCTACCGCTCACTGTTGCCGTTCAAAAACTGCATGCGTATCATCGCAACGCCAGTTACAACACAGTCCCTACGCGAAGACAGCCTGGCGACTGTCTTCTTCGTACCTTCCAATCGCCCGATAGCGCGCATAGCGACGCTCTAACAGCGTTGCGACATCCAGCGCCAGCAGTTCGGTCAGATGGCGGCGGAGATAGTTCCCCAGGGTCGCAACTATGGCGCCCATATCGGTATGCGCGCCGCCTGGCGGTTCGGGAACAATCTCGTCGATGATCCCCAATTCCAGCAGATCCTGCGCTGTAATACGCATCGCGCGCGCCGCATCGGGCGCTTTCGCGGCATCACGCCAGATGATCGATGCCGCCGCTTCTGGCGAGGCGACCGAGTAAATCGCATGCTCCAGCATCAGAATGCGGTCGCCAACGCCGATCGCCAATGCGCCGCCACTGCCGCCTTCGCCAATCACGCACGCAATGATCGGGGTCTTCAACCCTGCCATCACCAGGATATTCTCGGCAATCGCATTCGCCTGCCCGCGCTCTTCCGACTCGCGGTTCGGATTGGCGCCTGGCGTATCGATGAAACAGATCACCGGGAAGCCGAACTTCTCGGCATGCTGAAACAACCGTAGCGCTTTGCGGTACCCTTCTGGATGCGGCATCCCAAAGTTGCGTCGAATATTTTCCCGCGCATCACGCCCCTTCTGGTGCCCTACCAGCACAACGGTCCGTCCTTCAAAAGTCCCCACGCCGCCAACAATCGCGGCATCATCGCCATAGCGTCGGTCGCCATGCAGTTCCACAAAATCGTCGCACAACCCGCGAATATAATCAAGCGTGCGCGGGCGCTGCATATGGCGTGCAAGTTGCACTTTATCCCAGGGAGTAAGCGTCTGTGTCATGCTCTCTTCAGCTCCGCATGTCAGATGGATGCCAGCGTCGGTGCGACCGCTTCGGAGGAATACGCTCCACTGCGCCCTTCGGCGGCGTAGAGGCGCAGCAGTTTTGCCAGCACACCGTGCAACTCGCTGCGCGGTGTGACCATATCGACCATGCCGTGCTGGAGCATAAATTCGGCAGTCTGAAAATCCGCCGGCAGTTTCTGGCGAATCGTCTGTTCAATCACACGGCGACCGGCAAAGCCGATGTTGGCGCCCGGCTCGGCAATAATAATGTCGGCGACTGAGGCGTAGGAGGCAGTGACGCCGCCATAGCATGGATCGACAAGTACGGCGATATGCGGTTGACGCGCCGCCGCCAGACGGGTGAGCGCCATATTGACTTTCGCCAGTTGCATCAGCGCGATCACGCCTTCCTGCATGCGCGCGCCGCCACTGGTGTTGATCGTGAGCAGCGGAATGCCGAGCGTCGCCGCGCGCTCCGCAGCGCGCGCCATCTTCTCGCCGAAGACGCTGCCCATCGAGCCGCCGATGAAGTTGAAATCGCACACTGCAATCGACAGTCGGTATCCTTCAATGCTGCCAACGCCGCTCACCACGACATCAGCAAGACCGGTGCGACGCTGCGTTTCGCGCAGTTTATCGGCATATGCTTCTTTGGGCGACACAAAGCCGAGCGGGTCGGTGGGGCGCAGGTGCGCGTCGTATTCGACGAACGAACCTTCATCGAGCAGCGCCAGCCACTCACGCGCTGTCAGGCGCATGTGGTAGCCGCAGCGACACACCTTCATGCGCTCAGCCAGTTGCTTGTGGTAGATCAATTCCCGGCACGACGGGCACTTGACCCAGACGTTGTCCGGCACGTCCGACTCGATCGGATGCACGACGGTGAAGCTCTTCCGCGATCGTTGAATCAACTCTTTCATCGAGTCCTCTCCTTGCCACAGACTGTGCGGTCGCCCTGCATAACCCCCGGAGCGCCTGACCACATGAGAAACGGATAGCAGCATGCGGCGCGTCTTCACATGTGCGGGCGCCTGGTTGATGACCATCGTGAAGCCCGTTGTGGGCGCGCCGTCTGAAGGGGCAGTGTGCTGATACTTCGGGTTATGTTCATGACGCAGTATACCATTGTGAGTTTTTGAACAAAATCCCCGGAAGTACAGGTTTTGCATCCCCAGAACGGATACCATCCCCGACGGATGGCGGGGATGGTGTTGAGCGTGGGAAGAAAGATGACAGGACGGGTGCATGGCATGGGCGACGCCCATGGCGTCTGTCCGTCGTGTGGTGCGGCGATGATGGTCAAACGATCTGCGCCTCGAACGATGAGGATGAGATTTTGACGTATTCAGAAGGCCGGTGTATACTGCCAAAAATGAGCCTTGTCGCATTAATTATTTGGAGGGAGGGTGTTTATGCGTGTAGCACTGACTATGCTTGGTATTCTTGCCATTTGCGCAGCCCTGGTGCTGCCCGATGTATCGTATGCTCGTCCGCAGCAGATCGAAACTCCTGTCACGGTCACCGGCACGGTCACCGATTTCAAATATGGACGACGCGGTGAGGTTGAGGGTTTCTACCTCGATAATGGAACCGAAGTTCGCTTCCCGGAGCATCGCGCCTGGGAAGTGACGCAGGCGGTAACGATAGGAACACCGGTGCGGGTCGAAGGTTCTGAGCGGGTAGGTCGGCGTGGTGATGTGCATGTGAAAGCGCAGGTGATTACGAACACCAACACGAATACTCGTGTGGTCATCGAGGAAGTCGTGAATGTCGGCGGTCAGATTGTTGAGGTTACCTACAGTCGGAGTGGTCGAGTGAACGGTTTCGTGCTCAACACCGGAGATGTGGTGCGCACGCCGCCTCCTTTGGCGCGCGCGCTCGCCGCGCTGCCGGCGGATGCGTCGGTGCAAGTGATTGGCGTGCGGCGCATTGACAAAAACGGCGAGGAGCATATTAAGCCGGATACCATCACGAATCGTGCCACCGGCAGGGTTATCTGGAGCCGATAATTCACCGGGACCATTCACTACGACAAGCGTCTATCGGGGGGAGCAGGAACGCTCTCGCGCCGATTGCCTTTGGAATCATCATGGCGGCGTCGAAAGGCGCCGCCTGTATTGTTATCGGCGCCGGATGCCGACGGCGTGGTCTCGAAACCGCTTGCCATGCCCTTGCCAAATGTCGAGAGCGCGATCACGGCAGCGACGCCGACGGTAATGCCGGGCAGCGTCAGTAATGTGCGCGTCTTATACCAAATTACCTGTGACCATCCGGCATGGTCACCCCGAGCAGCGCGAGGGGTCATGCGCGACCCGCTGAGATTCCTCGCTGCGCTCGGAATGACCAGTCGCTGCGCTCGGAATGACCAGTCGCTGCGCTCGGAATGACCAGTCGCTGCGCTCGGAATGACCAGTCGCTGCGCTCGGAATGACCAGTCGCTGCGCTCGGAATGACCAGTCGCTGCGCTCGGAATGACACGCATGCGGCATCTTCAATCGTCATTGGCATTACGTCGCCGCAGATTGTTGAATGCCGGTCGTATACCGGGTGAGTCCGTCTCTGGTTGATCGCTCTATCAGCCTTGACGAACTCCATCATATGTTTACGCCTTTGTTGGCGGAGTAGAGGTTTGCATACTGCCGTGGGACAGAGACACATCCTGACTCTGGCAATCACTTGACACCCGCTGTGTAAACAGTATACTTCTCTATACAGCAGGCGCTGCTGTCATTGCCTGCTCAATCATCAGTATGGAACAGACCGAACATTCAAACATCCTCGTTGAGAGCCTCCTGATATTGCTCCTTATCATCGCCAACGGCTTTTTTGCCGCATCGGAGATTGCGATCGTCTCCGCGCGCAAAGGGCGGCTCGAGCAGCAGGCGGAACGGGGCGACGGCGGCGCACGCGCCGCGCTCACGCTGCGGGAAGCGCCGAGTCGGTTCCTTTCGACGGTGCAGGTTGGCATTACCCTCTTTGGCACATTTGCAGCAGTCTTCGGCGGTGCGAGCGTCGTGCGCGTCGTCAATGCATGGTTGCAGAACATTCCTGCGCTGGCGCCCTATGCCGGCGCGCTGGCGCCGGCCATTGTAGCATTGGGCATCAGTTATCTCTCGCTCATTGTCGGCGAGTTGGTTCCCAAGCGTCTGGCGTTGCAGAATGCCGAACGAGTGGCTGCGATAGTCGCTCCGCTCATGGTGTTGCTGGCGCGTATTGCATTGCCAGCAGTCATGTTTCTGACCTTCTCGACCGACGTTGTCCTGCGGTTGCTCGGTCGTCATAACGTGGCAGAAATGCCCGTCACCGAGGACGACATTATGGCGCTGGTGCGTGAGGGCGCTGCTGAAGGTACGGTAGCGGATTCCGAGCAAACCGTGATCCATAATGTCTTTAAGTTCAGCGATCGGACGGTGCGCTCGCTGATGACGCCGCGCACGCAGATCACTGCCATCGACATCGACACGCCGTTGGATGAAGCATTGAAAATTGCCACCGAATCCGGCTATTCACGCATTCCGGTGTACGAAGGGACGCTCGATCATGTCATCGGCATCCTGTACGTCAAAGACTTGCTGGCATTCTGGGGGCAATGTGAGCCGCCGAATTTGCGGGAGTTGTTGCGCCCGCCAATGTATATCATCGAAAGTCAACGCGCTGCGCAGGCGTTCCAGCAACTGAAGCAGAACCGCCATGCGCTTGCCGTCGTCCTCGATGAATATGGTCAGGTTGCCGGTGTGATCACGATTGAGGATATGCTCGAAGAATTGGTTGGCGATATTTCGGACGAGTACGATGAGATCAGCGAGTCGATCGTGCAACGTGACGACGGCAGTTATCTGGTCGATGGACTGACGCCGTTCGCCGATCTTCACGAACGACTTGCCCTGCCTCCCGCCGATGATCTGGTGCGTGAGCACGGTTTCGAGACGCTTGCCGGTTTCGTGCTCGCGCTGCTCGGTCGTATTCCGAATGCTGGCGACAGCGTCAAATGGGAAGGCTATACGTTCGAGGTCGTCGATATGGATGGACGACGAATCGACAAGGTCTTGATCATTCCGCCGCGTCCGTCAGTCGATCAAACGCGCCATGTCCTGGCGACTCGCGCCATCGCGCCGAAGACGCGCCAGAGTAACGCTGAAGCAGCCTGATCGGCGCACGCCTGCCATGATGTGCCTTGCCTCGAGTGTTGCTCATATGTGGTTAGCAGGCGTGTATGGCACTGCTGCGGGAACCACATTGCGTTGCGCACATCCTGGCGCTGCGGCTCACGCAATCCGAGCGCGACGACATGAACGCCCTGCTGTCTCGCTGGTGTAACGCGCGCTATGCACTCCTTGGCGCGCTTGCGGTGCAGTATGTTCTTTTCCAGGCGCTGACCGGCGTACAGTACGGGGATAGCCCGCGCAACCTGCACTGGGGCATGGTCGCCTGGGAGTCGCCCCGTTTCCTGATCGATGCCGAAGACCCGTATGACCGCGTGAATGGATTCCCGCCTGAGCCGGCGTCCCTCGCGCCGGCCAGTTTTGCGCGTGGGCGCAGCGGTTCGCTTCATCCATGGTGGGGACCGCTGTACCTGATCCTGTTCGGCGCGGTCTGGCGTGTGAGCGGATCATATGGGGCGCTTCAGGCGATAGTGCCGGTTGCGGCAGGGATGGTCGTCATTCTGACCTATGCTTTGGGATCGCGGTATATCGGACCGCGGGGAGGATTGCTGGCTGCGGCGCTTCTGGCGCTGTTCCCCGTCTTTCGTGAGCATGGTCCTCTGTCGTTTGTCGAGCCGCTCTCGGCGTTGGTATTGACTGTGGCGCTCTGGGCGTTTGTTGAGCGACGCGCCTGGCTTGCGGCGCTCTGCGGCGCGCTGGCGATGTACGGCAAGATTGACCTGATTATGCTTTACCTTGGCACTGCGGGGCTGATGTGGTTGCTGAGCCTGCGAAGCGCGCAGCCGCTGCCCCTGCGCTATGCGCTGCTGACGCTTGGCGTTCCTGCGCTTTGCCTGGCGCCATGGATCATTCTGATCTACGGCATCGTTGGACGCCCGACAACAGTCGGCGGCGCTCCGCAGATCGATGTTTTCCTCACAATTGCGCCGCAGATGTTGGAACAGATGTTCACGCTGCCGCTCCCGCTGGCGACGGCGACGCTGGCGCTTATGGCTTTTCCCGCAATTCTGGCGGTCTGGCATCGCGCAGCAGGCGCAGCGACGATCATGCTCGCCATCTGGGTTGCGCTCGGTGTGGTCGTGCTGTTGGTCTATGCTGCACTTCCGGGGGCAAGCAACAATCCGCGCATCTTTATTCCGGCATTGCCTGCACTCTGCATCCTGTCAGCCGCCGGGCTGTTTCAGGTAGAGCGTCGCGCGCGGTTTGCGCTTCTGGTAACAATCTTTACCATTTTTGCAGCAGTGAACGGCGCTGGCGTCGTGTACCAAAGATTGCAGGCGCAGGTGACGGCGACGATGATGCCGGTATGGTCAGTCTTGCGTGATGCGCCTGCGGGGGTTATTCTGACCGATCAGTACTGGCATGCCGCGCTCTATGCCCGTCAACCGGCAACCTGGTTCGAGCACGATCCCGTCTTTCAAAGGAACATCATGCACGATGCAGCCAATTTTCGTCGCTACCTGGAAGTTGCCCCGATTCGCTACGTCGCGCTGCCGCGCGATCCTGATGCAGCAGCAAAACGCCTGGCAGCGCCGGAAGCGCGATTATATGCGGCATTGCCGATAGGACGGGATCTCGGGTGGGATGCAGAACCACTGGCATCAGCCGATGTGCGCGCGTATCTGGATGCAACCTTCCCAAAGCGGGTTATTGGAGAATATGTCATTTATATTGTCGAACGCTGAGGCGCCTTCTGCTTACGCTCCTTCTCGTCGCCAACCCATTCGGCGTCGCCATCCGCCCAATGTTCCTTTTTCCAGATCGGCGCAACTTCTTTGATGCGGTCCATAATCCATTCGGCGGCTGCAAAGGCTTCACGGCGATGCGGCGCGGCGACCACTACCAGAACTGCCGTTTCGCCAATCTCCAGGCGCCCAATCCGATGATGCACCGCGATCGCACCGGTCTGCCAGCGCGCGCGCGCTTCGGCGGCAATCTGTGCGAGCACCGCTTCCGCCATACCGGGATACGCCTCATATTCCAGGAAGGCGGTTTTGCGCCCGCCAAAGTTGTCGCGCGCCACGCCGGCGAATGTGACGATTGCGCCCATATCGGGCGCCTGTACCAGCGCAACGAGCGGCGCGGGATCAAGCGGGTCGGGAGTGACAACGAACGGTTGGAGCGCGCCGCCGCTCACCGGCGGAATAAAGGCGACTTCATCGCCGTCGCGCAGGGTGTGATCGGACGCAGCGAATTCCTGATTGACTGCAAACAGCAACCGCCCGCTATACCCGGCAAGCCGCGGGTAGCGTTCGGTTAGCATCTCCCATAGCGCGCCGACGGTCGTGCCAGGCGCGAGGACGAGCGTTTCGTCACTGCAACCGGTGATCTCACGGTGTGCCGCAAAGTAGCGAACGGTGATCGTGATGCTCTTGGTCATAGATCTCAATCCTGCCGCTCTGTTTTGGGTCAGGGGCTGTGGGGATGCGCCCCGACCACCCGACGGGCGTCCGCATAGGCGCCCCGACATCTCCTCGCGCCTACATACGCACCGGCACCCCGCGCTCTGCCAGATATCGTTTGACATCTTGAATGGTATACGCACCGAAGTGGAAGATCGACGCCGCGAGCACGGCATCGGCGCACCCCTCGACGAGACCGGCGTACATGTGTTCCGGGGAGCCGACGCCGCCGGACGCAATGACCGGCACACCGACTGCATCCGCAATGGCGCGCAGGAGATCGAGATCATACCCGCTGCCGACGCCATCAGCATCCATGCTGTTGATGACGATCTCGCCTGCCCCCAGATCAACGCCGCGTCGCGCCCATTCGACAGCGTCGAGACCGGTCGGGCGCGGGTTATGACCGGTATGAGTAAAGACCTGCCAGCGCGGCGGTTCGTCCGGCGCGTTGACCCGCCGGGCATCGATGGAGAGCACGATACACTGGCTGCCGAACCGTCGCGCGCCATCTTCGATCAATTGCGGGTTGAGCACCGCCGCCGTGTTGATCGACACTTTATCGGCGCCGGCGCGCAACATGCGGTACATATCCTCGACCGTGCGCAACCCGCCGCCGACTGTTAATGGAATGAACACCTGCGCCGCAGTGCGTTCGACGACATCGATCATAATATCGCGTTCGTCGCTGCTGGCGGTAATGTCGTAGAACACCAGTTCATCGGCGCCGCCCGCATCATAGGCTGCGGCGAGTTCGACGGGATCGCCAGCATCTCGATGGTTCAGAAAGGCGACGCCCTTGACCACCCGACCTGCCTTGACATCCAGACACGGAATGACGCGGCGTTTGAGCATGACAGTTCTCCAACAACACCTTTCGTGCCTTACTGCGTCCCCCGTCCGCGTTCCACCTGTTCGGCGTGAATTTCGTCCGCCTGGGTGCGCAGTGCATTGAGCAACGTTTCAACCAGGCGAATATCACGACGCTCAAGATCGGCGAGATAGGCGAGGCTCTCACGTTGAACATGCTCCAACTGACCGGCAGTGCGATTCTGGCGTTGTTCCAGTTCACGCAGCCAGGCGTCGATACGGTCGAGCCAGGCGTTCAACTGCCGCAGATGTTGCTCTTCAGTTTCTGTGATCGACGCAATCTTCTCGTCCTGTTGCTGGCGAATCTCTTCCACTCGCTCCTGATTCATCAGGAAGCGTTCGGTCGAGATACGCTCAATGCGCTTGATTTCGCCGATGACCTCATTGATTCGTTCATTCAGCGCGGTTATCTGTGACGGCAATTGTTCGGCGAAGAGGTCGAGATGCTGGCGAATTTCGTCAAGGCGGTTGAGGCGACTGGTGTGTGCCGCGAGCGTTGGATGGATATCGGCGACGAGTTGTTGCGCCTCAACCGCCTGACGGCGCAGGCTCTGCTTTTCGATCTGAAGGTCCTCGTTCAAGCGACGTATTTCAGCGCGCAGCGCCTCGTCTGCCGCCGTGAACTCGTTAAGGCGCGCTGCAAGAGTGCGATGACGCTCTTCGGTCTCCTTGATCTGCGCGTTCCAACTTGCGACGCGCTGCTCCAGATCGTCGATGCGGGAAAAGATCGGTGCAATTGCGTCGCGATCCTGGCGGCGCGCCTCGCCAAGTTGCTGGATCTGCGATTGCATTTCGCGCATTGGACGCAACGCTTCATCGATCTTGACCATTGCGCCTGCCACTTCCTTACGCAGCGCCGCGATGTCGCGCCGGTAACTATCGAGCGCTTGCGTTGTTTCCTGACGCTGGCGGTCGAGCAACCCTTCGATCTGCGCGACACTTGCTTCCACACGTCGGACTTGCTCCATCGCCCAGGCATACTTATTCGACTGCTCTTTCAGCAGACGCCGCAGTTCGTCGATCTGCCCCTGGAGATACACAAACTGCGATTGTTCTGCGGCGCGGAGGCGCTCTTCGTCGTACTTGCTGGCGGAACCGCCTGGCTTACCTGAATTGGTCATATGCTCTCCTCATTGGAAGGCTGCAAGCGCTTCACGCAGTGACAGATCGCCGGTATAGAGCGCTCGTCCGACAATCGCACCCTCAACGCCAACGTCTGCCAGGCGACGCAAGTGATCAAGTGTGCTGATTCCTCCCGATGCAATAATTGCAGGACCATCGGGGCGCACGAGCGCCCCGGTTGCCGCGATGTTCGGTTCAGAAAGGGTGCCGTCGCGCGAAATATCGGTATAAATGACGCGCCGGACCCCCAGCGTCACCATGCGTTCGAGCAGATCAACGGCGCTCATGGCGGCGGTCTCCGTCCATCCAGCCGTCGCCGCCATGCCGTTGCGCGCATCAATTGCGACAGCGATAGCGTCGCCGAATTGCGCGACCAGATGGGCGATCATGTCGGGATGTTCAACGGCTGCCGTGCCCAGAACAACGCGTTGCACTCCCAGTTCCAGCGCACGCTCGACGGCTTCGATGCTGCGCAGCCCGCCTCCCAGTTGCACCGGCGCGCCAAAAGACCGCACAATCGCGCGTATGATGTCGGTATGGACCGGCTGCCCGCTGCGCGCGCCATCGAGATCGACAAGGTGTAGGCGTGGCGCCCCCTGTTCGAACCAGTGTTGCGCAATTGCAACCGGATCATCGCCATAGACGGTGACCTGCTGGAAATCGCCCTGGTAGAGGCGCACACAGCGACCGTCCTTCAAATCAATAGCAGGAATGATCTCCATTATGCCACACCCGCCCATCTGATGAAGTTCGTCAGGAGTTGCAGCCCATAATGACCGCTCTTTTCGGGATGGAACTGCACGGCTGCCAGATTTCTGCGAATGAGCACGCTGGGGAAAGCAAGCCCATACGTCGTTGTGGCAGCGATATCGTGCTCATCAGTCAGATCGCAGTAGTAGGAGTGAACGAAATAGAAATCACTGCCGTCGTCGATTCCGGCGAAGAGCGGATGCCGCGCTGCGTGCGGCATATAGCACACCTGGTTCCATCCAATCTGCGGTACTTTCAGATGCGATGGCAGGCGGCGCACCGCGCCGCCAACGATGCCGAGGCAGGGATGCGGACCGAACTCCTCGCTCTGATCACAGAGCACCTGCATACCGACGCAAATGCCGAGGAACGGTGTCCCGCGCGCGATGACCTCGTGAATGGCAGCAACGAGGTCCAACTGTTCCAGGCTCTGCATTGTGTCGCGGGTCGCGCCAACGCCGGGCAGTACCACGGCAGGCGCAGCAATCACCGCATTCGGATTGCTGGTCACCTCGAGCGGCGCGCCGATCCGTTGCAGAGCGCGCACGACACTGCGCAGATTTCCGGCGCCATAGTCGATCACTGCGATGCTCATAGCAATATCCGTCACATAAGCCAGCGCGAAGGCTTGTCCGTCTGTGGCTGACAGATCGCGCCTTCAGCGCCGGTCGACGCTGGCATTATCCGGCGAGCAAGGGATGGTTCTGGCGCATACGGGCGATCAGTGCCGACACATCCGGTTCCGATTCGCCTGCGGGTCCGAGCGGGTCAACGACAATGCTATTCTTGTTCGTCAGCACTTCGAGGCATGCCATTGCACTGGCTGCCAGCGCTCTCAGATGATAGCCGCCTTCGAGCACCAGCACCATCCGTCCCCGGCAGACCTCTTCCGCTGCTTCCATCAGGCGCCGCGTCAGCGCCGCATACCCGGCGACCGACAGCGTCAACGGACCGAGTGGGTCTGCCCAGTGACCATCATACCCGGCGGAGACCAGGATCAGGTCGGGGCGATAGCGGCGAATCGCCGGGATGACAACATCATCGAACAGGCGGGCAAAACCAGCGTCGCCGACGCCGTGGGGCAATGGCAGGTTCAGCGTCGTGCCATGCCCTTTGCCCGAACCAATGTCGCGTTCGGCGCCGGTGCCAGGGTAGAGCGGCGAAGCGTGCGTCGAACAGAAGAAGACGCGATCATCCGTGTAAAAGATGTCCTGTGTGCCATTTCCGTGGTGCACATCGAAATCGACGATGGCAACGCGCCCAATGCTCAGATGGTCAATGGCGTAGCGCGCCGCAACTGCAACATTGTTGAACAGGCAAAAACCCATTGACTCGGTCGGTGTTGCGTGGTGACCGGGAGGGCGCACGAGCGCAAAGCCATTCCGCGCCGACCCGCCAACGACTGCTTCGACGACTGCTACTGCTGTTCCTGCCGCCATGAGAGCGGCGTCCCAACTGGCTGAAGTGGTATACGTGTCGTGATCAATCCACGAATGCGGGCGATTTGCCGACCAGCGCACCAGTTCGATCATCGATGGGCTATGGACTGCGAGCAACTGATCCTCAGTCGCCGGACGCGCCGGAATCTCGAGCAGCGACGCGCGCAGACCACTGGCGTTCAGCGCAGCGGTTATCGCGTGTAACCGGGCTGCCTGCTCGACATGGCGCGGCTCGTCGTGGGCTGCGTGGCGCGGGTTGATGGCGATGGCTGTTCTCATAGCCGTGCATTATAGCATAGGTGACACACTGCGCTATTCCGGCAACCGTACCCCCGTCTCGGTCCACACTACCAGTCCATCGCGTTCCAACCCACGAATCAGCGTTGTGAGCCATACTTCGTCGTCGGGTGTGTACTCCGGGCGCACCTGCGGTCCCAGATCGTTCAGCGCGAAGGTCGCGCCAGACGGAAGCATGCGGAGCGCCTCGATGATGCGCCCACGGAAGTAGCGATTCGAGCCGATAAACGGGCGTTCACGACGTTCGGCGAGGCGCTTGCGCACCGGCGCGGACGCAAAACGCTCGTCCGATTCGCGTCGCGCAGCATAGTCGCGGCACTGATCGCGCAACGGGCAGCGCCAGCATGCCGGCGCATCGGCGGTGCAAACGAGCGACCCCAGTTCCATCAGCGCCTGGTTCCACATCCAGCTGCGACCGACGGGAAGCGCCGCGCGCGCCAGCGCCAGCAGCGCGCGTTCATTGACCGTTTCCGTCGGATCGGTGAACACGCGCCGGATCACGCGCCGAATGTTCGTGTCCATGAACGCTACATCCTGCTCGAAGGCGAAGCAGGCAACCGCGCCGGCGGTGTAGGACCCGATGCCCGGCAATGTGACCAGGGTAGCGACATCCCGTGGGAAAACGCCACCGTAGCGCGCGCAGATCGCGCGCGCCGCGCGTTGCAGATTGACGGCCCGCCGATTGTAACCCAGACCAGCCCACATACGGATGACCTCGGCAGTTGGCGCTTCCGCCAGTGTGTGCAATGTCGGAAAACGCTCGAGGAACGCTGCGTACTTCGGCAGCACCCGATCAACCTGTGTTTGCTGGAGCATTACTTCTGCCACCAGAATGCGGTATGGATCACGGGTGCGGCGCCAGGGAAGATCGCGCGCCGCCTCGCTGAACCACTTCAAAAGCGCCTGATGGAGATCGTTAAGACTTAATGAATGTTCGTGGTTCTGATCGATACTCCTATGTATTGTCATAGCGTTATCTCTATGGTACCGTTGTGATGAAAAAACAGTAAGTTCCAATGTCTCACATGCCCGCCGATCCGCCGTCCGTTCCCGCTTCCAATCAACCGACGCCATGGTGGGTCATTGCAGGCTGGACGGTCGTCGTTTTGATTGTGCCGATCATGCTGGCGCTTGTAAACGTCTTTCCTGACCTGGATCGTCGGGTTGTGATGTCGCCAGTCCTGTACTTCTCGCTGGTTGCCGCTGTTGCCGTGTCGGGCATCGCAGTGGCGCTGGCGGTGATCATCGCGGCGCTTCAGGCGCTCGATGGACGCGCCCTGGCAACCGGCCTGGGCCTCTTGTGCGGCGCAGCAATCTTTCTGATCCACGCTCTCGTCGACGCTGCGCTGCCCAATGCGCGACCGGATCTGCCGATCATCGGGCAGGTGATCGTCAGTACCTTTCTCGTGTTGGGCGCCTTTGATCCACTCTCCCGGTCGCGCGATCCACTGCGCCGACAGTGGCCGCGTCTCCTGGCATTGAGCGCTCTTGTGCTGATTGCCGGCGCGTTCTGGTCGATCGTTCTGGAAACGTCGGAGCACGCCGCTGCGTGGCTTATCGGCGCTTCCGTCACCATCGTTGCCTGTGGCATTGCGCTCTGGCGATATATTCAATTATACCGGCAATCGTCGCTTCATCGCTCGTTTGCCTTATTGGCGGGCATTGTATTGCTCGGTGAAGCGGCGCTTGCGCGCCTGTTCACTGCCTCGGCGTTCAACGTTCCGTTCTGGCTATGCCACTTCGCCATAGCAACCGGTATGGCGTTCATTGCGTATGCGTTCCTCTACGAAGTACGCAGTCAACGCCAGCGCAACCTGATGCAACGCGCTGCATACGAACAGGCGCGTCCGGTGTTAGTCGCGGCGATGGATGTGGTGATCGAAACACTGGAACGCGGCGATCCGTTCCCACCTGACACGCGCATCCGCTTTCAGCGCGAGGCGGGCTTATCCGATGCGCAGATCGACGCACTGGAGCGTCTGGCGCTTGCCATAGCGCGTGAGCGGCGGCAGCGTGAGGCATTGGCGCAACTCGACGAGTTGCTGCGTCGGAGCGAGCGTAACACCGCTTTGCTGGCGCAGATGGTCATTCACGATTTGAAGAATCCGCTGACGGCGCTGATCGGGTTCCTGGAACTCTTGAGCGCTGCGGATCTGAGCGAGTCGCAACGATCCCTGATCGATAGCGCACTGCGTAATGGACGTGATCTGGCGGGTCTTGTTGACGACTTGCTTGATCTGATCCGGTACAACGAGGGGCGACTGCGATTGCGCCTGGGTGATGTGTCGCTGCCCGTTCTCTGCGCCGAGTGCGCCGATGAACTTGCCGGATGGCTGCTCTACGAGTCCAAGACGCTGATCCTCGACGTATCGCCGACGCTGCCGCTGATACGGGCTGATGCCAGAATTCTGAAACGCATTCTGCTTAACCTCCTCTCGAATGCGATCAAGCACACGCCGCGCGGAACGCTCATCACGCTGCGCGTCTGGCGCGAACCGCATCCCGATCGCGGGGAACAAACCGTCATCGAAGTCGCCGACACCGGTCCCGGCATTCCTCCAGAACGTATTGAACGTCTCTTCGAGCCATTTGGGGCAGCAGGCGAGAGCCGTTCCCTCCGTCAGAGCAGCACCGGGCTTGGGCTTGCATTCTGCAAAATGGCCGTCACTGCCCATGGCGGAACCATCGAGGTCAGTAGTTTTCCCGGCGATGGTGCGACCTTCCGCATCCGATTGCCCGATCTCTGATTGGTTGTGACCTGCTGCCAGATCGGGTACAATGCCGCTTGCGCCGGGCAAAACGTATGCTCCTGTTCATACGTCCATATCTGGATGGAGTTGCCATTCTGTGGGATCGAATATCGATACTGTGCGCGGCATGCGCGACGTACTGCCGTCCGAGGCGGCGGCGCAGACGGCGGCGGCGGCGGCAATCGAACGTGTGCTGGCTGCCTGGGGGTACGAACCCGTCGATCTGCCAATTATCGAGTATCGTGATCTCTATCTGCGCAAACTTGGCGAAGAACTGGTCGGGAAAGTCTACGAGTTCAATTTCAACGGGCGCGATCTGGCGCTGCGCCCGGAATGGACGGCGTCGGTGCTGCGCGCCTATGTGGGGCGCATGCAGGACCAACCGCTGCCGCTGCGCCTGCGCTATGCCGGTCCGGTCTTTCGCAACGAACGACCCCAACGCGCTACCTATCGGCAGTTCACCCAGGTCGGCGTCGAATTGATCGGCGGCGCGGCGCCACGCGCCGATGCCGAATGCCTGGCGCTGGCGTGCGAAGGTCTGGCTGCTGCTGGTGTGACGCATTTCACGGTGCGGATCGGTCATATCGGACTTATTCGCTCGCTGCTTGCCGCTCTTGGATTGAGTGAACGCGCGCAGGGCCGGCTGGCGTGGCGGCTCGAACGGTTGCGTGAGCATGGAGCGGCAGCAGTGCGCGCAGAGTTCGATGCGCCTGCTACGGCACTGCCGCTCGATCCGGCGCTGCTGGACGGGATCGACGATCAGCGCGCCGAAGCCCTGCTCTTGCACGCGCTGCGTGAGATCGGGGTCAATCTCCGTTTCGGAACCCGCCCTCCGGAGGCGATTGTTGGCCGCCTGGTGCGGAAGTTGCGCCGGAGTGAGTCCCGCGATCAGATCGATCGGGCGTTACAGATGCTTGAGCGTCTGTGTCGGGTCGAAGGCGACCCGAACGAAGCGTTTGGCGCGGCAGAGGAGATGCTGCGTGATTATGCGGTGACCGGTCTCGACGAATTGCGCGCGATCCTGCGCCTGGCAGCGGCGCATGGCGTGGCGCTGGATCGGGTGCGGCTCGATTTTGGCCTGGGCCGTGGGTTACACTATTACACCGGTATGATCTTTGAAATCTATGCTGGCGATGGTTTGCAGTTGTGTGGCGGCGGACGGTACGACGATCTGGTGAGCGCACTGGGCGGACGCCAACCAACCCCTGCCGTCGGTTTTGCCTATGGTCTGGAACGAGTGGTGGCGGTTGCATCACCGGTCGCTGCACCGTCCCGCCCGCCGGTTGCGCTGGTGGTCGCAACGGACGATGATGTCTACCCCTACGCGCTGGAAGTGGCGCGGCTGTTGCGGTTGCGTGGGCACACAGCGATGACCGACGTGCGGATGCGCGGTATCAGCGGCAATCTGCGCGATGCCGCGCGTCGCGGGGTGCGGTTTGTCGTCGTGGTTGGCGCGGACGAATGCGCGCAACGCTGCGTCGTCTGGCGTGATCTGGAGCGCCACGAGGAGTATCGCATCGCATTGGGCGATATTCCGCAGGCGAAGGAGTAGTACATGTCGCAATGGATGCGCTGGCGCCTGGCAGGGTGGCTGATCGTCACGCTCGGTGCGCTGACGTTGCTCGCGGCTGCGCTGCCCTCGGTGCGTTTGGAGCCGGGTAAGCCGTTCCCGTATGATCTGTTTACGCCTCCTGCGCTGGGGCGTCCATCCGCTCCTGTCAGTTTCGGCAGTATGGAATGGGTGGGAATCGCTGTGCTCGCGCTGGGGGTGTTCGTTGTTGTGATGATGATCTTCTCGCGCGATTTCCGGCGCTGGCTGGTGCGCAACCTGCCGATCTATCTGCTCGTGATGCTGACGGTCTACCTGCTCATGGCGAACCTGCAACCGCCGCTCTTCGAGCCGCGCAGCGCTCCGGGGCAGGTGGCCGGCGCGTCCAATCAGCCAGCGGAAATCCCAGACATTGTTGTTCCGCCCGACTTAGTGACCAATCCCCCAGCGTGGCTGGTCAGCATCATTAGCCTGACGATGGCAGCGGGTATGGTGCTGGCGGTCTGGTGGATCGTGCGGCGTTTCCCGAAACGCGCCGCCACGACCATTGGAGAAGAGATTGCTGCCAGCGCGCAGGCTGCTCTGCGCGACCTCGAAGCGGGCGGCGATGTGCGTGATGCGGTTACGCGCTGCTACGTCGAGATGATGCGTCTGCTGCACACGGAACGTGGGATCGTGCGCGATCCCGATATGACGGCGCGCGAGTTCGAACAGCGCCTGGCGCGCACCGGACTTGCAGCGACCCATATTCGGCGCCTGACACGACTGTTTGAGGCAGTGCGCTACAGCCCGCGCGCCCCTGGTCCGCGTGAGGCGCGCGAAGCGGAGGCATGTCTGCGGGAGATCGTCGATGTCTATCAGTCGCATGGCGGCGAGCGCTGAGTGCTTGTCGGAACTTCACTGCAAAAAGCAACCACGAAGGTCACCAAGGGACACAAAGGACATGCGCTTCATGGTTCTGCACCTTCGTGCGCTTCGGGTCCTTGGTGGTGAAGCTGGTGTGCAGTGGACCCATCCATGACTTCACGGCACAAGGCGAACCACGAAGGTCACCAAGGGACACAAAGGACATGCGCTTCATGGTTCTGCGCCTTCGTGCGCTTCGGGTCCTTGGTGGTGAAGCCGGTGTGCAGTGGACTCAATCATAAAATCATGGAGCCTGCGGGGAGGCTTCTGAACGAAAGCAAGCAATGGCATGTGGCGGCAACGTCTGATCGTCATCCTGGCGCTGGCGGCGGTCGTGGAGATCGTCGCTCTGGGCATTCGCGGCTTGCTCAAAGATGCCCTGATTACGCCCTTGCTCTATCTGATCTGGGGTGTGATGCGGATTTTCGAGAGCATCCCGCAGGGAATGATCTGGCTCGTATTCGTGGCAGCCGCAAGCATTGTCGCGCTGGCAAGCATCTGGGGCGGACGGCGTGGAGAGGTTCGCCGTGATACCGATACTGCGCTGCGTGGGCGCGTCTATGAATGGCTGCGGTTGGTGGCGCTGGCACAACGGCATGACTACTCGCGCTGGCGCATGGCGCAGCGCCTGATGCTGCTGCTGGCGGAAACAATTGCAGCGCGTGAGCGCATCGAGTTGCGCATTGCCCGGCAGCGCATCGTCTCCGGCGCCATCGACGCGCCACAGGACGTTGTGGCGTTTCTTCGCGCCGGCGCTGATTCATACCGGACCCGCCAGCGCGCACTATTTCAGCGGGAAGAACCGTCGCCGCTCGATGTCGATCTGG
This sequence comes from Roseiflexus castenholzii DSM 13941, assembly GCF_000017805.1. Lineage (GTDB taxonomy): Bacteria > Chloroflexota > Chloroflexia > Chloroflexales > Roseiflexaceae > Roseiflexus > Roseiflexus castenholzii. The sequence goes on along the minus strand of NC_009767.1, from coordinate 3,775,163 downwards.
AACAGGTGGTTTTCGCCGTGGAACGTCTCGTGCGCGACCAGTAATGATGTGTGAAGTCTATGTCCGAGAATTACACTGATGTCGCCGCCCTCGGGCAGCGTGTGATCGAACAGGTCGAACGAGTGATTGTCGGAAAGCGGTCCGTACTCGAGCAGATTATGGCGGCGGCGCTGGCTGGCGGGCATGTCTTGCTCGAAGATTACCCCGGTCTGGCAAAAACGCTGATTGCGCGCAGTTTCGCCGCTGCGCTTGGTCTTGAGTTTCGCCGCATTCAATTCACGCCCGATCTGTTGCCGGGCGATATTACCGGCGGTTACGTCTACAACCGTGCCGTGGAGCGCTTCGAGTTGCGGCGTGGACCGATTTTCGCCAATGTGGTGCTGGCTGACGAGATCAACCGGGCATCGCCCAAGACGCAGTCGGCGTTACTCGAAGCAATGCAGGAGCGCCAGGTGACCCTCGAAGGCGAAACGATGCCGCTGCCGGAGCCGTTCCTGGTGCTGGCGACGCAAAATCCTATTGAGTACGAGGGAACATTCCCGCTCCCCGAAGCCCAACTCGACCGCTTTTTGATGAAACTTTCAATCGGCTATCCGTCGCTCGAGGAAGAGCGCGAAATCCTCCGTCGCCGGCGCGAGCGCCGCAGCGATGACGCCATCATCGAACAGGTGACCGACGCCACAGAACTGCTGGCAGTGCGTAACGCTATTGAAGATGTGTATGTCGATGCCGACATCGAAGACTATATCGTAAGGTTGGTCGCCGCCACCCGCACCGATGCGCGAGTGGCAGTCGGCGCAAGCCCGCGCGGTTCGCTGGCGCTGCTCAAACTGGCGCGGGTGCGCGCAGCACTCGATGGTCGCGATTTCGTCATTCCCGATGATGTCAAGGTCTTTGTGCGCCCTGCGCTGGCGCACCGGCTCATTCTGATCCCCGATCTCTGGATGCAACGCCGCGCTGCCGATGAGATTCTTGCATCGGTGCTCCACGCGACTCCTGCGCCGGTTATGCGATGACTGCCCTGTTCGACAATCGTGCTCTGATCGGGCTTAGTGCGCTGGCGTTCGGATTGGCGCTGCTGGGGCTTGCTACGCTCAATGGTGCGCTGATCATGCTTGCCGTTCCTCCGGCGATCTTTGTCGGCGCTGCACTGCTCGATACGCCAACCAATCTTCAGTTGCGGGCGACACGAACCCTGAGCGCAGAACGCGCATTACCGGGAGTAATGATCGATGTGCATGTCGCTGTCACGAACCATGGATTGTATCCGACGCCGGTGTTGATCGCAGACGTTCTCCCTGCTGGACTGGAACTGACCGGCGGACAACCTGTTTGCCTGACGCTGCTGGCGCCGGGTGCGACCGTGACTCTCGCCTACACGGTGCGCGGTATGCGCGGTTTTTATCATTTCAATGGCGTGCAGGCGACGGTGAGCGATTGCCTGGGGCTTGGTCGTCGCACCGTTGCCGTAGCAGCGCCGGGCAAAATCTTGATTATGCCCGAGGTCGTGCGGTTGACCCGCCTCGGCATTCGTCCGCGCCGCACCCGCATCTTCTCAGGAACCATTCCAGCGCGACAGGGTGGGGCAGGCGTCGAGTTCTTCGGTGTACGCGAGTATCAGGCGGGCGATCCGGTTCGCTGGATCAACAACCGTGCTACGGCGCGCTTTCCCGGTTCGCTGTACGTCAACGAGTTTGAGCAGGAGCGCGTCGCCGATATTGGCATCATCCTCGATGCGCGCCGCGGGAGTGATGTGCAGGGAACCAATCATACGCTGTTCGAGTATAGTGTGCAGGCTGTTGCGGCGCTGTCGGATGCGCTCATCAGTCAGGGGAACCGGGTGGGGCTGCTGATCTACGGTCATGCGATCGAATGGACGTTTCCCGGCTATGGCAGGATTCAGCGCGAAAAGGTGTTGCGCGCGCTGGCGCAGGCGCGCACCGGGGATCGCGCCGCGCTTGCAAGTCTGGCGGATATTCCCACCCGTCTCTTTCCGGCACGCTCTCAGATTGTTCTGGTCAGCCCGCTGCAACCTGGTGATGCGCCGCCGATCCTTCATATGCGCGCGCACGGGTACGAGGTGCTGATTGTCAGCCCTGATCCGGTGGCATTCGAAGCGAAAACACTCGGTTCTGTCGCCGATCTTGCGGCGCGGATCGCGCGCGTCGAACGTCAGGCGCTCTTGCAACGCCTGCTGCTGGCTGGCGTGCGCATCGTTGATTGGGATGTCGAGACGCCACTGGCACAGGCGCTGGCACACTTCCAGCGCTGACCGGTGTCGCAATTTTGTGCTATACTGCACCTGCTGAAATCGTTTACCGATGAGGAAAAGGGAGACGACGATGAGTGTAGCAGCGCCTGAGACAAAACCGACGATCATCTATCCCGAAAGCGATGGGCAACCAATGGCGGACAACACGTTGCAGTTTCGCTGGATTGTTGTGGTGCAGGGGAATCTGGCTGCACTCTTTGCCGACCGACCGGATGTTTTCGTGGCGGGTGATCTGTTATGGTATCCGGTGGAAGGGCGCCCCGACATTCGCCGCGCGCCGGATGTTATGGTTGCCATCGGGCGGCCCAAAGGGGATCGCGGCGCATATCTTCAGTGGGAAGAGGGCGGACAGCCGCCGCAGGTGGTCTTTGAAATACTGTCTCCTAGCAACACATTCAGTGAAATGGCGCGCAAACTTGAGTTTTACGAGCGCTACGGCGTCAGCGAGTATTATGTGATCGACCCGCAGCACGGCGATGTGGCCGGTTGGATGCGTCAGGGTGAGCGGCTGCATGTCATTGATGACATGAATGGATGGTCCAGTCCGCTTTTGGGAGTCCGATTTGCCGTGACGGAAGAAGGTGTCACCCTCTTCTATCCAGATGGTCGTCCATTTCTGACCTTTGAGGAAGTGGTGCGGGCGCGCGCCGAGGCGGAGGAGCGCGCGCAGCGCGAAGCGGATCGCGCGCAGCAGGAGGCAGCGGCGCGGGCGGAAGCCGAAGCGCGGGCGGCGGCGGAGGCGGCGGCGCGGGCGGAAGCCGAAGCGCGGGCGGCGGCGGAGGCGGCGGCGCGGGCAGAAGCGGAAGAACGTCTCCGCGCGCTCGAGGCGGAACTGCGCCGTTTGCGCGGTTCGTCACAGACGGAATGAGGGGGACACGATGACCATCACACGCCGGCAATCAACGCCGACCATACCTGCCGGGGACCCGTTTCGCTACGGATGGCGCCTGGTACCGCGCCCCACGCCGGACGACCCCGATCACCTGGAACAGGTTCCGCTCACGCTGGAGGACGTGCTGCACCCGGAAGTGGGGGATTTTATCGTGCACAGCGACCGTCACGAGACCGACCGGATGTATCTGACAGCAGTGCTGCGGGCGCGCCTGGAGCCGTCGGGAGCCGCGATTGTGCTGAGCGATGTGCGCATTGCGTGGGACATCCCGGAGTTGCGGGCGCACGGACCGGATGTGATGGTCATTCCGGGGATGGCAGCACGCCAGGACTGGAGCACGTTCGAGGTGGCGGCGGAAGGGGCGCGTCCGGCGCTGATCATCGAAATCACCTCACCGGAGACGCGCGTGAATGACCTGCACGTCAAGGTGCGGCACTATGCGCAGGCGGGGGTGGCGCAGTACGTGATCGTAGACGATGTGGGAGGGCGGAGGGGGAAGCGGCGCTTGCGTCTGCTCGACTATCGTTTGGAGGAGGGACGGTATCGGTTGCGGGCGCCGGATGCGGCAGGACGGGCGCCTTTGGTGATTGCCGAATTGTGGCTGGGAGTCGAAGGCGATCATGTGGTGTGCTACGACGAGCGCGGCGAGGCGTTCGGCGACTATGTGACGGTGGTGCGGCAGGCGGCAGAGGCGGAAGCGCGGGCGCAGCGGGAGGCGGAACGGGCGCAGCAGGAAGCGGCGGCGCGGGCGGAAGCCGAAGCGCGGGCGGCGGCGGAGGCGGCGGCGCGGGCGGAAGCCGAAGCGCGGGCGGCGGCGGAGGCAGCGGCGCGGGCGGAAGCCGAAGCGCGGGCGGCACGTCTGGCAGCGCGGTTACGAGCGCTGGGAATCGATCCCGACAACTCCGACAACATCGTATAGCGCAATAATGCCGGATACGGTATTTGAGCATATGCGCACTTTGCATTCAATCGGAATCGTTGCGGTTATTGGCGCGATTGCGCTGGCAACAGCGTGTCTGACCGGCGGGCTGATTGTGTCCGGTGAAACGCTTTTTGCGCTGGCGTCGGCGGCGCTGGGCGGCATATGGGTGGCGGGAGTTGTCCTTCAACGATGCTGGACTCGTGTCGTTGCGTTGCCGGGGATGCTCATCGTTGCAGTTGGGACGACATTCGTTCAGGTTGCACCGTTCGTTTCTCTTGCAGGGCTGGTGATGACGCTGGTTGCCTGGAACCTCGATGACCTGGAACGACGTTTGAACCAGGCTGGTCGTGTTGTCGATGAACATGCACTTCGGCGTATTCACACCGCTCGTCTGCTGCTCGTCGCCGGGGCGTCGCTTGGCGTTGGCGGCGTTGCATCGGTTGTGCGCTTTGAGATCGGTGCGATTGGCGCATTGATCCTTGGGGCGCTTGCGGTTCTTGGTCTCAGTCGAATCGTGACGCTATTACGCCGGATGACTCAGGATTGGCGCCAGTGATGACGCTTCGTTTTGCCATACCATCGAAAGGCAGTCTGTACGATGGCACGATTGCCTTTCTCGAGAGCGCCGGGTTGCGCGTATCGCGCCCGAATCCACGGCGCTACACGGCTTCTATCCGCGCTCTCCCTGGCGCGGATGTGCTGCTCCATCGACCGACCGACATCGTCGAGAAAGTGGCGGCGGGTGAGATCGATCTCGGCATCAGCGGTCTCGACCTGGTTGAAGAACTGCACGGCGACCGCGACGATCTGATTGTGCTGTTCGACGATCTTGGCTATGGCGCTGCCGAACTGGTTGTTGCCGTGCCAGAGACCTGGATCGATGTCACTTCCTGGCACGATCTGGCGGACCTGGCGGTGGAACTGCACAGTCAGGGGCGACTGCTGCGAATTGCAACCAAGTATCCATCGCTGACGCGCCGTTTCTGCTATGCAAACGGCATTAACTACTTCCGTCTGGTTGAGTCGCAAGGCGCAACCGAAGCCGCACCCGGTCTTGGCTATGCCGACATTATCGTCGATATCACCGAAACCGGCGTGACTCTGCGTGATAATCAGTTGAAGATCGTCGGCGATCCGATTCTTCGCACCCAGGCATGCCTGATTGCCAGTCGTCGTTGCCTGCGCGCCAATCCTGCGGCGCTGGAAGCGACCCGCACGGTGCTGGAACTCGTCGAAGCGCGACGGCGGGCGCGTCGGTTCGTTCAGGTGACGGCGAACATTGCCGGTGAGTCGGCAGAAGATGTCGGTCGGCGGGTGGCTGCCCGCCCCGATCTGGCAGGCGTCCAGGGACCGACGATTGCGTTGGTCTGGCCCAGTACGCCGCGCGCGGTGGGCGTGTCCGGGTGGTATATGGTGACGCTGCTCGTGCCGCAGGAGCGTGTGCTCGATCTGGCGGCGCACCTGCGCCGTCTGGGCGGCGATACGATCGCAGTGATGCCAGCGCAGTACGTGTTCGATTCGACCTGTAGCAGTTATGAACGCCTGATTGCGCTGCTTGAGGAACAAACCTGATGACTATTCCGATCTTTGACGACCTTTCTGTTGCCCGTCGCACGATTCTGCGGCGGGCGCCCTTCGATGAGATCGATGTGCCGGTGACGCTGCTGCATGCGATTGAACAGCGGTTTGGCGCACGATTGACGCCTGCCGAAGCGGTGGATCGCATTGTGCGCGATGTGCGCGAACGGGGTGACGATGCCTTGCGCGATTGGTCGCAGCGTCTCGACGATTATGCCGGTCCGCTGGAAGTTCCTCTGGAGCGCTGCACGGCTGCGCTTGCCAGCCTCGATTCCGATCTGCGCGGCGCGATTGAACTGGCGATTCATGAACTGACACGCTTCCATCAACGCCAGTTGCGCACTTCATGGATTGAGTTCGGCGCTGAAGGCGCTTTGGGTCAGATCGTCACCCCATTACAACGGGTTGGAATCTATGTTCCCGGCGGCGCGGCGCCTCTTCCGTCGTCGCTGCTCCATGCTGCGATTCCGGCGCGGGTGGCGGGGGTGGAAGAACTGGTGGTCTGCACGCCGCCGCAGCGCAATGGTGATGTCGATCCTGCTGTGCTCGCCGCCGCCGCTGCCGCTGGCGTTGCACGGGTATTCGCGCTTGGCGGGGCGCAGGCGATTGCAGCAATGGCATATGGAACATCAAGCGTGCCGCGTGTCGATAAGATCGTCGGTCCTGGCAACCTGTTTGTGGTGCTGGCAAAGCGCGCCGTGTATGGCGTCGTCGGGATCGAAGCGCTGCCAGGACCAACGGAGACGCTGGTGATTGCCGATGCGCACGCCGATCCGCGCCTGGTCGCCGCTGATCTGCTGGCGCAGGCGGAGCATGTGCTCGCCTCTGCCATCCTGATCACACCGGATCGTGCGCTTGCTGCGCAGGTGCAGACGGAAGCCGCGCGCCAGCTGGAGGCGCTGCCGGAGCCAAACGCCGCTGCCGCCACTGCCGCCGTTACCGGGCGCGGCGGGATTGTGCTGGTTCCCGATCTCGAGACCGCCTTCGAGGTCGCCAATGAATACGCGCCTGAGCATCTCTGTCTGCTCGTCGATGATCCATGGCGCTACGTTGGCAAGGTGCGCAATGCTGGCGGTGTGTTTCTCGGTGAACGTTCGTTTGAGGTTCTCGGTGATTATGTGGCCGGTCCTTCCCATATTATGCCGACCGGCGGAACAGCGCGTTTTGCATCGCCTGTTAATGTAGACGATTTTCGCAAGGTTATCTCGCTCGTGGCGCTGAACGATACCGCTCTGCGGCGGATCGGTCCGGCTGCGGCGCGCCTGGCGGACGCCGAAGGACTGGCGGCGCACGCAGCCGCAGTGCGGGTGCGGATGGAGTTGAACGCTGAAGATTGAAGGTTTTTGATGACGCCACGGCTCTCAGTTCTCAGTTCTCGGTTCTCAGTTCTCGGTTCTCAGTTCTCGGTTCTCAGTTCTCAGTTCTTAAGGGTCAAGGTCTGGTATAATGCAGACATCCCGAACCAACGCCGCGTAAGGAGGCGGAGCGGTATGCCGTCGAGTTTTATTGAAAGTTTTATCTTTCTCCTGATTGAAGTGTTGTCGCTGGCAATTCTGTTTCGCGTGTTGCTCTCGTGGGTCGATCCACTGGGCAATATGCGGATCACACAGGTATTGCGCGATCTGACCGAACCGGTGCTTGCCCCTATCCGCAGCATTTTGCCACAGACGATGATGTTCGACTTTTCGCCAATCATCGCAATGTTGCTGTTGCAAGCCATCAGTCTGTTGATCCGCTCGGCTCTGTGACCACTGCCAGGACATCGTTGCGTCGCTCATGATTGACCCGGTTGCAGAGCGCATATGGGGCAGAAGGGTGTGCTCCTGGCATTGGTCAATGCGCCTCCCTGGAAAGTTCTATCCATGAGTCATGAGGCTACGGTTACATCGCCAGAGACGAATGCGACGGTAAATACGGCGCCGCGCACCGCATCCGTGCTGGCGGGTACGGTCTTTTTGTGCGGTGTTGGCACGCTTGGCGTCGAAATGATCGCCTCGCGTCTGCTTGCGCCCTACTTTGGCACATCGCAACCGATCTGGGCTGCGGTCATTGGTCTGACGCTGGTCTACCTGGCAGTCGGGTATCATGTTGGCGGGCGAATTGCCGACCGCTATCCCGACGAGCGCCTGCTCTACCGTTTGGTCCTGCTCTCCGGCGTTGCAACCGCGTTGATTCCGCCGCTTGCTGCGCCTATTCTCGGTTTTGCGCAGCGCGCAGTCGCACACCTCGCGGTCGGCGGCTTTATCGGCGCCCTCTTTGGTGTGCTGGCGTTGTTCGCCGTGCCGGTGACGCTGCTGGCAATGGTCGGACCGTTTGCGGTGCGCCTGCAACTGCACCGTGCCGCAGCAGGCGTCAGCGTGGCAGGCGCTACTGCCGGAACAGTGTCCGCCATTTCGACTGTCGGTTCGATTATCGGAACGTTCCTCACCGTCCTGGTGCTCATTCCTGCGATCGGCGCCGCCGCAACGACCTATGTGTACGCTGGCTTGCTCGTGGCGCTTGGCGCTCTTGGTGCGCGCGGCTGGGGGGCGCTCCTGGCGCTCGCGTTGACGACAGCCCTGGCGGGGTATACGTTCTTCTCGTCGGGACCGATCAAAAGCGCCGGGTGCGATGGATGCACGCTGATCGCCGAGTACGAATCGCCCTACAATTACATTCAGGTTGCGACTCGTCAGGACCCGGAGTATGGTCAGCAGGTCGTCCTCCTGCTGAACGAAGGGCTGGCAGTCCATTCGATCTACAATACTGCATACGATGGCGATCCCCTCGATACACTGACCGGCGGCGGTCCGTGGGACTATTTCGCCATTGCGCCATTTGTTGTGCCGGGGCGCGATCCGGCATCGGTGCGTAGTCTGGCGATGCTCGGCTCGGCAGCCGGGACGACGCCGGCGCAATTTCTGGCGATCTTCGGACCCGACACCCATATCGATGCCGTCGAGATCGACCCGATGATTATCGATGTAGGACGGCGGTTCTTCAATATGCGCGATGCTGCAACCGGTCCCGATCATCCGAATTATCGGGTGTACGCCGAAGATGCGCGCTACTGGCTGGCGACCAGGGGCGGGGTCTATGATGTGATTGGGATGGATGCCTATCATCAGCCTTACATTCCATTTCATCTGACAACGGTTGAATTCTTTCGATTGGTTCAGCAGCATCTCGCGCCCGACGGCGTGGCAGTGGTGAATGCGGGATTGGGACCCGACGGTGACGATCGGTTGAGCCGGGCGATTGTCGCAACGATGGAACAGGTGTTTCCACAGGTGATTGTGATTGAAACGGCGCACCTGAGCAATCAGATCATCATTGGCGTGAACCGCAACGTTGGCGATGGCTACGCCAACCTGCTCGATGCGTATGCGCGCATCGAGCATCCGGCGCTACGGCGCACCCTTGAGCGCGTGTATGTTCCAACGCGCCAGCCTGCTGCGACGTATGCGCCGTTCACCGATGATCGCGCTCCGGTTGAGCGCCTGGTCGATTCGTTGATCTTCGATGCCTTGACACGCTAACCGGCTATGGTGTGTGTCAGAAAGGGGAATCTCCCTCCTGCACCCTCGCGCGTGTATCTTTTTTGATCAGCCCCTCTCCTGATACGGACGGGCAGGCGCGTTGCATGTTTTTTCTCTCCGCCTTTGTCGATGTTCTGCTGCCCGTTGCCATCGTTGTGGCAAGCGGCTATGCGCTGCGGCGGCGCTTCGATCTCGATCTCCCCTCGCTCAATCGACTGAGCATGTATGTGCTTGGTCCATCCCTGATCGTTACGACGATTGTGCGGATCGACGTGGCAGGCGGCGAGGCGTTGCGCATTATTGCCGCTTCGGTGGCGGTCTGTCTGGGAATAGGGATCATCGGGTTGATCACCGGGATGGTCATGCGTCTGGAGCGCAGCAGTATCGTGGCGCTCCTGCTCTGTGTCATGTTCATGAACTCAGGCAACTATGGGTTGCCGACGAGTCGCTTTGCGTTTGGTGAAGCCGGTTTTCAGCGGGCGTTGCTCTATTTCATCGCGCAGACGATCCTGGCGCAGACGCTGGCGGTGCCGATTGCCAGCGCTGGCCGGAGCGATCTCAAGCACGCCGTGCGTCAGATGTTCGCTATGCCGCAGATCTATGCCGTTGCGATCGGGTTGCTGGCGCGCTTCAGCGGGATCGATCTGCCGCATCGCAGCGACGCATTGGGGAGCGTCTTTCGGGGTATCGCGCTGATGGCTGATGCTGCATTGCCATTACTCCTCCTCCTGCTCGGTATGCAACTGGCGAACGGAACCCATGTGGAGGATGTTCGTCTGACGGCGGTGGTGGCGGTGCTGCGTCTTGGGGTCTCGCCGATCCTGGCGTATGGGATCGCGCGCGCGCTCGCGCTCGATGATCTTGCACTGCGCGTTGTTGTGCTGGAAGCCAGCATGCCATCCGCCGTCAATATGGTGCTCTATTCACTCGAGTTCAATGCGCGCCCGCGTTTCGTCGCCGGGGTTGTGGTAGTGACAACGCTCTTGAGCCTCGTGACGCTGACACTGTTGCTCACGGTCCTGCGGTAAGCAGCCGAGAGACGTTGAATGTCGAACGTTGAACGTGGCGCGGCAAGAGGCGAGAGGTGAGAGGTGAGAGGCGAGAGGGGCAAGAGGCGAGAGGTGAGAGGTGAGAGGCGAGAGGTGAGAGGCGAGAGGTGAGAGGCGAGAGGCAAGAGGCGAGAGGTGAGAGGCGAGAGGTGAGAGGTGAGAGGCGAGAGGCGCGAGGGTGCATGTTATGCTAACTCCTGACTCCTGACTCCTACACCCGCACCACCAGGTACCCGATCAGCAGAAGCAACTGAAAGGCGACCGGGAGCAACCCTCCGCCGATCAATTGCCCGCCGCGCCAGTCGTACAATGCGCTCCACAAACCTGCCGCCAGCCAGAACGACCAGCCGATGGCGCCCAACCAGAGGAGTGCCGCCAGCGGTTGCGCGCCGAGCAGCAAGGCGATCAGCGCAGCCAGCATGAGGAACAGGCGCGGTTGTTGAGTCTGAGGATAGAGATAGAGGGGGCGCATGCCGTCCTCGCTGCTGCCGCTCATCTCATCGAGTGCAACGGCGGCAAGCGACACCAGCGGCCATTCGAGCAGCGCCAGCAGCAGCAGCACAACCATTGCTCCCAGCAGGCGTCCATCCGGGAGAATATGCTGAACGAACGAACGATCGGCGAACAATATCAGCGCAGGGAATGAGGCCAGCCCAAGGGCAGTGGGCAGAAGGCGCAAGAATCGTCGGGTGGTGAACCCCTGGGTATCGGGATCGTTGCGCAACTCTTCGACCAGATGGTTGACCGCCCTGCTCGACTGCACACTTAACAACAAAAGGTCCGAACGAGCATCACTCTGGAACGGGGCTGTCGCGGTATCGTCGGTCGCCTCATGGTATCGCATGGCTTCCAGCGCGATGCGTTGCAGCAATGCGTCGGCATTGCCGATCGCCGAGGTGATCAGAATGCCCGGCGACAGGCTGCCATCGTACACCATACTGACGAAGCGGGTATCCAGCGGCAATCCGCCGGCAACCTGGATCAGCACTATCTGGCTGGTTTCCGAAAACTCGGTGACCTTCATGACCCGCAGGCGTGACCAGGGCACAAGCGTCCTGCCGCGCCATCGATGAACGATCAACCCTTCACTGCGCGCTTCTACGGTGGGCAGCGCATGATAGATGACCGATGCCACGCCGATCAGGAACAAGAGCACAATGTGCGCCTCGATGAGCAGCCACCAGGGCGCGGGAAGCAATCGCAGATCGAGTTGATCGATGATCGGTAGCGAACGCACCCAGGGGAAAGTAATCGCCAGGAAAGTCAGCGCGAGTGTCAGGTACCGCAGGATAGCCGCACCGGCGATGAGCGCCGCAGTCCAGGTCAGTGTTGCGCGGATACGTCGGGGATACTGGCCAATCACAACATCGCCGGAAATGCCTGCCACAGCAGGCGGTGCATCGCTTCGCGGCGCGCGTTGCGTAAAAAACGCCGTCGGGCTGAGCAGAAGCCGGAACAATGGTGAACTGGCGTCTTCCTGCAATTTGATGCGTCGTGCTGTCGCCAGCGTGCGCGCTGCGCGATCCGCTTCGCTCAGCAACGTCTTGACCAGTTCATCAAAGTCGCTGATCTGCGACGTAATCAGAAACGCCGGGCGAAATCCAAGACGATAGATGAAACTGTACCAGCGATGCCATCCGGTAAGCCATCCGCGGTCGGTTTCAACCAGCAGCACGTAGCGATCACCGGACTCGGTCACTTTGATTGCGCGAATATTTTCCCATGGTACCGGCAGCCAGTCGTTGACAAACGCTACCAGCATGCCGCGCGCACTGGTGCGTACCGTCGGCATACTGTTCCGAAGAAGAAGGGCGGTTGCCAGCGCCAACGCCATCCACCCGAGCGCAGGCAACAGATCCGCGAGACCGGATGGCGGAGGCGTATTGGCGTCGGAAATGAGCAGGACCAGATCGGTGAGCCAGGGAAAACGGGCAAACAGGGCAGTGTCGAGGGTATAGGTCGACCAGAGCAGGCGCAGCAGGTCGCGCCCCAGCAGCGCCGTAGCAAGAAGAACGGTGATGGCCGACAATATTTCGATGGTAACAGTAAAATGGCGCGGGTATCGATGCACTTTTTCGACGTTCACTCATCCGTCTCCGTCATTGCCAGCGATTGGTCACCGCCATCCATCAAGGTGCGAACGCGCAGCGCCGCGTGATCGAGCAAACGTTGGCACGCTTCGGCAGTTGCAACCCCTTCCTCATACAGTGCCAGCGCCAGCGCCAGCGGCAGATCGCCGGTCTCGAGCTGCTCGACGATCTGTTGCAAGCGTGAGTACAACGTTTCGTACTCCTCACCGGGAGACCGTTCGTTTGTCTGCGTCATCTCTGTGCCTGTTTCTTTCACTCCGTGCATATCTTGCTGATATGGCGTTGTCTGGTTGCATGCGCGCACAATGCCGCGTCTCTCAGTCAGACGTGCGACGCTGTTTGTCACACTATGCCATGGTACATGAACGTGAGATGGGAGCAGAATCGGGTCATGCGGTTCGCCGTTTGCACCATCGCAGGCAGGACGCAGGGCAACAACGGAACCTGATCGCGCTCTTACTCCACGTGAGCGTGGAAACGCCCCCGTCGCACAATGATCTCAATGCGATCATCAGGCGCGACCTGTGCAGCCTCGGTGATCAGCGTCCCCGTGGGCGATTGAACAATGGCGTAACCACGTGCGAGTGTCGCCAGCGGGCTGAGGGCTTCGAGCCGCCCGCGCGCGCCATCAAGACGAGTGCGTGCCAGGATGAGACGACGCTCCAGCGTTGACGTCGCGCGGCGCAGAAGTTCATCGATATGTTGACGGTCACGACGGATGCGGCTCTCCGGCGACCGTAGACTCAGGCGTAGTTTCAGGCGATCAATCGTTTCGCGCGCGTTTGCCAGGCGTTGCGTCATCGCAGCCTCCAGACGGTTGCGCATATGGGCAATATCGTCGGTTAGCGCCACAATATCGGGAGATACCAGTTCCGCAGCAGCGGAGGGGGTAGGCGCGCGCACATCAGCGACAAAGTCGATCAGGGTCGTGTCGGTTTCGTGTCCTACTCCGCTCACAACCGGAACCGGGCTGGCAAACACAGCGCGCGCCACCTGTTCGTCGTTGAACGTCCAGAGGTCCTCGGCGCCGCCGCCGCCGCGTGCCACGATGATGACGTCCACATTGGTTTCGTACAGGGCATACAACGCATTGATGATCGTCTCAGCGGCGCCTGCGCCCTGCACCCGGCACGGCGCGAAGACAATCTCGGCGAGCGGATAACGGCGACGCAGAATGTTGAGCACATCCTGGAGCGCCGCACCGGTGGGGGATGTCACGATACCAATGCGGTGCGGCAGGAGCGGCAGCGGACGTTTCCGCGACGGGTCGAACAGACCTTCGGCAGCGAGGCGCTCCTTCAGGCGCTCGAACTGCGCCTGCAACAGCCCGATGCCTGCCGGTCGCAGCGTATCGACGTAGAGTTGAACCTGACCGCGCACCTCATAGAATGCCACACGCCCATGGGCAAGCACCGCTTCGCCGTTGGCCGGCAGAGCCGCCAGACGTGCAGCGACCGACTTCCACATCACCGCGCCGATCTGTGCTTCGCCTTCTTTCAGCGTAAAGTAGCAATGACCGGAAAAGTGACGGCTGAAACTCGAAATTTCCCCTTCGACCCACACGTCACGGAGCAGATCATCGGCATCGAGCAGGTCGCGCAGGTACATGTTGAGTTGAGAAACGGTCAGCAACTGCATGGGAATGCACCGTCACTTCCTCGAATGCTCCTTGAGCGATGGCATTATTGTCAGGACAACGGTTCGATCACCATCAACGGTTGTCCGTACTCCACCGGTTGTGCATTCTGGACCAGAATCTTCGCCACCCGACCGGCGAATTCGCTTTCGATCTCGTTCATCATCTTCATGGCTTCAATAATGCCAACCCGGTCGCCGACATGAATGACATCACCTTCCTGGACATAGGGCGGATCCTTCGGCGATGGCGCTGCATAGAACGTTCCAACCATCGGCGCCGCAATGATGTTTCCTGGCGGCAATGCATCCGGTTCTGGAGCAGGTGTGACAGGCGGCGGCGTCTGCACCGGCGCCTGCACCATGCCGATGGGCGGCGCCGATGGCTGCACATGGGCGGCGGTCGATGGCGTGATGAACATCGGCGCCGGCGAATGGTGATGGAGAGACGGTCCACGTTTGATGTGGAGTCGTGTCGTTCCACGCTCAATCGAGATTTCGCTGACGTCCGTTTCGCTGATGATCCGCAACAGTTCGCGCACAGCGCTCAGACCGAACTCCTCCTCGATTGATATGGTCAGATCGCGCTCGCCTTCGTTCATAGTGCTTCTCACTTCCTGCTGCGCAGTTGCATATGAGAGACTTTTCACAACGCAATTATAACATGGAGCAGGAATATTTCAGGAACGGCGCAACGCAGCGTATCATGGCTTTGTCTTCTGCGGTACACTAGAGGCGAATGCGATGGAAGGGCGCCCACGGGGAGGGATGCAAGAGGCGAGGATAGGAACGAATGGACGGTGACACTTACAGGTAGCCGGTGGACAACGGGAGATTAACCTCCTGACCCCTAACCCGAATGGAGGAAACAGAATGAGAGTCGACCAGTATCTCACATCACTGGCAGCAACACTCGCAGCCGTTCCTCGCGAGCCGTTGCGCGCGGTCGAAGAGGCGTTGTGGCAGACATACCTGCGCGATGGGACGATCATTATCTGCGGGAACGGCGGCAGCGCCGCGAATGCCTCGCATTTTGCATGCGATTTGGCAAAATGGACGCTTACAGATGGCCGTCGGCGTGTGCGCGCCATTGCGTTGACCGATAACGTACCGGTGATGACCGCCTGGTCGAACGATTCCGCGTATGAGCGTGTCTTTGTTGAGCAGGTCATATCGCTCTATCGTCCTGGCGACACGCTCGTGGCAATTTCGGGGAGCGGCAATTCGCCAAATGTGCTGCGCGCGGTCGAATGGATGGCAGCGCAAGGCGCCACCACCATCGGGTTGACCGGTTTCGCGGGCGGCAAACTGGCGGGTCTGGCGCAGATCGTGGTTGTGGTTCCCAGCCATTGTATGCCCGAAGTCGAAGACGCTCACTCCGCCATCTGCCATAGCCTGGCGGTGGCGCTTGGTGAGCGGATCAGCGCCGAACCGGTATGAACCTCGTTATTGGTCTCGATTTTGGCGGCACAAAACTTGCCGCCGGTCTCGTCGATCTGACGCATGGCGTAGTGCTGGCGCGCCGCACCATACCGACGCCGGTGGCTGCCGGCGCACCTGCCAGCCTGGATGCAATGCTGGCAATGGCACGCGAATTGATGGATTCGGCGCCAGCGCCGGTTCAGGGCGTTGGCGTCAGTTTTGGCGGACCGGTAGCCGCCGATGGACGCACGGTGCGTTTCTCGATGCACGTCGCCGGATGGGAACAGATGCCGCTGGCGGCGCGCATCGAGGCTTTGCTGGGATTGCCTGCGGCAGTCGCAAACGATGGCGATGCAGCGGCGCTCGCCGAGTTTCACTTCGGCGCCGGGCGGGGCGTGCAGCACCTTCTTTACCTGACGGTGAGCACCGGCATCGGTGGCGGTATCATCATTGGCGGGCGGTTACATCGTGGCGAGCGCGCATGGGCGGGCGAAGCGGGGCATCAGACGCTGAAGCCAGATGGACCACCCTGCCCGTGTGGACGCAACGGATGCCTGGAGGCGCTGGCATCGGGATTGTCGATTGCGCGAGAGGCGCGCCTGCGGTTGCGTGGTCCTGACGGTGCGTTCAGTGTGTTGGCGACTATCCCGCCCGATGCGCTGACGGCGCAACACGTGGCGGAAGCCGCCGCCAGCGGCGACGCGCTGGCGCGCGCTGTGTGGAACGAGGCAATGGGCTGGCTAGGGATCGGTATCGCTTCAGCCGCCAACCTGCTCAACCCTGGACGGGTGGTGCTCGGCGGCGGGTTGACCCGCGCTGGCGCCTTGCTGTTCGATCCGGTGCGCCATGTGGTTGCGCAGCGTGCTATGGACCCGGAATTGAGCATCATGCCTGCGGCGCTCGGCGACGATGTCGGCATTCTGGGGGGAGCGGCGCTGCTGCGCGAATCTTGACAGCCCCGGATGCGGGTGCTAGAATGCCAGTAGTCATGGCCCCGTAGCTCAATTGGATAGAGCGGCAGCCTCCGGAGCTGCAGGTTACTGGTTCGAGCCCAGTCGGGGTCACCAAACGGAGACAGGGGTTGCGTTATACAACGCAATCCCTGTTTTGTTCACAGCATTGCTGTGCCTTATCACTCTAGCGCTCGGTGTTCTGACGAGAACGTCCATGGCGCAGGAGCGCGATGGGTCACGCGCCTGATCTGACATCGAGCGCCATATCCCGTCGTCCCCGCCGTTCGAGCGCAACAATCAGGATCGCCACATCAGCCGGGTTGATCCCTGCCAGCCGCGCCGCCTGCCCGACGGTCGCCGGGCGGAAGCGTTGGAGTGTCTGACGCGCTTCGTTGCGCAACCCGCGCAGCGCCGTGAAGTCGAAATCAGGCGGAATGCGGCGCGCTTCCATACGCCGCAGCCGTTCGACTTCACGCTGCTGTTTTTGCAGGTACCCGCCATACTTCGCTTCGATCTCCACCTGCTCTGCAATGTCGGCGTCGCATGCAGGCAGGTCGAGCGCCTGTCGAAGTTGCTCATAGCGCACCTCGGGACGGCGCAGCACATCTTCGGCGCTCATTTCACTACTGAGCGGCGCAATGCCGACATCACTCAGGCGGGCATTGGTCGCTGCCGACGGAAACAGGCGCTGCCCGCGCAACACGCGCAAGAGCCGTTCACTCTCCTCGCGCTTGCGCTCGACCGCCTCAACGCGCTCACGGTCAACCAGCCCCAGTTCACCCGCCAGGCGGGTCAATCGCAGGTCGGCATTATCGGTGCGGAGCAGGAGACGGTGTTCTGCGCGCGAGGTGAACATACGATAGGGTTCGCGGATCTCTTTCGTGATCAGGTCGTCGATCAGGACGCCAATATAGGCTTCATCGCGCCGTAGAATAATCGGCGGCTTCCCCTGAATGAAGCGCGCCGCGTTGATGCCAGCCATCAACCCCTGCGCAGCGGCTTCTTCGTAGCCGGTCGTACCGTTGATCTGACCGGCGAAGAACAACCCGGGGATGCGGCGCGACGACATATCCGCAGCGATTTCGCCGGTTGCAAGCGCATCGTATTCGATAGCATACCCTGCGCGCATCAGCTCAACGCGGCGCAATGCCGGAATGCTGCGCAGCATTGCCCACTGCACGTCTTCTGGCAGCGAGGTGTTGCATCCCTGCACATAGACCTCGTGCGTCGACCAGCCTTCGGGTTCGAGAAATAAGCCGTGGCGTTCCTTGTCGGCAAAGCGCACGATCTTGTCCTCAATCGAGGGACAGTAACGCGGACCCACGCCTTCGATGATGCCGCTAAACAGCGGCGCGCGGTCGAGGTTGCGCCGCACAATCTCGTGAAACTCCGGCGTGGTGTGCACCAGGTAGCAAGGCAACTGTGGTCGCCAGGCAGCGCGGAGCGGTTCCGGGTAGGCACAGGCGGGTGCGCCGGTGAATGCCGGTTCGGGAGGGATTTCTCCCAGCACGCGGTAGTAATGCCCGAAGAACAGTGGCGTCGGACTACCCTGCTGCACACTGGTCTGCGAAAAATCGATGGTGCGCGCGTCGATGCGTGGCGGCGTGCCGGTTTTGAGGCGCACGAGCGGAAAACCCAGCGCCGCCAGGTCTTCGCCGAGCGCCGTGGCGGGCGCTTCACCCGCCCGTCCCGCGCCCCAGATCGCTTCACCGGTAATTGCCCGCCCGCGCAGGAACGTGCCGGTTGTCAGCACCAGCGCCCTGCTCTGGTACACTCTGCGGGTGTGAGTGATAACCGCATAGTGTCCGGGTTGCACGCCCGCTGGATCGTCTGCCGGTGCAGCGCTGCCGTTGCGTCCGGGTGGTTGCGGAAGAAGAATACGCTCGATCATCGCCTGCCGCAGATCGAGATTTGGCGTCGTTTCGAGCGTTTCTTTCATCACTTTCGCGTAGAGGCGCTTGTCCGCCTGTGCGCGCGGCGCCTGCACCGCCGGTCCTTTGCTCTCGTTGAGCAGGCGAATCTGAATAAAGGTACGGTCGGTCACACGCCCCATCAAGCCGCCAAGTGCATCGATCTCACGCACCAGATGCCCTTTCGCCGGACCGCCAATCGACGGATTGCACGACATGTGCGCCAGCTTGTCGAGGTCGATCGTCAGGAGCAGGGTGCGGCATCCCATGCGCGCAGCGGCGTGCGCTGCTTCGCATCCGGCGTGGCCGGCGCCGACGACAATCAGGTCATAGATGAACGGATGAATGCTATCCATATCCCCAATTATACAGCGTTTTGATGGAGAAGGTCAGAACGATGTGCTACAATGAAGGCGCCATGGTTCGGTGCGCTTGTCTTCATAAATTCACAAATGTGCGCTATTTATGCAGTGTGGCGCTCATTATGTGGTTTCTGGCGGCGTGTACGGCTGCTCCCACAGCCGACGAAGCGGATGTTGGCGGCGGGTTTTCACCAGAAGCTGTGACCGAAAGTTTCTTCGAGGATCTCCAGCGTGCGCTGCGGGACCCGAACCTGCACCAGGAAGAGGTGCGCAGTTTCTGGGCCGAACGTCTGGCAGGATATTTTGCGCCTGTGGAGCGGGATGCACAGCGGATTGCACTGCGACGCGCGCTGGCGTCGTTTGCGAGCGGTCTGCGCCAACTTGCCGATGATGAGACTGCCATCTTCGAACTCCGCGGTCTTCAATCGGTGGAAAAGGTCGCCGATGATGGCGAACGCGCACTGGTGCGTCTCCCCTCTGCGATGATTGCGATGACGCTGGTGCGCACCACGGATCGTGGCTCGTTCGTATTCTACGAACAGAGCATTGAGCTCAGTCAGGTGATTGGACGCTCCGACGGCACAGTGCCGCTTGTCAACATTGATGGACGCTGGTATTTGACCGAAGGATGAGTGCATATGGGATCGAAGAGCGCACCGTTTGAGCGTCAGAGCGTTGACACCCTATCGGGTGAAGCAGTGATGCGCTATCGAGAGCAACGTCAGCAACAGACGCAGGCGCTGGCGCATCTCGATTGTCTGCGGGGTGTCGCTCCCGATACGCTGGCGCGCATGGCAGCCTGCGCCACGCTACGTGCATTCATGCCTGGAACGGTCATTACGAATGAACAGCATCCGCTTGCCTCGCTCATGCTCATTGTGCAGGGCGCTGTCAGTTTGACGCTCCATGACCGTGCCGGGCGTGAGGTGTTGATCGGCATTCTCGAACGTGGCGATTGTCTTGGCGTGGCATCATTGTTTGGCGACCGGTTTCGTGGAGCGACGGTGCGCGCCGAAACCGTGTGTTACCTGGTGCAGATTCCACTGGCGGATGTGCGGACGATGCTCCCCACTGCGCCGGAACTGGAACGAGCACTGCGTCAGATCTATCAGCAACGGTTGGTCGAAAGCACGCTGGGACGCGTGCCGCTCTTCAGTCGTCTGTCGCCGGTCGAACGCATCCATATTGCCCGCGCGCTTCGCCCAATGCAGTACAGCCGCGGCTCGATTGTGCTGCATCAGGGCGCCATTGGCGACGCACTGTATATCGTGATGTCCGGGCAGGTGGTGGTTGAGCAAAACGGGCAGGCGATCGCGTACCTGGAAGAGGGGGACTTCTTTGGTGAAATGTCGCTGTTGACCCGCCAGCCGCACAATGCCGATGTGCGAGCGCTGACGCCGGTCGAGGCGCTGGCATTGCCCGCGCAGGACCTCGACGATCTGCTGGCGAGCCAACCAGAACTGGCGAAGCAATTGCGCGACGTCGTCGAGCAGCGAAAGGCGTCCAGCCGTGCTATTCAGAGCGATGTGGAACGTCAGGCGCAACTGATGGCGATGCTCGAACATGGATGGCGTCGGGGCACCCATGTGCTGGTGCGCGACCTGAGTCTGTGCAAACCGGGATGTACTATTTGTGAGCATGCGTGTGCATCGCGCCACGGTTCCAGTCGTATTCATTTTTCCGGTCTGATGCTGAATGGGATGGAGGTCGCCAATGCATGCCGGCAGTGCCGGGTCGGCGCCGAATGTGTCGAAGCCTGCCCGGAGGATGCGATTGTCTGGAATGATAGCGGGGCGCTGATGATTACCGATGCCTGCACCGGTTGTGGCGAATGTGTGCCAGCCTGTCCCTACGATGCAGTGCATCTGAAGCCTGTTGCTGCGGCGCATCAGTCGTCGCTGTGGGGGTTGTGGCAACGGTGGCAGCGTTGGAGAACACCGGTTATTCATCTGGAAGCGGCGCATCAACCACACCAGCGCGCTCATAAATGCGATCTCTGTCACGGCTACCACGATCTGGCGTGCGTCAGCGCCTGCCCAACCGGAGCGTTGCGTCTGGCGCCGGTTGAGGAAGTTTTCCCGTTGTGAGAAGGCTGTCTGCTTGACATGCGCATCCTGTCGCGTTATGATGGCGCGCAGAGCGGGTAAGAACACGGTTACGGTTGTGCCGCGTACAGCACGCGATAGTCGTGTAAGGGGGCGCGATGGCGACTGGAACCCAACGACTGGCAGGACTGGCGCAGCGGGTTGGCGCATGGGTAAGCGATCATCAGGCGATACGATGGTGGCTGAGTGTTCTGCGCCTGGGGCTTTTTCAACTTGGCATGGGAATTGCGCTGGCGCCGATCACCGGTACGCTCAACCGCGTGTTGATCGGTGATTTGTATGTTCCTGCCGCGATTGTCGCGTCGCTCATGGCGATTCACTACTTTGTCTCGCCGGTGCGCGCCATCTTTGGCTATCAGTCGGATGTGCATCGCGCGAAGGGGCGCTGGCGCACGCCGTATGTGGTCCTGGGCGCGGTGCTGACGTATGGCGGTCTGGCGACCGCGCCGTTTTCGTTGATCCTGCTGGGTCCCGATAGTTCGATGCCCTTTGCGGTTGCGCTCGTCGTTTGCGCTGCCATCTTTCTGGCATATGGCATTGGCGTCAATATTGTCGAGACGACGTATCTAGCGTTGGTCAGTGATATTACGCCGCCGCGCGAACGGGGCAAGGTGCTGGCAGTGTTATGGATGATGCTGGTCGTCGGGACGATTGTCAGTTCGATCATTGTTGGCGCCATTCTCGAAAACTATTCACCGGTGCTGTTGATCCAGGTAATGCAGGGTTCGGCGGTGGTCTTCGCGGTTCTGACCGCGATCTCTCTGCTTGGGCGCGAGCGATTGCGCGCGGATGGGACGCTCGTCAGTCATACCGATGAGATTCGGGTGCGGTTGACGCTGGTCGAGCAACTGCGCGTGGTCTGGCAGCAGCCTGGATTGCGTGCGTTGTTCGTCGTTCTGTTTGGCGGAACGCTGGCGCTCGCCACGCACGATGTGCTCCTGGAGCCGTATGGCGGTCAGGTGCTGGGCATGAGCGTCGCAGCGACGACCCGGTTGACGGCGCTCTGGGGTGTGGCAATGATTACAGGCATCACGGTGGCAGGTCTGCTTCTGTGGCGTGGGCAGTCGCCTATCAGCCTGATAATTGGTGGATGCGCCGTTGGCGCTTTGGGTTTTCTGGTCGTTATTGCCGCCGGCGGGAGCCTCGATGTGACTGTGTTTCGCGGCGGCGTGGTCTTTATTGGCATCGGGCGCGGGTTGTTCATCGTTGCTTCGGTGGCGCTGATCATGACGCTTGCGGATCGGGCGCACGCCGGGTTGTTCATTGGTTTGTGGGGTGTGACGCAGGCGCTGGCGCAGGGGTTTGGCACTGTGGGCGGCGGTCTGGCGCGTGATATTGTTCAGTTGCAAACCGGCAGTATTCTGCTGGGGTATACCGTAGTTTACGCGACATCGCTCGTCATTCTCCTGATTACGCTTGGCTTGATCGCGGCATTGCGCCTGGGTCGCCAGTTGCGCGAGGGTACGGTTCGTTCGCCGTGGTCGGGATTGCAGGATTTGCCCGGTGATCAGATTCTGTTCTGAGCGGCGCGAGGCGCGAGGGGAGAGACGCGAGGGGAGAGACGCGAGGCGCGAGGCGCGAGGCGCGAGGCGCGAGGCGCGAGGCGCGAGGTGAGAGACGCGAGGTGAGAGGCGCGAGGCGCGAGGTGCGAGGCGCGAGGCGCGAGGCGCGAGGCGCGAGGTGAGAGACGCGAGGCGTCCGACCGTGGCGTAGCGCGAGATGTATCTCGCATTTGTGGAGAGGCGCGAGGCGCGAGGCGCGAGGCGCGAGGCGCGACCATGGCGTAGCGCGAGATTTATCTCGCGTTGGTGGAGCGGCGAGAGGGGTCCGACAACGGCGTAGCGCGAGATGTATCTCGCATTTGTGGAGAGGCGCGAGGCGCGAGGCGCGAGGCGCGAAGCGCGAGGCGAGAGGCGCGAGGTGAGAGACGCGAGGTGAGAGGCGCGAGGCGCGAGGCGCGAGGCGCGAGGCGCGAGGCGCGAGGCGCGAGGCGCGAGGCGCGAGGCGCGAGGCGCGAGGCGCGAGGCGCGAGGCGCGAGGCGCGAGGTGAGAGACGCGAGGTGAGAGGCGCGAGGCGCGAGGCGTGAGGCGCGAGGCGTGAGGCGCGAGGCGTCCGACCGTGGCGTCGCGCGAGATTTATCTCGCATTGGTGGAGAGGCGCGAGGGGTGAGGCGCGAGGAGTGAGGCGTCCGACCGTGGCGTCGCGCGAGATTTATCTCGCATTGGTGGAGCGGCGCGAAGAGTGAGGCGCGAGGCGCGAGGCGCGAGGGGTGAGGTGAGAGGGGTGAGGTGAGAGGCAAGAGGGAGTTGAAGGTGGAAGGTTGCACACTGCACATGGAATGTTGAGCGTTGAACGCACCACCCCCGATCACTAACCCCTAACCTTTAGCCTCTCTCATGTCCTCAGTTCTTGGTTCTCAGTTCTTAGTTCTCAGTTCTTGGTTCTTCACATGCCTGACATCTCTCCCATGCTTATCCGCCACCTCGCGCCGCTGCTCTACGCACTGGCGCTCTGGTGGGTTTCGACTGCCGTCATCATTCTGCTCTACCGCCTGCCGCAGCGCACCTACCGCCTGAGTTTCGCCGCCATCACTGTGGTTGCACTCGCATCGCTCGCCGGTATCTGGCTGGCACGGGAGAATACCGGTGTGTGGGGAGCGTATCTGGGGTTTACCGGCGGGACGCTGGTGTGGGGATGGCAACTCGCCGGTTTCTATATGGGGTTCGTGACCGGTCCGCGCGAGGAGCCGTTTGTCTGGCATCCAAGCGATATCGTTCGTTTTGGGCAGGCGGTGCATGCGAGCCTGCACCACGAACTCACAGCATTGGCAGGCGTCGGCGTCCTGGCGGCGCTCAGTTGGGGCGCGCCGAATATGCTGGGATTATGGACGTATCTGTTGCTCTGGCTTATGCACCTGGCTGCCAAGATCAACATCTTTCTGGGAGCGCGCAATTTTCATGCCGGCTTGCTGCCGGATCACCTTCGTCATCTGGGGGTCTTTTTTCGCTATCGCCCGATGAACCTGTTTTTCCCCCTTTCGGTCACCGGCGCCATCGTGATAGCGACATTGCTCTGGCGTTGGGCGTTGCACCCGGATGCAACCGACTATCAGGCGGTCGCGGGAACGCTGCTTGGGTTCCTGACATTGCTGGGTCTGCTCGAAATCTGGTTGCTCATGACCCCGCCGGTGGGCAAGGCGTGGGGTGAGCGCCGGGTGGATGCCGGATAGCGCCTTACCAGTAATGAACGAGCGGCACGTCGGTCATGCTCAACAAGCCGGGTTCTGCTTTCCGTATGCTGGCAATGGTATTGACCGCAATCGCGGCGGTTGCAATGTCGCCATGAATGCCGCCTGCAATCGTCATGCGCAGCGGTGGGTTGCCATCGATTTCGACGGTATCTTGCGGGTCTGGCGCGCCGACATACATGCGCAGATCGAGTGTAATGACTTCGCGCTCGCCAATATAGCCGCGCGCAATCTGATGCACGCCGGCAACCTGCCCGGCTTCCACCGACACGTGCTCGGTTACGACGGCGCACCCGGCAAGGATCGGCATAATCGTGTCATCCCCGGCATCAAGTTGCCATCCAAGGGTGGCGGCAATCATGTGCAACGACTCGGCCAGCCCGACGTGACGCACGGCGCCTTCGCGCACCCGCTGCGCGAACTCGTCCGGGGTCAACCCGGCGCCAATCTTGCGCTGCAAAGGACCACGCCGCTGTGCGGCGTCTACAATGCGCAATACCCGCATGGCGCGCACCTCAGCGCATGCCGCCGTCAGCATAAGGGGCAACGCATCCATTGCGTATCCGGGGTTGACCCCTGTGCCGAGCAGCGTTACGCCAGCCGCGCGCGCGGCAGCGTCGAGGTCTGCTGCAAGTTGCGGCTGCGCACTCCACGGGTAGGCGAGCTCCTCACACGTCGAAATGACGTTCGCGCCAGCGGTGATGCATTCCCGGAGTTGCGGCGCCACGGCGGCAAGCGACGATTGTGTGGCGTGCAGCACGACATCAGGGTGGACGCGGCTCAATGTTCTCGCCGCATCGATGCTGACCGTCACACCAATGGCGCTGCGTCCCAACAGTTCGCCAAGGTCGCGCCCGGCTTTTTGCGGATCGACATCGATTGCGCCGACGATCTGAATGCCAGATCGCGTACACGCCAGACGAGCAATGCCCATGCCGATCGGTCCGAGACCGTAACAAACGACGCGAGTCGTCATATTATGTTCCCTTACGGATGAATGCCGGTCATGTTATAATAACGCGCCGTTAGAGGAAATGTCAATTTCTTATGAATATTCCGACCATTCTGATCATCGATGACGATGTGGTGTTGCTGGCACGGCTGGCAACGCAACTGAAAGAGGCAGGGTACGAGACGTTCCAGGCGACCTGTGTGCGGCAGGCGGAACAGGCGCTTGCCGGGGCGACGGTCGATCTGGCGCTGCTGGAACCTGCTGTTGATCATCGCGCCGGATGGGAGTTCCTCCCGCGCCTGGCAAAGCGTGTGCCGACCATCGTGATGAGTGGTGATGGTCTCGAAGAAGATGTGGTTCGCGGGTTGGACGCCGGCGCTGTCGATTATCTTACGAAGCCGTTTCGTGCCGGTGAATTAATTGCGCGTTTGCGCGTGCATCTGCGGTTGCGATCCGGCAACGACACGACTGTTTCGCCCGGTGCGCCTGCTGCCGGGCAACCGGCATCCGAGTCGCGCTCAGATTCGTCCGACGTTGCTGCCCGAGTCATCGATCTGGGTGACGATGATGATGTGCTCGACGCGACAGTGGAGCGCAGGTCTGGCGCGCCGGAATCTTCTGCCGGGCAACCGACTCCGGCGTTGTCCACCGAACGCCTGCGTCGCAAGCGTTCCCCAGAGGGCGCAGAGGACGAGCCGATATTCATTCCCCATGCTGAGGAACGCGGCTTGATCGGCAATCACACGCCAATGGATGTTGATGAGTTGCGCGCGCACGAGTTGGAGCAGTTGCCGCTTGGCGCCCGCCTCCGCGCTGCACGTCAACGCCGCCGTATCACACTGGTGCAGGCGGAACTCGACACCAAAATCCGAATGTCCTACATCCAGGCGATGGAGGAAGAAAAGTTCTCGTTGCTGCCGCATGGCGCTATGACGGAGGCGATGGTCAAGACCTATGCCTCATATCTTGGGCTGAATGTGACCCATGCGCTCGAGGAGTATCGCCAGCGGCACTATAGCGCACCGGTTGAACCGTTGCCCGCTCTCGGCGGCACATTTCTGCCACGTTCCGCAACGCCCTGGTGGATGTGGGCAGCCGTCGTCGCGCTGGCGCTGGCGATTGGTATCGGCGGCATCATAGCGCTCGATCCGGCAGGCGTGGCTGCGCTTGGCGATCGCGCGCGCGCGCTCTTTTCACCACCGACTGCAACCCCATCACCAACGCTGACGCCAACGTTTTCGCCAACAGCGACCTCCTCGCCAACGGTCACGCCAAGCCCGACGCCAACGGCGACCTTCACGCCAAGTCCAACGCCGGAACCCACAACCACGCCAGCGCCGACTTTGACGCCAACAATCACGCCGCGCCCACAACCGACGCCGCGCCCACAGCCGACCCCTGAGCCGCCGACCCCTGAACCGCCGACCCCTGAACCGCCGACCCCTGAACCGCCGCCGGTTCAGCCGTGATAAGGCTAATACCTTTCAAATAACACGAGTGACGCGGTGGGTGCGTCTTCTGGCTCCGCCAGAACCTGTGGCAGCGTGGTGTTCCCGGTCAGGGTGGTGTGAGGCGGCAGCAAAGCGGCCGCCTCACACCACGGAAGAAGATACGTACCGCTCTGCCGAAGGCAAAAAGAGCCGTCACCCGGCTCACCTGTGAAGCGACCGCGTAACTCCTTGCGAATCAGCACACATAGCGGTGCAAAGGTGCAAAGAACCTGCTCCGCCGGCGCAATCACAGCTGCGTCTGGTACAATAATCGTTGCCTATGATGTACGACGACACCATTGCAGCCATTGCCACCCCTCCCGGTGAAGGGGGTATCGGCATTGTGCGCATCAGCGGAAAGGATGCGCTGTCTATTCTGGAGCGCATCTTTGTGCCGGTGCGTCCCGGTCGCTGGAAACCCTATCGGATGCGCTATGGGCACGTGGTGGATGGCGCCGGCGTCAGAGTGGACGAGGCGCTTGCCGTCTTTATGCGTGGTCCGCGCAGTTTCACCGCTGAGGATACTGTCGAAATCTCGGTGCATGGCGGACCTCTGGTGGTCGAGCGCGTGTTGCAGCAGGCGCTGGCAGCAGGCGCGCGCGCTGCCAACCCCGGCGAGTTCACCATGCGCGCCTTTTTGAATGGACGGATCGATCTGACTCAGGCGGAAGCGACGCTCGACATCATTACGGCGCGAACGACAACGGCGCTGGCGCTGGCGGAAGCGCAGTTGGGCGGATGGCTTTCCCACGAATTGCGCCGCATCCGCGCTCTGCTCATAGATCCACTGGCATACTGCACGGCGCTGGTTGATTTCCCTGAAGATGAGGTCGAGCCTCAGGATGTCGAGACGCCACTGACAGCGGCGGTTCAGGCGCTCGATACGCTAGTTGCTACTGCGGAACAGGGGATAATCTACCGTCAGGGGGCGCGTGCCACGTTGGTCGGTCGCCCAAATGCTGGAAAATCAAGCCTGCTGAATGCGCTGTTGCGCATTGATCGGGCGATCGTGACGCCAATCCCCGGCACGACGCGCGATACCCTGGAGGAAACTGCCAACCTGGGGGGCGTGCCGGTGGTCTTGACCGACACCGCCGGGATTGTCGAAAGCGTCGATCCGGTCGAGCGCCTTGGTGTGGAGCGAAGCCGGCAGGCAGTGGCGCAGGCGGACCTGTTGCTCCTCGTGGTCGAGGGGGTGAGCCAACCCGTCGATGATGACCGTGAGATTGTGGCGTTGACTCGAGATAAACGCACGGTGCTGATCGTCAACAAGATTGATCTGATCGACGGCGCCGATGCAGTGCAAGAATGTATGAAATTCCTCAAATGCGCGTATGAAAATCTGCGTGGTGTGCCATTCGACGCGACAATTGCAGTTTCGGCATTGACCGGGCAGGGACTGGATATGCTCGGCGCGACGGTTGCGCGCCTGCTGCTCGGCGATTCGTCGCCTGCCGATGGGCGCCTGGTGACCAATGTGCGTCACCGTGACGCGCTTGCGCGCGCAGCAACACACGCTCGTGACGCGCTCGATAGTTTTCGGCGCGGCGTATCGCCCGATCTGCTGGCGGTGGATCTGACTGCGGCGATCAATGCGATCGGTGAGGTGACCGGCGAGGCGGTCGGTGACGATCTGCTCCACGCTATTTTCAGTCGGTTCTGCATCGGAAAGTGACCATGCCAATGCACGCTCTGCGTCCTATCGCGCTGGTTGCGCTTGCACTGCTGCTCTTCGTGGCGGCGCACGGCACGGGGATCGATCTGTTTTTCCAACTGAGCTACCTGTTAGTTGGCATTGTGATTGTAGCGTACCTGTGGGCATGGCTCAATCTGCGTGGTTTGAGCGTGCGGCGCGAGGTTTTCACCCATCGCGCACAGGTCGGAGATGTGGTGCGCGAGCGGATGACGCTGGTCAACCACTGGTTCCTGCCCAAACTCTGGATCGAGGTGATCGACCGTTCAAACCTGCCCGACCACAGTGCCGGTTTCGTCGCGTATCTACCAGGATACGATCAGCGGCGCCAGGTTATTCGCACCACCTGCACCATGCGCGGGAAGTTCCGGTTGGGTCCGGTGACGCTGGTAAGTAGTGACCTGCTGGGTCTGTTTCGTTTCCAGCGCGATATTCCAGGCGATAACGAGATTCTGGTCTACCCGCGCACCGTTCCGCTGCCAGGTTTCGTGCTGCCCGGCGCAGAATTGCCGGGTGGCCAGGACCTCCGGCGACGCACGTACCACGTAACACCAAATGTCGCCGCCATTCGCGACTATCAACCCGGCGACGGTTTCAACCGCATTCACTGGCGGAGCACAGCGCGCCTGGGCAGGTTGATGGTGAAGGAGTTTGAACTCGATCCGACTGCCGAGGTTTATGTGGCGCTCGATATGCATGAATATGTGCAGCAGGCATGGCGGCCCGTAGAAAGAACTTCGGGCAGGCAGTTCCGGCGAACCACCGAGTCGACCGAGGAATATGCGGTGCATGCCGCAGCATCGATTGCGCGTCATGTGCTCGAGCAGAATCGTGCCGTGGGGTTGATCGCCTGGGGACAGCGCCGCGAAGTCATTCCGCCTGAGCGCGAGGCGCGGCAGTTGTACAAAATCCTGGAGGCGCTGGCGGAACTGCGCGCCTATGGGTCTGCGTCGCTGGCGGAAGTGTTGAGCGCCGAAAACGCACGCTTCGGGCGCAACTGCACGCTGGTGGTGATTACTCCGTCGCTGGATGAGCGGTGGGTTACAGGAGTCCAGCACTTGCGGTATCGAGGGGTGCGTATCGTTGCGATTCTGATCGATGCGGAGTCGTTCGGCGGTGGGCGCAGCAACGAGTCGATCCGTGGACGCCTGGCAGAACTGCGCGTGCCAACCTGTGTCTGGCAACGCGGACAACCGCTGACGACGGCGCTTGCTCAGACCGCCGCAATGGGTCTTCACCATGCGGGAGCGCCGCACGCTCGCCCATCGTGAAAAATCGTCAACGAAGCCACATCCATCGGATGGAATGATTCGTAAAATACGGTACGAGGAGTAGATGACATGCACCTCTGGAGTGCCGTGATGAACCAGGTCCCAACCTCTCGCTTCCGCTCACACGCGATTGAGCAGGAGGCAGACCCCGAAAGTGATGTATTCTGGCAGACCGACTTTGCTGATGTTGTGGCGCAACGAGCCTCTTCCGGCGAAACGCTGGACGACTCAACACAAATGTACCTGCGTGAGATCGGTCAGGTCAGTCTGTTGAGCGCCGCAGAAGAGGTTGCGCTGGCGAACGACATCAGCGCCGGTCGTGAAGCACAGGAGCGGTTGAACGTGCAGCATTTCGACTCGGTAGACGAGCGCCTGCTGCTCGAACGGCGCGTGGTACAGGCGGAGGAAGCGCGCCGTCGCCTGATCCAGGCGAACCTGCGCCTGGTCGTCAGTGTTGCTAAAAAGTACATCGGTGGTCCGCTCTCATTTATGGACCTGGTCCAGGAAGGGAACATTGGTCTGATGCGCGCCGTCGAGAAATTCGACGCCAGCAAAGGCAACCGCTTTTCGACCTACGCGACGTGGTGGATTCGCCAGGCGATCACGCGTGCTATCGCCGAACAGAGTCGCCTGATCCGGCTGCCGGTGCATCTGAGCGACGTCATTGCACAGGTGCGACGGGTTGCGCGGCGTCTCGAGCAGTCGCTGGAGCGCGAGCCGACGATCAAAGAGATCGCCGAAGCGGTCGGTATGCCGGAGCGCAAAGTGAAGATGCTGCTTCAGGCGTCTGCACAGCCGATTTCGCTGGAACAGCCAATCACGAATGATGGTGAAGGACAGATTGGTGAACTGCTGGCGGATGACGGCGCCGATGCGCCGATGGAGATTGCGACGCAACACATGCTTCAGCGCGACCTGGAACAGGCGTTGATGGACCTGCCTGATCGCGAGCGAGCGGTGTTGCGATTGCGATATGGTCTGACTGACGGTCGGCGCCGGACACTTGAGGAGATCGGTTCGGCATTTGGCATTACCCGCGAGCGGACCCGGCAGATCGAAGCCGATGCGCTGCGCCTGCTGCGGCGCCCTGGCGTTAGCGCCCGGTTGCAGGCATATCTGGAGTAGTCAATCTCAGGCGGTATTGTCTTCGATGTCAAACGGGACTTTTTCGTAGACCTCTGCAAGATGCAACCGGCGCTCAATCGTCGGCAACTCCAGTACGCCATCGTCGCCATCCATCGAAGTCAACACCCGGAGATTTTCGGATTGTCGCCGATAGTGATCGATATGTTGTGCATCTGAAGCCACCAGGATGTACTCCTGGACGGTTTCGATACTCCGATAGTATTGGAACTTTTTGCCTCGATCATATTGCTCCGTGCTCTCTGGTAGCACTTCGATAATGACCGCAGGATTGAGCAAGACCCGTCGAGTTGCGTCTTCAAACTGCGACTCGCCACAAACTACTGCAACATCGGGGTACATATATTTTCGCGGTTGATCCGCCCGAATTTTCATATCGCTGGTATAGATCACGGATGGTCGTTTGCGCAACTGGGTGTGGAGCAGCGCGTTGAGGTTGCTGCAAATGATCGAATGCGCCTGATTGCCTCCAGTCAGCGCCATAATCCGACTCCCGTAGTGCTCATGCCTGTCGCTGCTTTGTTCCTCGAAGGCTTTGTTCTTAACGAGCGAGCGTTTCACGGGACCCAATATATTCAAGCACCGCCTGGGTTATCAACCCTGAACGACTCTCACCACGTTCACTCGCATATTTATTCACGAGATGTAATACACGCTCAGGCAACGTAATATTGATCCTGCGCGTTTTACCTGATAGCTTTGTAACATCAACAGTAACGAATGCCCAGATCCCTCCGGCATAATCGGGATTACTTTGATGCAATTCAACCGGTTTTGGCGTTGGGATAGGCTCGCCATCTGCTAATAAGCCTTCTAGATGGCACTCAATGGCTTCGATGGCTTCTTGCAATGCTTCATCGAGTGTTTCACCCGCACTGAAGCAACCAGGCAAGTCAGGCACAGTAACGCCATAATCGCTTTCAGTATCCTTATGGATGACAACAGGGTAATGCATCGGCGCTCACTCCTTCTCTGACCAGGACCAACCGGCTTGACGGTAGATACTCTTCAAAGTTCCTACAGGTAAATCTTTCTTTGGATGCGGAATAGTCACGCGTCCAGGCTTATTGGGATGTTTGTAGTGGTGGTGGCTGCCCCGAACGTGGACCAGCATCCACATACACATGAAGTCAACGTTGCAAGGATCTCAATCACGATATCGAATAGCGTCGTTTTGGTGCGATGGGCGTCAATGAATGCTTTGATCTTCTTCCTTCTTTGCCTGGACAGAGGACCGCCACAGGCGTGGCGGTCCTTTCCGCTTTGGTATAGTAAGATCCTTTGGCTTCTTTTGTTTGGTATCACCTCTCCCCTCTCGCCTCGCGCCTCTCGCCCCTCACCTCGCGCCTCTCGCCTCGCACCTCGCGCCTCTCACCTCGCGCCTCGCGCCTCTTGCCTCGTGCCCCCTCGCCTCGCGCCTCTCGCCCCTCACCTCGCGCCTCGCGCCTCGCGCCTCGCGCCTCGCGCCTCGCGCCTCGCGCCTCGCGCCTCTCCACAGATGCGAGATACATCTCGCGCTACGCCGTTGTCGGACCCCTCTCGCCGCTCCACCAACGCGAGATAAATCTCGCGCTACGCCATGGTCGCGCCTCGCGCCTCGCGCCTCGCGCCTCGCGCCTCTCCACAAATGCGAGATACATCTCGCGCTACGCCGTTGTCGGACCCCTCTCGCCGCTCCACCAACGCGAGATAAATCTCGCGCTACGCCATGGTCGCGCCTCGCGCCTCGCGCCTCGCGCCTCGCGCCTCTCCACCAATGCGAGATACATCTCGCGCTACGCCGTTGTCGGACCCCTCTCGCCGCTCCACCAACGCGAGATAAATCTCGCGCTACGCCATGGTCGCGCCTCGCGCCTCGCGCCTCGCGCCTCTCCACCAATGCGAGATACATCTCGCGCTACGCCGTTGTCGGACCCCTCTCGCCGCTCCACCAACGCGAGATAAATCTCGCGCTACGCCATGGTCGCGCCTCGCGCCTCGCGCCTCGCGCCTCGCGCCTCTCCACAGATGCGAGATACATCTCGCGCTACGCCGTTGTCGGACCCCTCTCGCCGCTCCACCAACGCGAGATAAATCTCGCGCTACGCCATGGTCGCGCCTCGCGCCTCGCGCCTCGCGCCTCGCGCCTCTCCACAGATGCGAGATACATCTCGCGCTACGCCGTTGTCGGACCCCTCTCGCCGCTCCACCAACGCGAGATAAATCTCGCGCTACGCCATGGTCGCGCCTCGCGCCTCGCGCCTCGCGCCTCGCGCCTCGCGCCTCGCACCTCTCGCCCCTCCCCTCTCGCCTCTCGCCTCTCGCCTCTCACCTCTCACCTCTCACACCAATTCCCTGTGAACATCCGGCATGGTCACCCCGAGCAAAGCGAGGGGTCGTGCGCGACCCGCGCCGATTCCTCGCTGCGTTTACCCTGAGCGAAGCGAAGGGCTCGGAATGACAAGAAATGCGGTATCTTCAAGCGTCATTGGTATCACCTCTCGCCTCTCGCCCCTCGCCTCTCGCCTCTCGCCTCTCGCCTCTCGCCTCTCCCCTTACTCCACTTCCGCCATCACAACGCCGAGCGCGACGCTCTGACCGGGTGCGACGTGGATCTGCGTTACGCGACCGGCGCGTGGCGCGCGGATTTCGTTCTCCATCTTCATCGCTTCCAGCACCAGCAGCGGTTGCCCGAGTTCGACCGCTTCGCCAGGGCTGACGAGCACGCGCGTGATCAATCCTGGAATTGGCGCTTTGATGCGCCCATCGCCGCTTGCCGGGCGCGCAACCGTGGCTTCCAGATCGCGCACTTCAACCTGGTGCAGACCAAACCGCGAGCGCATCCAGCGCAGATTGGGATCGACCGCCACCTCATACGGTCGCCTCTCTACAATCAGCCAGTCGAGCAGTTCTGGACTGCCGGTTTCCGGTGTCAGCACCTGAACCGACTGCCCATCGACCCGCACGGTGATCGCGCCGGTGGTTCGGTGCAACGGCGGAGATTCGACGACAAACGTATGACCATCGATTGTAATGCTCAGTTTGCTCATTGCTCTTTCCTCTACTGTGGCAATCGGCGCGAATCACGATGCCAGCCGGAACCGGCGCGATCCGGCAGGACGCCGCTCGAGTCGATGCCGCGCCGGATGTATGCCAGCGCCGCTGCAATCGCCAGGTCGCGGAGGCGTTCGGGTGGGACCTCAGCGCCCGGAAAGGGACTGCGGTTGAAGTCCGAGTCATACGTTCCGGTGACGAACGCCGGGGCATCCAGAATACGCTGGATGAGCGGCAGGTTCGTCTGCACACCGCTGATTGCAAAATCAGCGACTGCGCGCCGCAACCGTCCCAACGCCCCGGCGCGCGTGTCGTCCCAGGCGACGACCTTCGCCAGCAGCGGATCGTAACGCACCGGAACGTTGCAACCGCCATAGGCATACGTATCGACACGCACCCCTGGTCCTCCCGGAAAGCGAAAGCGCCGCAGTCGTCCCGGGCTTGGCAGATAATGGTTCCACGGGTCCTCTGCGTTGACGCGCACCTGGATGGCGCATCCACGCAGTGTCACCTCATCCTGCGAAAAGCCGAGCGGCTCACCGGCAGCAACCTGAATCTGAACGCGCACCAGGTCGAGTCCAGTGCGCATTTCGGTGATCGGATGTTCGACCTGAATACGTGCTTTGACCTCGGTAAAATAAAAGCGCCCCTGCGCGTCGAGCACGAACTCGATCGTACAGGCGCCCATGCATCCCAGCAGACGCCCAATGGTCAGCGCCTGCCGCCAGAGGTTTTCGCGCTGCGCATCGGTCAGGTATGGCGCCGGCGACTCTTCCATCACCTTGCGATGATTATGCTGGATTGACCCGTCACGCTCACCCAGATGGACGAGGTTGCCGTGTCGGTCGCCGACAAGTTGCACTTCCAGGTAGCGCGCCGGAAGGAATGCTTCTTCGAGGTAGAGCCGCTCATCGCCGAATTCGGTCAGCGCTGCCGAGTGCGCATGCTGCGCTATGCTCCCCAGGTGCGTCGGCTCGTGTACCAGGCGTGTGCTATGGCTGCGCCCGCCGCTGTACGATTTGAGCACCAGTGGGTAGCCGAGGCCTTCAGCCGCGTCACGCAGCGCCTCCCATTCCGATGCGCGGTAGGCGCGTGGCGAGTGACGCGGCACCGCAATGCCCGCCGTGCGTACCATGTCGAGCACCGCGATTTTGTCGCACACTTTTGCCAGCATCGTGCTGGATGGACCGATAAAGGCGATGCCGGACTCCTCGCATGCGCGCGCGAATTCCTCGTGTTCGGCAAGGAAGCCGTAGCCGGGATGGATCGCATCGGCGCCGCAATCACGCGCAATCTGAACGAGCGCTGCCGCGTCGCAGTAGAGCGCGCCCGAACTCAACCGCACGCATTCATCCGCCAGCCGCACATGGAGCGAACTCAGATCGGTATCGTCGTAGAGCGCCACCGTCCGAATACCCATATCACGGCAGGTGCGAATGATGCGAACGGCAATTTCACCCCGGTTGGCGACAAGAATAGTGCGAAACATGGGACTCCTCTCAGGACGGCGAGATACCGTGCTTGCGCGGCACGTGACGTTCACGCTTCGACAGGGTGACTTCTAGCGCCTTGATCAGCACTCGACGCGAGTCGCGCGGCTCGATTACATCGTCGATCAACCCGCGGGCAGCCGCAACATACGGGTTGTTGAAGCGTTCCTGGTACTCTTCGACCAGTTCGCGGCGCTTTGCCTCCGGGTCGGGGGCGTTCTTGACCTCATTACGGTACAGGATGTTCACTGCGCCGGCCGCCCCCATTACGGCGAGTTCGGCGTTGGGCCAGGCGTACAACAGGTCGCCGCGCAATCCCTTGCTGCTCATCACGCAGTAGGCGCCGCCGTAACTTTTGCGCAGAATGATCATCAGTTTGGGGACGACGGCTTCGGAATAGGCGTAGATCATACGCGCGCCGTTGCGGATGATGCCGCCGTACTCCTGGTTCGTGCCGGGCAGGAAGCCGGGAACGTCCTGCAACGTGATGATTGGAACATTGTAGGTATCGCAAATGCGAATGAAGTGTGCCGCCTTGATCGACGCCTTGATGTCGATGCAGCCTGCCAGCACCATCGGTTGGTTGGCGACAATGCCGACAACATAGCCGTTGAGCCTGCCGAAGCCAACGACCATGTTCTGCGCCCAAAGCGCATGCACCTCAAAGAAGCGGCCATCGTCGAGGATGCTGCTGATCACCTGGCGCACATCGTAAGGCTTGGTCGGATCGACCGGCACGATCTCTTCGAGTTCAGGGCAGCGTCGTTCAGGATCGTCCACCGGGCGCACATAGGGCGGGTCGTCCTGGTTGTTGAGCGGCAGGTAACTCAGAAGTTCACGCGCCATCGCCAGGCACTCCTGATCGTCGCGCGCCAGGAAGTGGCTCACGCCGCTCTCCTCGGCATGGACGCGCCCGCCGCCCAATTGATCCTGCGTAACCTCCTCCTGCATAACGGCTTTCACCACTTCAGGACCGGTGATGAACATATAGGCATTCTCGGTCATGAAGATGAAATCGGTTAGCGCCGGTGAATAGACCGCACCGCCAGCGCATGGTCCCATGATCAACGAGAGTTGCGGAATGACGCCGGACGCTTCGCAGTTCGCGTCGAAGATGCGCGCATAGCCGCCCAGGCTATCGACCCCTTCCTGAATGCGCGCGCCGCCGGAGTCGTTGATAGCGATGAAGGGACAGCCATACTTCAAAGCCATGTGCATCGCCTTAACGATTTTGTTGGCATGCATTTCGCCGAGCGAACCGCCCATGACCGAAGCATCCTGCGCTGCCACAAACGCGCGACGCCCGTTGATCAGCCCGAAACCGGTGACGACGCCATCGCCGTACCGGGAGCGTTTTCCGCCGGGGTACACGTCGTAGCGTGGCAGCACCAGGGTGTCAATCTCTTCGAATGTTCCTGGATCGAAGAGCAGGTCGATGCGCTCACGCGCGGTGAGCCGCCCTTTTTTGTGCTGCGCTTCGGCATCCTGCGCCGTGCCGTGGGCAATTGCTTTGCGCTGGCGCAGTTTCTCGATATACTCCTGCATACTCGTCATGGGGAAACTCCATCTCCATTCCGTCGTGCTTCTGCAATAGGAACAGCAGTTTTCATCGGGCGCCCGATGTCCGCTGTTGCGAGGGTCAGGACAAATCCGCCCATCTGACGCCACCAGCCACGATGAACATATGCGTTCAGTTCGGGGTGGCACCGGACGATCACCGGCGCCCATCCATCGGCGGTTGGTTCGTCCGGCAGGCAGACAATCCGGCGCGTATCGACCGTCAGACCGCAACGCAGCGATTTGAGCGCGGCTTCTTTGGCGCTCCAGATGACAGTCGTCAACAACGGCTGCGCCGACGGCGGCGCATGATGCACACATGCGATTTCGACGTCGGTGAAGAAATCAGTCACAAAGCCGGGAGCGCGCGGTTCGACATACTCGATGTCGGCGCCTGGGGCGTACCCTGGTATGTCGGTCAGCACACAAAAGGCGTGGTCGCGGCTGTGGCTGATCGAGATCGCCAGTCGATCAATGATCGAAGCGTCGCCATTCTGACTCTGAAGACGCGGCGCGCCGTCCGGGTCGGTAAGAATGACAATGTCCCGCAGCGCGGGACGCCGTCCGGTGACCAGTTCGATATAGTGTGCTGCCAGATGCTTTGCCGTCCAGCGCCCCAGCAGCCAGTCGCGGCGGCGTTTCTCGCGGATCAGCGCCCCAAACTGCGCCTCTTCCGCACCGCTGAGCAATCCTTCAGGGGCTTCAGCGCGGGCAAGTGCGGGGTGATCGGCAAGCGTCTGAGTCAGCCAGTACAGCATGTGGCACAACCTGAATGGCGAGGCGTCAGAACGCGGCGGAGAATCCGTCTGACGCCCCGCATCGGATGAGACTACACGGTGACTTCGCCCGGCAACCGCGAGGTGCGGTAGCCGCGCAGATCGACGTACACGGTACCGTCCGTATCGACCACCTGCACATCGTAGGATGCGCCGCCATCGATGGCCGTGACCAGCGCGTAGAGGCGTCGCCCTTCGGCGCGCTCTGGGTGCCGCAGGATGGTGACGCTTCCAATGGCAGATGGCAAT
Source organism: Roseiflexus castenholzii DSM 13941 (assembly GCF_000017805.1). GTDB lineage: Bacteria > Chloroflexota > Chloroflexia > Chloroflexales > Roseiflexaceae > Roseiflexus > Roseiflexus castenholzii. The sequence goes on along the minus strand of NC_009767.1, from coordinate 3,737,553 downwards.
GCCATCGCCCGGTGGGTCACCATCTCCCACATCCCTGCCGCCTGGAAGCAAAGCTCGATCACCCGTGGCGCGATCAGCATTGGCATATCGGGCGAGCTGTTCGGCGGCAGACCGTCCACCATCAGCGCCACTGCCCGATCGCCCATGACGCCGATGCGCTCCATCACCTGATACGCTGGTCCGTGGAAGTAGACCCGGTAGATGCGTTCCCGGTCGATGTCGAGCGCCTCGGTTGATGGCGGCACGAAGTCAATCGTCCGCTCTTCAACCGGCGCCGTCGTGAGGTAGACCTCACCGACAAAGTGGGTGTCGAAGCGTGGCGACAGTTCGGGACGCGGTTGCACCATGCCGCGCAGGGTCGTCTTTGCCACAAGCGTTCCATTGCCCGTCGGGTGGATCGTCGCGCTCAGGTAGAGCGTGCGCGGTTGGTTCCGATGGAACTTGAACGGGCTGCTGAACTGCTCACTGATCGATGCGACACGGAATCCCGGCGTCAGGAGCGTCGCCAACTCGGCGAACGCTTCGGTTCCCATCACGCCGGGCAGCACCGGCACCCCGTCGATCTGATGGTCGTAGAGGAACGGTTGCTCTTTCGGATCAAGGGTCGTCTCCACTTCGATGCCGCCGTACAGTTTGAAGGCTTTAACGCTCCCGATCATCAGGCGTCCGCCAGTATCGACCTTCGCCGGGTCGAGACCCCCGGTTTCATCGAACTCTGCCGCCAGGATGCCGAGCCGCTGCCCGACGACGATCTCGCCGCGGAAGGCGCTCTTCGTCAGTTCGCGGCGGATGGTCGGGATACCTGCTTCCGGCGGCAGCATGTCGATGCCCGCCATCTCCATAATCTTCGGAATAGAACCTCGGGTTGCCATCCCAATGCCACCCCAGGCTGTCCAGTCGATGGCGATACCGCGCGTCTCCGGTCGCCAGGTGCGCATGCTGCTCGTCACTTTGCAGAGCAGGTCGTTGGCGGATGAGTAGTCCGACTGACCGCTGTTGCCAAAGCGACCAGCGACTGAACTGAACACCACCGTTGCGCCTATTGGCATGCCCTTCGCGGCGTTCAAAATGCTGAAGTAGCCGTCCGCCTTGATGTCGAACACCAGGTCGAACTCCTTCGGCTCCTTGTCGGGCAGCGCCTTGGAGATCTCGATACCGCCGGCGTGCAGCAGCACGTCGATCCGCCCGTAGCGCTCGCGCACATCGGCGATGACCGCAGCGACGCCCGGACCGTCGAGCAGGTTGACGCTGAAGTAGTGCGCCGTGCCGCCGGCGGCCTGCACCGCTTCGATGGCGCGCAGTGCCGCCTCTTCACGCTCGATCGCCAGGATCTTGCGGTCGATCATCACCGGTGTGGGGCGTTCGCCTGCCGCGCGGAAGTCTTCGATCAACTTGCGCTTGAGCGCCTCTTTGTCCTGACGGAACAGCGCAATGTTCGGGTCGTCCGGGTTCGGCTTGGGCGTCAGGTCGAGCAGGTAGAAAATACCGCCCGACGCCGCTGCCAGGTCGGCGGTGATAGCGGAGGTAATGCCGCCAGCCGCGCCGGTGACAACGAACACGGTGTCCTTTCCAAGGGTCATGCCCGGTGTGCCGTCAGCCGTCGGACGCTCCTCGAAGGTGACGGTGTAGCGCAGGCTGTCGCGGTAGCCGACTTCAACGACTCCGGGATCGAAGAGGGTCTCAGCGATAAGCAGGTCTGCCGGTTCTGCCGTCTTGCGCCCCGGCTCGAAATCGACCGCCTTGACCAGAATATCCTGGCGTTCGCGCTTGTACGATTTAGTGCAGCCGACGACGGCGCCGCCGAGCGGTGCGGATGCGCCTTCCGGTCCATAGCCGTGCAATCCACCGAGCCGCGTCGCCGAGACCAGGAATGTGCCCGGTCCCACGAGCGTGTCGTACAGTGTCCGCAGTGTCAGGTAGAGGTTCTTGACGCGCACCTGGTTCAGTTCACGCCAGGTTGCCAGGTCCATCTCCTCGATCGCCGGTTCGACATCGAGCGCTGGCAGCCAGTAGACGCCGTGGATCGGACCTTCCGCCAGCCATCCTTTGAGTCGTTGCTCCAGTTCCTCGGCGGATGGCGGCTCTTCGATGACCAGCGTGCCGACGCCGCGCTTCTCCAGGCGGTTGAGCAGCGCCTTGCCAACTCCGCCACGGTCCATCATTACCACGACGCGGGTGTTGCCGTCGAGTGCAACGCCGGTCGGTTTGCACAAGTCGATTGCCGGGCGTAGCGCCGGAACGACCACGCGGCGCGGAACCATATCGGCATTCTCGACCGGTGCGAGCGTCACTGCCGGTTGCGCTGCGGGTGTGGGTGCAGCCGACGCAACGGGCGCTGCACCTGTCGCTACTGGCGTTGTTGTCACTCCTTCAGATGGCTTGAGGTCGGGCCGGCGATCATAGACGAAATTAATCACGTGGCGCAGGGTTGGATAGTCGCGCAGTTTCAGGTCCTCGACGCGCTCGATGCCGAACGCCTCACGGATCGCGGCGAACGTCTCCGCCTGCTTGACCGTATCCACCCCCAGGTCCGCCTCCAGGTCGAGGTCGAGGTCGAGCATCTCCGGCGGGTAGCCGGTCTTCTCAGCCACCACCGCGAGCACCCGCTCGGTCACCGGATCGGCGGTTGTTGCAGGCGCTGCGGGCGCTGCCGCCGCTGTGGGCGCAGGCGCTGACGCCGCAGGCGTCGCCGATGGCTTGAGATCGGGCCGATGATCATAGACGAAATTAATCACGTGGCGCAGGGTCGGATAGTCGCGCAGTTTCAGGTTTTCGATCCGCTCGATGCCGAACGCCTCGCGGATGGCAGCGAACGTCTCCGCCTGCTTGACCGTATCCACGCCCAGATCGGCCTCCAGGTCGAGGTCGAGTTCGAGCATCTCCGGCGGGTAGCCGGTCTTCTCGGCCACCACCGCAAGCACCCGTTCGGTCACCGGATCGGCGGGTGCTGCCGCCGCTGCGGGCGCAGGCGCTGACGCAGGCGCTGCGACCGGTTCAGGCGCGGACACCGCCACAGTCTTGAGGTCGGGCCGATGCTCGTAGACAAAGTTGATCACGTGGCGCAGGGTCGGATAGTCGCGCAGTTTCAGGTTTTCGATCCGCTCGATGCCGAACGCTTCACGGATGGCGGCGAACGTCTCCGCCTGCTTGACCGTATCCACCCCCAGGTCGGCTTCCAGGTCGAGGTCGAGGTCGAGCATCTCCGGCGGGTAGCCGGTCTTCTCGGCCACCACCGCAAGCACCCGTTCGGTCACCGGATCGGCGGTTGCTGCGGGCGCTGCGGGCGCTGCCGCCGCTGCGGGCGCAGGCGCTGACGCAGGCGCTGCGACCGGTTCAGGCGCGGACACCGCCATCGTCTTGAGGTCGGGCCGATGCTCGTAGACAAAGTTGATCACGTGGCGCAGGGTCGGATAGTCGCGCAGTTTCAGGTTTTCGATCCGCTCGATGCCGAACGCTTCACGGATGGCGGCGAACGTCTCCGCCTGCTTGACTGTATCCACGCCCAGGTCGGCTTCCAGGTCGAGGTCGAGGTCGAGCATCTCCGGCGGGTAGCCGGTCTTCTCGGCAACAACGTCGAGCACCTTTGCAGCGACCGTATCGACGACCGGCGCCGACGATGCGGCGACGGCCGGCGCAATGGCGGGTGCGGAAGGCGCACCATCTGCCGGCGCCGCTGCGGGTGCAGGTGGTGCGGCAACCACTGGCGCAGCAGAGGGTTTGAGTTCTGGCTTCTGCTTGTAGACGAAGCCAACCACGTCGCGCAGCGTTGGGAAGTCGCGCAGGCGCAGATTTTCGACCTGCGGAATGCCAAACGCTTCACGCACCGCAACGAACGTCTCCGCCTGCTTGACCGTATCCACCCCCAGGTCGGCTTCCAGGTCGAGGTCGAGGTCGAGCATCTCCGGCGGGTAGCCGGTCTTCTCGGCGACGATCTGCAACACTTTTTCGGTGACGCCATCCATTTCGGGCACAGGTGCAACCGGCGCAACCGGTGTGGGAGCCAGCGCAGGCGGCGGTGCGGATGCTACCGGTGTGGGAGCCAGCGCAGGCGGCGGTGTGGATGCTACCGGTGTGGGAGCCGGCGCAGGCAGCGGTGCGGATGCAACCGGCGTGGGAGCCGGCTTGCCATTGGTTGGCGCTGGCGCTACCGGCGCCGGTGTAGATGGCACTGACGATGGCGCTATCGGTACAGGTTGTGGCGCAGGCGCATACTGGATTGCTGCCGGCGCGAATGCCACGCCATCGCCAGGCGCAGCGGCGCGCAGCGTCGGACCGGTGCCAGGAACCCAGGCACTGGGCGCAGGGCGGCGGGCTGGCGCACCTTGCGGCTTGATTCGCAGCACGCGCTTCACCACCTCGGTTTCGGCATGGTCGTACCCACTTACCTGATCGAGCCAGTAATCGTAGCGCGCGCGGTTGTCGATGCGATCAACACTGCCAGGGATGCGGCGCAGCAAGGTCATCGCAATCTGCGAACCGAAGCCGGCCGCCAGGTGCAGCGCATACTGCACCGGATAGCGCCCGCCGCGACTCAGATTGAGCGTGCCGAGTTCGGGATCGACCTCTTTGTAATTCGGAACCGGCGGCACAATCCCATGTTCGAGAATCTTGACCGCAATCACGTCCTCGATGCCGACCCCCATTGGGTGCCCGGTGAACCCCTTGGTATTGGAGACGATCACCTGGCTGGCAGATTCGCCGAAGGTCTTGCGCAGCGCGACGACCTCAGCCGATGCGCTGCCGCCACGCGCGGGGGTATAGGTCTCGTGTGAGACGAAAACCAGGTGCGGCGCGATGGTCCGGCGGTCGATGCCAAAGCGCCGTTCAGCGGCGGTCATCAGGCTGTTCATCACACCCGCAATATGCTCGACATCGAGGCGCGTGCCATGGAAGGCGCTGTTTGCCGCCTCCGTGCTGAGCACCTCGACAATGCCACGCATACCGCGTTCGCGCACGGCATCTTCGCTCTCAACCACCAGCGCACACGCACCCATACCCAGGATCATCCCATGGCGGCGGCGGTCGAAGGGCAATGCCGCCTCTTCGACTCGGTCGTCGGTCGCGGCGGCGCCGGTCGCCAGGAACCCTGCGCCGATCCACGGCAAAAGATGGTCACTGGTGACATTATCGGCAGCGATCACAAGAACACGGCGGCAACGACCGGAGCGGATCCAGTCTTCCGCAATCGCAATTGCCTGGGTGGTGGCGGCGCATGCAGCATTGACGTGCGTGTTGGGACCGCGCGCGCCGATATACTCGGCGAACTGGCTGTGTCCCATCGCCAGGATGCGGAAGAGGAAGCGCCGGTCGAAGATATAAGGTTCACGTTCGAGCAGATCGCGCAGTTCGCCAATACGTCGGACGATCTCCGCCAGCGTTGCAGGATCGGTCGTCACCCGGCGCAGCGCCTCAAGCGCTTCCAGTTGCTCGCGGCGATGCTCGTAGGTGTAGTAGCGCTCGAATTCTTCGGCGAGGCGATCCAGACCGGGAAACGCCGACGCGAAGATCACGCCGGTTTCGTCGCGCAACGCCTCGGGCAGCATCCAGCGATCCGGCAGATCTTTGCCGGTGGTCGTGCGGCGGTAGGTCTGCACCAGCGGAATGCCTGCCTCGCGCAGAGCATCGAGACCAGCCGCCATCGCCAGTTGAGTCGTCGAGTCGAGCGCCTCGACCAGTTTGGCAGGAACGCCGTACTCCTCACTCAGATTGAACGGACCGGGTCGCCCGGCAAGGCGAATGACCTCATCGGGTTCCGTCAGGGTTTCGAAACTGCCACTGCCATCTTCGCTCTTCACAACGCGCGTGATGTTGTGCGCCAGCATCTGGCGGCGGAAGCGCTCCGGGATGAGATCGATGAACTGCTCGCCGTGCAGGATGCGCAGTGCATTCTGCTCGTCCATCACCGGCTTTTCGGCGCCGGGCAGACCGAGTCCTGTGCCAGAGATGATGACCGAGCCGGTGGGCGGCAGGTTGCGGTCGTACACCGGTGCGTTGTATGCCGGGCGTTGCGTCGTTTGCGCTCCTTGCAGCGCCTGGGTGAGCAGTTTCCCAAGCGTATCGAGCGGAATGCCATTGCCCATAGTCGCCTCTTCGACAGTCTGACTTACAGCAGCGCCAGCGGCGACCTGCGGAACAGCAGGAGCGCTGGCGGAAACCGGTTGCGGCGCCGGAGCGTTGGCAGCGATGGGTGCGGGTGTGGGCGCCGGGGCGCTGGCAGCGACGGGCGCAGACGCACCTGTTGTCGCAACGGCTGCGGTTGCCACACGCGCCTGAGCGCTACCATCCTTCTGCACGTCCGCCGTCTCGTCTACAAGACCATACCCCGCTGCGTAAAGACCACAGAGCGCCTGATTGAAACTCTGGATCGTGCCGGTCTTCGGATGGTTCGTAAAGAGCGACACCACATCGGGCTTATTACCGAGCACATCGTCCACAAACCCCTTGAGCGCCTTCTTCGGACCAACCTCGACAAAGCAGCGCGCTCCTTCGCGGTAGAGCGTTTCGATTCCTTTGACCCACTGCACCGGCGACGCAATCTGCTTTTCGAGAATATCCTTAATCTCCTCAACCGTCGTCGGGTAGAGTTCTCCGGTCACATTGGCGACCATCGTGATCCGTGGCGGTGCAATATGGAAGCGATCAAGCTGTTTGCGGAGCGGACCGGACGCCGGCGCAACAATGCGGGTATGGAATGCGTGGCTGACCGGAATGCGCTGCGCCTGATACCCCTTCTGGGTGAAGACCTCGATTGCCTTTTCGACGGCTTTGCTGGCGCCACCGATCACCACCTGATTGTAGGAGTTGATATTGGCTGGAATGACATACCCATCGATTTCATCGAGCGTGCGCAGCACCACATCAAGCGGCGCCATCACTGCCGCCATCCAACCGTTATCATCGACTTTGACTTTGCTCATCTCGGCGCCGCGCGCGGCTGAGGCTTCGAGCGCCTCCGCGAACGGCATGATTCCGGCGGCGTTCAGCGCTGCATATTCGCCGAGCGAATGCCCCATTACCATATCCGGCTCGAACCCATACTCCTTGAGCAGGCGGCAAAGTGCAGCATCGAGCGTCAACATCGCCGGTTGCGTGATCGCCGTCTGCATCAAGTCGTGTTCGGCTTTCTTGAGCGCGGCGGGGTCGCTGGCATCCACATAGATGAAACTGCTGAGCGGTTTGCCCAGGATCGGCGTCATTACCGCGTCGCTCTCTTTGATGACCTCGGCGAACGCCGGTTCACTGAGCAGTTCCCGCCCCATATTGACATATTGGCTGCCCTGACCAGGGAAGAGGAAGGCGATCTTGCCCGGCTTCGGACCACTGCCGCGGAAGACGCCCTGTGCCTGCAATGCTTTCCAGGCGGCGGGGTTATCGAAGCCTGCCGCCTTCTGTGCTTTCTTCAGGCGGTCGAGCAATTCGTCGTGATCGCCAAAGTCGATAACGACGCGCTCCTGCTGCGCCAGTTCATTCGGATCGGGTGGCGTAATGGGCGGCGTCCAGCCGGCTTCGACCTTCTGGAAGATTGCATCGATCTTATCCTTGAGTTCCTTTGGTGTTGGCGCGCCAATCGCCAGGATGCCGCGCAACGGCTTCTTCTCAGAGCGCAGGCGTGGTCCGGTGGGAGGCGGCACGCTGGCGGAAACCGTCGATGTTGCCGCACTCAGAGCGACGGATGCGCCTCCCGCAGCGCCTGCCGACGGCACGGCGGCGCCGGCGTAGACCTTCGGCTCGGTGCGGATCATGCCGGGAATGTATTCCTCAAGGACAACGTGGAAGTTGGTGCCGCCGAAGCCATAGGCGCTGACGCCGGCGCGGCGTGGAATGTTCCCGCGGCGCTCCCACTCACGCGCCTCGGTGAGCAGGTAGAACGGCGTGGCGCTGAAGTTGATATTCGGGTTGGGCTTTTCGCAATTCAGGGTCGGCGGCAGAATTTTGTGGTAGATCGCCATAACCGCCTTCAGCAAGCCGGCTGCGCCTGCGCCTGCCTTGAGGTGCCCGATATTGCTCTTCACCGATCCAAGCCCAATGCTGCCGCGCTCGGCTTTGCCAAAGCAGGACGACAGACTTTCGACCTCGACGACATCGCCAACGCGGGTGCTGGTGCCGTGCGCCTCGACGAGCGTTGCTGTCGCCGGGTCCAGCCCTGCATCCTTCCAGGCGCGTTCGACGGCGAGAATCTGCCCGATCGGGTTGGGTGCGGTAATGCCTTTCCCCTTGCCGTCGGACGACCCGCCAACGCCACGAATGACCGCGTAGATGCGGTCGCCATCGCGTTCGGCATCGGCAAGCCGCTTGAGCAGGAAGGCGGCGGATCCTTCACCCATCACAAAACCATCGGCGCCATCGCCAAACGGTCGCGTGCCGGTGGCGGAAAGCGCACCGATTTTGCAGAACTTCACAAATGTGCTGGCGCCCATATTGCGGTCCACACCGCCGGTCAGCACGGCATCGCACTGATGCTGGATCAATTGCTCGCATGCCGCATCGACTGCTGCGAGCGTCGAGGCGCAGGCGGCGTCGGTAATGAAATTCGGACCGCGCAGGTTCAACACATTCGCCACACGTCCCGATACAATGTTCGGCAACTCGCCAGGCATTGTATCCTCGGTCACCGGCGGGAGGGTGCGGTCAAGTTCCGCGTGCCACTGCGCGATCAGCGCCTCCTGCACCTCCCGGGGCAACCGTCGCCAGGCTTCGGTGCGTTCGAGCAGGTGGACATATTCAGGGAACACCACGCGCTGATGAGTGATATAGTGCAACTCACCACCCATCGCCGTTCCCAGGATGACGCCGGTGCGGTCAGTGTCGAGGGCGCGCTCAGGGTACCCATAATCGGCGAGCGTCTCGGCGGCAATCGTCACTGCCCACTGTTGCCCTTCGTCCATAGCGGCTGCAACGCGCGGCGGGATCTTGAAGCGTTTCCAGTCGAAGGTAAAGCCACGCACCCAGCCGCCGATCTTCGAGTAGGTCTTATCCGGCGCGGCGGGATCGGGATCGTAGTAATCCGCAATACTCCAGCGCTCCGGCGGCGTCTCGGTAATACTATAGCGTTTGTTCAGAATATTGGTCCAGAAGGCGGGCGCATTAGGAGCATCGGGAAGGATCGCGCCCACCCCGACAATTGCAATCGCCCGTTCTGTCGTGTCACTCATCGTCGTCTCCCTTTCAGGCTGCCGGGAATGCCTCGACCAATTTCGCCGCGACAAAATCCATATCTGCGATCTGCCCGGCCTGTGCGGCAAAGATGGCGGGCAGGTTGAGCGTATTCGCCAGGTTCGGGTCGGTCTGACCGGCGCCGATCAACCAGGCGAGTCCGTCGGTGGCGACCTTGTAGGCGGCCATGCGCGCGAAAATGCGCGCCAGCGCCTGTTCAGTCGGCAGATCAAGACCAGAGGCGACCGTCGGCTTGCTGCTCACCCGTTCGCTGAAGATCGCTGCGGTCTCAGCCCAGGCGATCAGTTCGCCGAGGCGGAACAGAATATGCTGATTGCGCGTCAGGCGGTCGATACGCGCGCGCTCGAGCACATTCGCCAGCGCATGCATCGCCAGTGCCGCGACATTCGCGCCATTGTTCGGTTCACGCTGATGCACCTGCTCAACGCGCGCCGCCCAATCGTGGTAGTAGGCGCCCTTCGTCTTCAGATGGAACTGCCAGCGGTCGCGGGCAATCGTCCACTCCATGATCTCAGATGTGCCCTCATAGATGCAGGTAATGCGCACATCGCGCTTGATCTTCTCGACCATGTACTCTTTGGTGTAGCCATACCCGCCGTGGACTTGAATGGCGTCTTCGGCAGCCTTATTCCCTGCCTCCGTCGCCATATACTTCGCCACTGCGCCTTCGGTCTGCTGCTGATCATTGCCGCCATCGATCGTTTCGGCGACCCACTCGATATAATGGCGCGCCGCTTCAAGGCGAGCAACGTTCGGCACAATCAGTTTATGCGTCAGCCCCTGCTGCTGGCTGAGCGGCTTTCCACCCTGAATGCGCGTTTGCGCATAGCGAATGGCGCGGCGCATCGCCTCCCATCCGGCGCCAAGACCAAACGATCCAACCATCAGGCGGGTATAGCCGAAGACTGCCGCTGCCTGCGCCAGTCCTTTGCCTTCCACGCCGCCAACCAACCGGTCGGCAGGGACGAAGACTTCATCGAGGAACAGCGCTGCGGTATTCGAGGCGCGGATGCCATGTTTGTCTTCCGGTTTGCCTTTGGTGAAGCCGGGGGCGTCGTGCTCAACGATAAACCAGGAGATGCCGCCGGGCGCGTTCGCCAGGATCGTATAGATTTTGGCGACGCCGCCGTTCGAGATCCACTGCTTACGCCCGCTGATCTTGTACCCGATCACCTTGCCGTCCTCGACCACCGGCACGGCTTTGGTTGTCAGCGTTGCGAGGTCGGAGCCGGCCTGCGGCTCGGTGGCGCCGTATGCCACCAGCAACCCTTCCTCGGCAATGCGCCCCATCCAGTATTTTTTCTGCTCCTCGGTACCGCCGACGGTGATCGGATCGGTGCCGAGGAACGTCGCCAGAACGCCGGTCGCAATGCCAAGGTCGATGGCAGCCATCGCTTCCGACACACGATAAATATCATATGCCCCGCCGCCCAAACCGCCGTACTCTTCGGGAATGAACAGCAGGTGAATGCCAAGTTTGTTGGGATCGTACAGGTCTTTCAGCACTTCAGCGGGGAATTCGTCGTTATGATCGAGATGGCGGAGATATTCAGGCGTCAGTTTCCGTTCAGCGTATTCGCGCAGCGTCGACAGAACCATATCGAGCGTCTCGACATCCAGAGTGGTCATTGCAGGCTCCTCCTCACAACGTACCGCATGGGACATGCTTGTACCCGACTTCACGGAAATCCTTGCAGATTGTACCGATGCGCACTGCGACATGCAGGAAAGAACTATCTATCGTATGGAAAGAACTCTTCACCTGTCTGTAACTTTTGCGATACACTGCGGTATATGATGATGAAGAAGCATATCGCCTTGTATCTCGCTGCCGGTTTTACGATCCTTTTGATCGCGTGTGTTGCTATCGGCGCCTGGATCGGCGCTGGTGAACAGGAACGACTGAACCGCCAGCGTGAACGCTTCAATGCCCGCGCCTTGTGGGAACAACGCCCCTTCCGCGACTACCGGTTGGTGGTGGAAGATGGCGACTGCACCTACGACGTGGTGGTGCGTCGGGGACAGATCACCGGCAGTTATCGCGACAGTTGCAATCTCCGCGCGCGCACGATCGAGACGTTGTTTCTTGTCGCCGACGGCGATGGAACCATCACGCCGGTGTGTGGCGTGCGCGGGTGCGCATGTGAAACGCACCTTCGCGTGTACGCCAGGTACGATCCGACGTTTGGCTACCCGCGTTTCCTCATCATCGAAGCGACGCTGCGACCGAACTGGCGCCACCAGGACTTCTGGCAGAGCATGCTTGCCGGCGATGGTGTCGCCCTGTGCCGTGGCGCAAACCGACGAACGATCAGCGTTTTGTATGTTGCCGCAGCGCCATGAATCACCTGACAGGCGCCATTGCCGGATGTCGGTTGTGAGCGATTCTCCAGGTTAAGAGTGCGCCCTGTACCGCTCGTGAAAGACTCGGCGCTGCGTCTGGATGCTGAGATGCGGAAAAAGGTGAAAGATGGGTTGCTGCTGATCGTCGTCACCTTCTATTCTTACATAAACTGCCAAAGATTGCAACCTTCTCTTGTGGTCAAAAGACCGCGATCGTGGACGGAAATTGGGATGCAGTGAGTGGTAAGACGGTTGCAGGTTGCAGGGGAAAGTTACCAGCAGGGGCGTGGCGCTGGCGCGCCCGCACAGGGGGCATATTGCCCGTGGAAGGTTGCACGTTGAACGTGGGAAGGTTACAAAAAGGTAGGGGCGTGGCGCTGGCGCGCCCGCAGAGGGGGCATATTGCCCCGTTGCAGATGCGAAGGTTGCAGGTCGAAGGTGGGAAAGATGCAGGTGAGCTGATGAGCGGGCAGACAGGCAGGTGAAGAGTGGGAGCGCGAGGTCGGGGAATAAGGGTTATGAGCATTGCTCATACCTTAAGGCGACATACCCTGGACATTTCGACCCACAAGCGCGTATATGCGGGGCATGATGCGAGCAAAGAAACCACGCACCCCTGACCATGGACGGCGCGTCAACGTGCCGGGTCCACAGGACGAAACGCTCCAGGCGCAATGTGACAAGCTTCTCAGTCCTGCCATCTCCTCCCATTCCAAGACGCATTCTACCGTGCGGATCGTGAACCTGTCTTTGATGATTGCGGTCATGCCGACGATGATGCGGCGACCAATCCCATCCGTCGCCGCACTGACCAGGACGCTCAAGCGGGCAGGCGTGCCGTTGCCGCTTTCCCGCAGACGGGCTTCCGCCGCCCCCTTTGCCCGGAAGATTGGCGCTGGACTCTTCGGGTCGCTGGCGATGGTCGAGACAAAGATGATCTGCCTCACACCCGCCGGCGCGACCGCATCAATCAGACTCTGGTTGCCGGTCAGATCGACGGACTCGATGGTATCGTCTCCGCCGCGCTGGACTGCGGGAGCGATTGTGATCACAGTGTGATCACGGTGTCGATTCCTGCGAAGGCAAGCGCCGGCGATAGCGAGTCGTTTCCCTCACCATCGACCGGCTGCGCCCCTGCCTCAATCAACGGTTGGTAGGGAGAGTTTGTCCGTACCAGGATGCGGATATGGGCGGCGGCGCTGCAAGCAGAGAGCAGACGAAGAGTGAGGCTGGCGTTCATGGTTTTGACCTCCGCAAGAAATGATGCGATGGGTTGAAAATCACAATCTCTGTCCCAGCGAACGCTCCTGAGCCGGTGCGAGACCCATCTCGCGCCCCATCGCTCACCGCGCAATCAGGGGCAGGTAGACTTTGACGAGTGGCCGTTCATACGCGCCAATGTCGCAGACCGCCACCCCGTTCATATCGCCATCCACCGGGCGGGTCACGCCGTTTTGGGATTGGTTGTTGACCGGCATGGCGGCGCAGGTGGCGTTATCGCCTTTGTCAATGGCCGGGCTGCCGGGCAGCAGCGGGAAGTAGGCCGGGGAGCCGGTCAGCGCGCCGAGGTCCGGGTCGGAGCCGATGATGTTGCCGTTCGTGCCGTTCGTCAGGCCGCAGGCATTGCTGCCGCTGTTTTCGATGAGGTTGTTGATGGAGTCGGTGGTGACAGTTCCGAAATTTGTGCAATCCCCGTTGGTGCTGTTGGCGATGAGGGTGTTCTTGAGCGTCAGCGTGCCGGCGTTGCGGATGCCGCCGCCGCCGAAGGGGCCGCTGGCGCTGCTGCCCGAGAAGGTGCTGTTGGTCACCGTCAGCGTGCCGGCGTTGGCGATGCCGCCGCCGCCGCCGTCGGCGCTGTTGTTGGAGAAGGTGCTGTTGGTCACCGTCAGCGCGCCGCCGCCGGCGTTGTAAATGCCGCCGCCGCCGTCTGAGTCGGCGCTGTTGCTGGAGAAGGTGCTGTTGGTCACCGTCAGCGCGCCGCCGCCGGCGTTGTAAATGCCGCCGCCGCCGCCGAAGTCGGCGCTGTTGCTGGAGAAGGTGCTGTTGGTCACCGTCAGTGTGCCGCCGCTGGCGTTGTAGATGCCGCCGCCGAAGATGGCGCTGTTGCTGGAGAAGGTGCTGTTGGTCACCGTCAGCGTGCCGGCGTTGTAGATGCCGCCGCCGGAGCCGCTTGATCCGTTGGCGATGGTGATGTTGCGCAGGGTGAGGTCGGCGCCGCTGTTGACGACCATCACCCGCACGCTGTTGTTCCCGCTGACGGTGATGCTGCCCCCGCCGTCAATGGTCAACGCGCCCTGCCCAGAGACGATGGCGGGCAGGGGCGAGCTGAGCGTAATCGTCCCGCTCACGCTGAAGGTGATGGTGTCGTTGGCGTTGCTCGGCGAGCCGGGGCAGTCGGTGTCCGTGCCGTTGTTGGCTTCTTGAATCGCTTCGCGCAGGGTGCACTGGCTGTCGTTGCTGGTGTTATCCGCCAGCGAGTTGACCACATACCCTGCCGCGTAGGCCGGCCGCGCGCCCGGCGCCGCAAGCAGCGCCGCCAGCAGCAACGTAGAGAGCAGACGAAGAGTGAGGCTGGCGTTCATGGTTTTGACCTCCGCAAGAAATGATGCGATGGGTTGAAAATCACAATCTCTGTCCCAGCGAACGCTCCTGAGCCGGTGCGAGACCCATCTCGCGCCCCATCGCTCACCGCGCAATCAGGGGCAGGTAGACTTTGACGAGTGGCCGTTCATACGCGCCAATGTCGCAGACCGCCACCCCGTTCATATCGCCATCCACCGGGCGGGTCACGCCGTTTTGGGATTGGTTGTTGACCGGCATGGCGGCGCAGGTGGCGTTGTCACCGGCGTCAATGGCCGGGCTGCCCACGTTGAGAGGGTAGTAGGCCGGGGAGCCGGTCAGCGCGCCCAGGTTGGGGTCGGAGCCGATGATGTTGCCGTTCGTGCCGTTCGTCAGGCCGCAGGCATTGCCCCCGGTGCCTTCGATGAGGTTGTTGATCGAGTCGGTGGTGACAGTTCCGGCATTTATGCAATCCCCGCCGCTGGTGCTGTTGGCGATGATGGTGTTCTTGAGCGTCAGCGTGCCGCCGCCATCGTTGAAGATGCCGCCGCCTATGCCGCTGGCGCTGTTGCCCGAGAAGGTGCTGTTGGTCACCGTCAGCGTGCCGGCGTTGAAGATGCCGCCGCCGAAGCCGCCTAAGGTGGCGCTGTTGTTGGAGAAGGTGCTGTTGGTCACCGTCAGCGTGCCGCCGCTGGCGTTGAAGATGCCGCCGCCGAAGCCGGCGCTGTTGGCGGAGAAGGTGCTGCTCTCAACCGTCAGCGTGCCACCGTTGTTGTAGATGCCGCCGCCGAAGCCGCCGCTCGATCCGTTGGCGATGGTGATGTTGCGCAGGGTGAGGTCGGCGCCGCTGTTGACGACCATCACCCGCACGCTGTTGTTCCCGCTGACGGTGATGCTGCCCCCGCCGTCAATGGTCAACGTGCCCTGCCCGCTGACGATGGCAGGCAGGGTCGAACCAAGCACAATCGTCCCGCTCACGCTGAAGGTGATGGTGTCGTCCAGGCTGCTGGCAGCCCCGCAACCGCTCAGGCTGTTGTAGGCAGAGTCGTTGTTCGCCGCCAGGATCGCTTCGCGCAGGCTGCACTGGCCGTCGCCGGCTGTCACATTGTCGTTCAGCGTGTTGACCACATAGGCGGCAGGCTGAAGGGTGCGTTCGTAGGAGCCGATGTCGCAGACCGCTGTGTTGTTGCCGTCTCCATCCTGCGGGCGCGTCACGCCGTTTTGCGACTGGTTATTAACCGGCGCGGCGGCGCAGGTGGCGTTATCGCCTTTGTCAATGGCCGGGCTGCCGGGCAGCAGCGGGAAGTAGGCCGGCGAGCCGGTCAGCGCGCCCAGGTCGGGGTCGGAGCCGATGATGTTGCCGTTCGTGCCGTGCGTCAGGCCGCAGGCGTTGGCCCCGGTGTCTTTGATGAGGTTGTTGATCGAGTTGGTGGTGTCTACCGTTCCGGCATTTATGCAATCCCCGCCGCTGGTGCTGTTGGCGATGATGGTGTTCTTGAGCGTCAGCGTGGCGCCGCCATCGTTGAAGATGCCGCCGCCTGTGCCGCTGGCGCTGTTGTTGGAGAAGGTGCTGTTGGTCACCGTCAGCGTGCCGCCGTTGTAGATGCCGCCGCCGAAGCCGGCGCTGTTGGCGGAGAAGGTGCTGTTGGTCACCGTCAGCGTGCCGGCGTTGAAGATGCCGCCGCCGCCGAAGGGGCCGCTGGCGCTGTTGCCCGAGAAGGTGCTGTTGGTCACCGTCAGCGTGCCGCCGCTGGCGTTGTAGATGCCGCCGCCGCCGCCCCAGGGGCCGGAGGCGCTGTTGGCGGAGAAGGTGCTGTTGATGACCGTCAGCGTGCCGCCGTTGTTGTAGATGCCGCCGCCGAAGCCGCCGATCGATCCGTTGGCGATGGTGATGTTGCGCAGGGTGAGGTCGGCGCCGCTGTTGACGACCATCACCCGCACGCTGTTGTTCCCGCTGACGGTGATGCCGCCCCCGCCGTCAATGGTCAGCTTGCCCTGCCCGGAGACGATGGCGGGCAGGGTCGAGCCAAGCACAATCGTCCCGCTCACGCTGAAGGTGATGGTGTCGTCGCCGCCGCTGCCTGCGCCGCAATCATTGGCAGCCGCGTCGTTCGCTGCCAGGATCGCTTCGCGCAGGGTGCAGAAGGCGTCGTTGGTGGTGTTGTCCGCCAGCGAGTTGACGACGTAGCTCGCCGCATAGGCCGGGTGGGCGCGCTGCGCTGCAAGCAGCGCCGCCAGGATCGAGCAAACAGAAAAAAGACGGAAGAGAATGTTGCTCATCGCCAGACTTCTTGAGCGGTGTGTATCTCATGGGTGCAGATTATTTGACCAGCAGAGGTATGTTTGATCTGGGCAAATTATATGCCTAAATCTCTATTGTTGTAAAGCGGCAAGGATGACAGGCAGCATTTGAGAATGCTTCCCCGCCGGGCTATACCTGCCCTTCCACATCTGCTTTGCTGCGGATACTGTCGCGGCAGGCGTCACCCAAGAGCCGGCAGCGCGGATCACCCCTTTTCGCGCCGGGCCAGCACGGCGGCCCATTGTCTCGTCAGGTTAGACCCTGCTCTTTTAACCGGATAGAGTCGCCTGATCTTGATGCGAGCATCGGTGGTGGTGAACTGCCATATCACCTTGATCGCCGCCTGGTTGCGACGCTTCTCCCAGTCCGCCACTTCGCGAACCGGCATCTGCTTGTCGGCAATCCGCTGTAAACTGTCGCAGCTGCGTCTGAGAGAAATCGTCAATCCAAACATGGTATCCATTCCTGCCCTCTGGGCTAGGCTCTGTCTGACAATAAGTTAGGGCGCCAGAAGGCGCAGATAGCGCTCGATGAAGGCCAGCTTGACGATCTGGAGATAGTTGACGGCGAGCTTCTCGAAGCGCGTGGCGAGCGACCGACACTCCTTGAGCCAGCCCGCACAGCGTTCAATCGCATTGCGAGCGCGGTAGTGGATAGCGTTGTAGGTGATGGGCCGGCCGCGTCGCACCTTGCCCTTCGACTTCCGTGGCGGGATGACCGCCTGGATGCCGTGCTGACGGAGCCACTGTCGGATTCGCTGCGCGTGATAGGCGCGGTCCGCAGCAATGCGTGTGGGGCGGGTACGGGTACGACCGGTGGCACGGCGAGCAATCGCTACGCTGTCGACGAGGGGTTCGAATTGTGTGGACTCGTGCGCCTGTCCTGGCAAGAGGAAGGCGCTGAGCGGAACGCCGTTGCCATCGCACAGCAGGTGGATCTTGGCGCCGAAGCCACCGCGTGAGCGACCAAGCGCATGGTCGGCTGGTTCCTCCGGGTCAAAGGCCGTCGCGACGAGCACCCGCCGCCGCGCGCGACCCACGAATGACGGTACTGTCGACGTTGAACTAGCTCCAATCAATCTCGCCGTGCGCGTCGAGCTCGACTTGCAGGGCGCGCAAGATGCGCTCCCAGGTACCGTTGCGACGCCAGAACACGTAGCGGTCATAGATCGTCTGCCAGGGGCCATAGCGGTCGGGAATATCACGCCAGGGCGCACCTGAGCGCAGCTTCCAGAACAGGCCGTTCAAGATCCGACGGTGGTCAGCCCAGGGATGACCGACCGAGCCATTCTTCGGAAGATAGGGCTCCAGCAAGGCAAACTGGGCATTACTCAACTCGTAGCGGCGCATCTGGTATCCTCGCAGATTGACAATAATCAACCTGGTAGTATACCAGATGGCTCCCACCGTTGCCGGATAGTCAGACAGAGCCTAGCAACGCTGAGCAAGTGACAGCCGCCCAACGGACTGCGCATCACCTGCGGTGAGCCGCGCAGCGGCGAAGTCGTCAGGTGGATGCGCGTGTTGGGCGGCATTTACCCCTGTTTCTTATGTTGCTGAAGCCATCGCTCAAAAGATGCTGGGCTTTCCGTTGACCTTTTCCCTAGCACTAAACCTTCAATACCAATGTCTTCATCAAGATCAGGCCAATGGATGCCGTATCCAGCACCGCTAATCTGGAAATGGGCACGTTCTTCAGGTGTTCCATGCGCCAAACGCGGATACCACCCAATCGGCACAGAAATCGTGCGCCCATCTTCCAAATCCACTGACAGCGTATCATCTGTCACCAAAACATGGATGATCCTAGGTAGGGTCAGGGTTACCACTGCAGAAGGCGTCCCATTCATGTCTTAATCTCTCCAGATTTTCTCGCGCGATATGTTCAAGGTCACGCAACTCTTTTCGATTATAAGCCATGATTTTCAGCCAATGCCACATCGGGGTCAAGCCAAAACTTTGCACTCTTGCTCTCACGGTCTACGTGCATATGACGAGGTTCGCCACAGTCGTACGAGTAAAAGTAGAAACGATACGGACCCACGCGTAGGGCGGTCGGCATAGATTATCCATCTCTTGATTCAAACATTCGTTCCTTGTAATGCGCCTGTTCTCTCAACTTTGCAGCGTATGCCGCCCAACGGCACGCGCATCAGCCGCCGCGAGCGAGCGCACCGAGCGAAGCGATCGGCTGGAAGCGCTTGTTGGGCGGGCTTTTCTCTTTCTCAGGCACTAATTATCTGGATAATCTTTGCGATGACTTCCTGCACTTTCTTAGGAGACAACACACCGGCACGATACAGAACGATATTCGAATCGGCGGTAAAGATACGATTGGGTCGAACATTGCTGTCTTGACGCAAACCGCCACTCGTGAAATCGCTGTCTGAAATGGCAAGCGCGTCATTATCGGTGATTGCTTTGCTCGTAATCTGACACAAGATCACATCATCCCCGGTAAGTGTAGCAACCACCAACGCGGGACGTCTTTTAGCAGCACTCAAATCGGAAAAGGGAAACGGGACAACGACCACGTCTCCTTTTACAAATTTGCCCATGCGAGATCCTCTTCAGGGCGTTCCCAATCACGCCGCAGAACAGGTTCAGAAGCCAACATGGGCTGGAAGGCTTCGGATGCTGTTCGGCTTAACGTTTGTCCCGTCTCGCGTTCGAGCAAGTAAGAAACGAAATCGTAGACAACGACAAGTTTCTCGGGCGAAAGTCTTTGCAAATGTTCAACGATTTCAGGAACTGTTACCGTTTGCATTATCTCTTCTCCTTGTTTTGCTGCAACCTTGATGGCTTGGCATGCGCCCGCCCAACGAGAGCATCAGCCGCACGCGGAGCGAAGCGGAGCGTGTCGGCTGGATGCAGTGTTGGGCAGGGCGCCGGCCTGCGTCGACTGACCACTGCACCACGCCGCCTGTGCCACCGGAGCGAGCCTGACCCTGCAAAGACCTGTCCGCGCCGGCACGCTGTGATTGGATAGCACCGTTCCCCGACCGACCATGCTCAACGCTGCGCATCACCTTGCTGCACCCCGACTGCGCTCGTCATCGCCCGCCGCTGTCCGACAACTGACCACTGCCCACCCGGGCCGCCGCCCTTCGCGAGCGCTTTGCCCCACCGACCCCGCGCCGCCTTGTCGGGCGCCCTAACCGAGACGGTGCTGCTCTGTCTCTCCGTTGCCTGCGCCACTGACCACCTTTGCCGTGTGCGGCCAGCGCGCTGTGGCCGAGCTGCAACATGACGAGCAGCCTTCAACAACTCAACGCCTGTTTTTGCGGACGAGACGGCCCAACGATTGATGATACAGACTCCGTTTTTGCCCCCTCTATGGGAAGGTTATGCGGAGTCCGCATCATCCCCCGTGGGTTTGACTTTTTAAGACAAACGACCCACATCGCTTGCTATTTTCGCGCAACGTGAGCACCATGTCATGTCAATATCTGATTCGTGAGAACCCGAGCTCCGGCCACCACGGTTGCTGGACCGCGTACGACAGACGCTGCGCAGAAAGCACTCCTCCTATCGCACGGAGCAGGCCTACGTCCATTGGATCAAGCGCTTTATCTTCTTCCACAACAAGCGCCACCCCGCCGAGATGGGCGCCCCCGAGATCGAGGCGTTCCTCACCCGCCTGGCTGTCAAGGAGAACGTGGCCGCCAGCACACAGAATCAGGCCCTTCAGTCCATCCTCTTCCTCTATCGTGAAGTGCTCCGCCAACCCGTCGAGGAGCCCATCCACGCCCTCCGCGCCAAGAAGCCCAAACGCATCCCTACCGTGCTCACCCGCCAGGAGGTCCAGCAGCTCTTCGCCCACCTCTCCGGCGCCCGCCTGCTGATGGTGCGCCTGCTCTACGGCAGCGGACTCCGCCTTATGGAGTGCCTCCGACTGCGCGTCAAAGACCTCGATTTCCCCTATCAGACCATCACCGTGCGCGATGGGAAGGGAGAGAACGATCGCGTGACGGTCCTGCCGACTTCCCTCGTCCAGCCCCTCCAGGCCCATCTCGAGCAGGTCCGCCAGCAGCATGAGGGGGATCTGGCACAGGGATACGGCGCCGTCTCCCTGCCCGACGCGCTGGCCCGCACGTATCCCCACGCGGAGCGGGAGTGGGCATGGCAGTGGATGTTCCCCTCTCCTCGCCGCTCCGCCGACCCCCGCTCAGGCGCGATCTGCCGTCACCCCATGGACCTGGCAATGCTTCAGCGGGCGGTGCGTCACGCAGCCCGAGCCGCTGGCCTGACAAAGCCGGTCACCCCGCACACGCTGCGCCATTCCCGCTACCCATCTCCCGGAGGACGGATATGACATCCGGACTGTGCAGGAACTCCTGGGTCATACGGATGTCACGACGACCATGATCTCCACCATGTCCTTCAACGCGGTAGCCTCGCCGTCCGCTCTCCCCTGGACTTTCCCGACCCTATTCCGTAACAAGGAGCAGCTACCCCCTCAGCGTTTTTTTGTTTTTTATCAGGGGGAACCCCTCCTTTTGACTCTGTGCAAAAAGGTCAAACGCACCGCAGCGATCGCTGAGACTTCTTTCGCTTCTGGGTTGGGCGAATTCCGCCAAAAAATCTTGACTCTCCTGCACCTCTCCCTGGCAGGCGCGGCCTGCCCTCCCACCGGATGAAACAGCCGCACATTTCCAGTATACTCAACATCGTCAGGCACGCAAGCCGTACTTGCGCGCCGGTGTTCGGGCTCACCGCCCGACCCGAGCTGCACCCTGGTTTCCGGCCACGATGATTTCTTCTTTGGTGGCGCCTCGAGCGACCCCGATGAGTAGGGGCAAAGCGGCGCTTTGCCCCTACTTCTGGTGTCCGGGCCTGACGATTGCTCTCTCAGGAGGTCTGCGATGGCTCGCGCTCAATCGAACTCCCAGTCCCTCGCCCAGGGCGAGATCCGCTCCACCGACGGCTTGCCCATCGTCAACCCCCACGCCGCAGGCGCCGACATCGGCGCGGAGCAGATGTACGTTTGCCTCCCCGGCCCCGAGCGCACGCACATCGTGCGCTCCTTTGGCGCCTACACCGCCGACCTGCAGCGCTCGCCCAGTGGCTCGTCGAGAACGGCATCCAGACGATAGCGATGGAATCCACGGGTGTTTATTGGAACCCCTCGTTCGAGGTGCTGGAGCAACGCAGCCTCCATTGCTGCCTGATCAGGGCAACGTCGCCCGTCAGATCCCCGCACGCCATAAGACCGATGTCCTCGACTGCCAGTGGATTCAGACCCTTCACTCACTCGGCCTGTTGAGCGAGTCTTTCCGTCCCGATTCGGTGGACAGGTTCCCTGCACGGGATGCTCCTGCCCGTTTGGGCGACCTGGCTGTTCTTCGCGCTCCTGGTTGAGGTGGGCGATGCCGTTGCCGAAGAACGCATGCGGCCCGTTGACCAGATTTCGCGCGAGATGGTCTTTCGTGGCCTCTACCACGTTACCCAGGCCTGGCGCCGCGGCGAGGCCGCCGACCCCATCAAATACGTGTCCGCGCCTGACAATCGAGACCTCGGTGTCGTCAAACGGCTTCGCAAGAAACACCCGCCTGATCCCGCATTCTCCACCGCTTCAGTTATGACGAATGGGTTATACCAATTCCCTGTGACCATCCGGCATGGTCACCCCGAGCAGCGCGAGGGGTCTTGCGCGAACCCGCTCGGATTCCTCGCTGAGTTTACCCTGAGCGAAGCGAAGGGCTCGGAATGACACGCATGCGGCATCTTCAATCGTCATTGGTATTATGGGTTAAGTTCATTGCTCTAACCCCTACCCCCTACCCTCAATCTGATTTCATTCTTTTTACCCGATTACGACGACGCATCACAGGATGGGCGCATTCGCTGCACAAATGCCGTATCTTTTCGGCGCATGGCTGCATTGTTCTTAATCAGAGTGGAGTTGCAAGGGGAGAAGCCTATGGCTCGCGTGGTTTGCCTGTCGGATACAGTTTCGTTAGTGCGTCTGGTGCGCGAGGAAGCGACCTCGTGCGGTCATCTCCTGATCCCCTTTCCTGGCTCGCGGCTCAACGATGCGTTCCGTCAGGCAGTGCGGCAGGCGATGCCGGATGTGGTGCTCTTTGAATTGACCAGCACGCTCGACAACCCGCATATCTACTTCTTTCTGCGCTCCGATCAGGCAATGCGTTCTATTCCGGTCATCTTCCTCTCGCCCCGTCCCGATCTCGAACTTCTCGCCGCTGCACTCGGCGCCGATGGCTATCTTTCCCTCCCGCTTGATCGAGGAGCATTGCGTGCCACTCTGCGCGCGTATCTGGACATTCCCGCTCCGGTTGATGTGCTGCGCATCGAGGTTCCCCGTTCAACCGTGCAGCGGTACGCTGCGCTAATGCAGCGCCCACCGGTGATGGCGCAGGTGGCGGCTGGCTTGCCGGTGGTGTAGGTTTTGCTCCTCTTTTACGCGCCGTGCAGTAAAGCGCACATGATGCCGCAAGATGTTTTTCCAGGGATGTCAGAATAGCAATGAGACTTTATTCCTGGTCTCCGTTGGTGGAGGTGACCGTCACCGACGGGTGGTGGATGACGATTTGACATGCGATCCTGATGGTGGCGAAGTAGCGTTGCCACACCGGCGTGCTCACATTGTTGTCCTTTTCTCGATATATTGCACGCCATCCAGACCCTCGAAGTGTGCGTCTTGGGTCCACAATACAGCATTATAGGCGCGAGCAGTAGCCAGAATAATGCCGTCCGCCATTGGCAACTGAAGAGTATAGGAGATCTCTGCTGCAAGCAGTGCCAGGCTGTCGTCCAGGTCTACCACCTTCCCCCCTTTCATCAAGGCAACCGCTTCCAGGGCATCGTCCTTGTTTCTTTCCAGCAGGACGCGCTTGAAGACCTCGAACAGGCTGATGGTCGGAACCAGCACAGCTTCGGGTTTTTCGATAACAGGCGCAAAGAAGTCTACATTCCTGCCATCGGTAAAATATTCCAGCTAGCCGGACGAGTCAACCACGTTCATGCTCGATCTTCCTCTTCACGTTCAATGTCACTGCTCATGCCTCTGAGAAATCCGCGCGCGGTCTTGAGGTCTCGCACAGGCACAATTTCCAGACGGTTGCCGTATACGATGAAGCGCACCTTTTGTCCCGGTTTGACGTTCCACTTCTCGCGGATGGCGCGCGGTATGACTACCTGATACTTCGAGGAAATTGTCGCGGTATCCATCTCTTACTCCTGATGATCGAACAAAGAAATGTAAGATTATTGTATCATGCTGTGGTTCTGCGTGGAGCACAAACAGCCCGTCTCCTCGCATAACCTTCACCTTTCGCCCCGTCAGGTGCGGGATGGGCGCGGTTGGCGGGGGTGTCCCAATCCGTGCTCATCCGTGTCCCATTCCAGATAGCCCACGGTTCGGCGCGGATGTGACGGATCAGCACGGATTAATACCCATTACCTGTGACCATCCGGTATTGTCACTCCGAGCAGCGCGAGGGGTCGTGCGCAACCCGCGCAGATTCCTCGCTGCGCTCGGAATGACAAGCATGCGGCATCTTCAATCGTGATTGGTATAATTCATCATCCGCGTTAATCCGTCCCAATCCGTGCTCATCCGTGTCCCATTTCAACAATCGGCGGGCGTCGCCGCCAGTGACCGGTCGCCTGCTCGAAGGCATGCGCCAGTTGCAGCACGCCGAAGTCGTTGCGGTAGCGCCCGACCAGTTGCAACCCTACCGGCAAGCCGTCGCGCGTGAATCCGGCAGGAACGGAAATCGCCGGGAGGCTGGTGATTGAAATAAAATAACACGACCGCATCCAGTCGATGTAGGTTTCCATCGGGACGCCGCTGATCTCCGTCACATACGGCTGCTCGACAGGAAATGGCGGAACCTGGACGGTTGGCAACGCCAGGAATTCGTAAGTTTTCATGAATCTGCGCATCCGATGGTAGAGCGCGGTACGCAACCGTTCGGCGTATCCGATCTGCGGTCCTGTCAGCGCACGTCCCCGTTCGATCTCCCCAAGAATCGTTTCCTTGAGACGGTCACGGTGCGTGTCGGCGAGTTCGCCCAGGCTTTGTTCATAACTCCATGCGCGCCATACCCTGAACGCTTCGTCAGCGCCGCTGAAATCCGGCTCGACCTCCTCGACGATGCAGCCAATTGCTTCGAGCGCCGGACGCGCCTCTTCGAGCACGGCGGTCACCTGCGGATCAACAGGCAATCCACCGAGGGTACGGCTCCACGCCACCCGCACGCCGCGGAAGTCGCGTTCGAGCGGCTGCCGAAAGTGCGCCCCCGGTTTCTGGAGCGCAATCGGTGAGCAGGGATGTGGTCCCGCAATTGCGCTGAGCATCAGCGCAGTGTCTGCAACGGTGCGCGCCATCGGACCCAGCACACTGAGGGTTTGCCAGGCGGCGCGATCTGAGCAGGATGGCACGCGCCCCGGCGACGGACGGAAGCCGACCACATTGCAGAAACTCGCCGGGTTGCGTAGCGAACCGCCGGTATCGCTGCCATCGGCAATCGGGATCATGCCGCACGCCAGGGCGACGGCTGCGCCGCCACTGCTGCCGCCGCAGGTCTTCGAGAGGTCGTAGGGATTGCGGGTTGCGCCAAAGATCGGGTTGAATGTCTGAGAACCGGCGCCAAACTCAGGTGTGTTGGTCTTACCGATCATGATCGCGCCTGCCTTGCGCAGACGAATCACAATCAGGTCATCGACATCGGGAACAAAATCGGCATAGATCGGTGAGCCGAAGGTCGTGCGCACGCCTTTCGTCTGCACCAGGTCCTTGTGCGCCACCGGCAGCCCGTGCAAGGGACCGACTTCATCGCCGCGATGCAGGGCGGTATCGGCGGCGCGCGCCCGTTCGAGCGCCTGCTCCGGCAGCAGGGTAATGATCGCATTGACCTGCGGATTTGTGCGTTCGATCTGGCGCAGGTGCGCTTCCATTACCTCAACGCACGACACCTCGTGGGTGCGGATCCGTTGCATCAGCTCAACGGCGGTCAGAAAACAGAGATTGTGCAGGTCGGTCATCGTGGTCCTGTGCCGGCTATCCCTGTCAGCAGGAGGATGACAAAGAAGAGAATGCACAAAAATGCAACCAACGCCAGTTGAATATACCCCATAATCATCCCGGCTTTTGCGCGTCCGCTTCCGCCGAGCCGCCCGTTCGACGCGGCAATCTCACGGTGCGCGCGGTGTCCTGCTACAATGGCGATGATCGAACAGATGACCGGCGCCGTAAACCAGCCAAGAATGTCGAACACCAGACTGACGATGGCTGCCATGCTGATCGGCGGTACGGATGTTTCGTAACCATCCGGCGCATACGATGCCGTCTCCCTAGGAAATGAAGGATTGAATAAATGGAGTGGGAGGTGGTGTGTCGATAACCAGGCTGGTGCGCTGTGTCGGCTTGCCGGCGCTTGAAACACGGATTTGCATGCCACAAAACGGGCAAAACGGCACATCCGATTCCTCGATCAACCCGTCGCAACCTGGACATCTCACAGGCGTCCTCCCAGTTCACGCACTTTGCCGGCAATATCGGGAGCAGTGACCAGCGCCTCGCCAACGAGGACGGCATCGACGCCCCAGGAGCGCACCAACGCAACGTGATCGGCGGTGAATATCCCGCTTTCGCTGACCAGTAGCGGTCGGTTTTCTGACGGAAGAAGCGCCGCAAGGTGGCGCGTGGTTTCCAGGGTCGTTGTGAAACTGTGCAAATCGCGGTTGTTGACGCCAATGATGCGCGCGCCAACCGCCAGGGCGCGGCGGAGTTCGTCTGCATTGTGAACTTCGACGAGCGCCTGCATACCAAGGTCGCCGGCCAGCGCCAGCAACGCCGCCAGCGTCTCATCGTCGAGCGCGGCGACGATCAGCAGCACGGCGTCGGCGCCGTAGGCGCGCGCTTCCACGATCTGATAGGGGTCGATCATGAAGTCTTTGCGCAGCAGCGGCAACGGTGGCGCAGCGCCCCGGTCGAACAGGGCGCGGATTCCTTCTATGTACTTCAGATGACCCTGGAAGAAGCGGACGTCGGTCAACACCGAGATGGCGGCGGCGCCGTTACTAGCGTAGGTCCGCGCCAGCGCCAGTGGATCGAAGTTTTCGATTAGCACCCCTTTCGACGGTGACGCTTTTTTGACTTCGGCAATCAGCGCGATAGGATGATGGGCGCGCAGCGCAGCGCCAAAGTCGCGCGGCGGCGGCGCCGTTTCAGCACGGGTGCGCATTTGATCGTATGGCGTCTTGATGCGCTGTCGCTCGACTTCGATGCGTTTGTGCGCCAGAATGCGGTTGAGCATTGTATCCATGGTGTAAGAACCGAGAACTGAGAACCGAGAACCGAGAACTGATACGAACTTGCGGTCAGCCAGACAAGATGTTCGAGCGACCGGTTCGCAAGCCCCAGCGGGGCTTTCATGTCCTTAGCGAGGGCTTTAGCCCGCAGCGCCCCGGCAGTGTTGTGCGAATGAATTTTTACCAGCGTGTCGTTCCACAGCGCGTTATGGGCTTTAGCCCGCAGCGCCCCGGCAGTGTTGTGCGAATGACCGCGCATGAGTATGAGAACCAGGTCGCGGGTCAGGGGTTAAGGGTCAGGAGACAGGGATTGATATGTTCCGCGCGCCGCTTTCGCCCATCCCGTCTCTGCCCCTTGCCTTTCCAGCGTTCAACGTTCGACCACCTCTGCAACGTCATTTGATCGACCGACAAGCTGGAGTTCCTCGACCGCTGCATGTATCTGCGGATCGTCCTCGAATGCGTAGCGCCACCAGTCAATCTCGACGATCCGATCCGGCTGGACGCCGCGCCCTTCGAGCAACGATCCATCAGGCAGGCGGAAGACCAGTTCTGCCAGCCAGAAGCGTGAACCGTCATCGAGATCATACCCGATCAGATTCTCGGTATTGCCCGCGCTTGGCGTACCGACCACTCGCGCCCGTCCACGGAATTGCAAGCCGGCTGCAAACATTTCGGCGGCGCTGGCGGTTTCATCACTGGTCAATACCACAATCGGCATCTGCTCGAGCAGTGGCAACGTCTTGCCAGAAGGCACGTCGATGCTGAATGATCGCTCGCGTCCGCTGCTGCTGCCGATTGTCCCCCCATCGAGGAACAATCCAAGCGTGCGCCGCAGCATATCGAGGCGTCCCCCGCCGTTGGTGCGCACATCCAGAATCAGCCCATCAAGCGGACCAGATTGATAGAGCGACATAATGGCGTCGGTTACGCGCTCATCGAGCGCTGAGACATTGAATGTATCGATCAGCACCACGCCAATATCGGTTCCCGGCACGCGGCGCGCCTCGACAATCGGGAATGCATCGGGAGGGATGATCTGGCGAATGACCGTCACATCGCGTGTGGCGCCGGCGGCGTCGATGATCCGGAGTTGCACCGGCGTTCCGGGTTGTCCGCGCACCACCGAGACCGGACCGCCAGGACCAAAGGTGATGGTGTCGCTGACCGGCACGCCATTGACGGCAATGATCAGGTCGCGCGGCTGAAGCCCTGCCTGCTCCGCCGGTCCGCCAGGAGCGAGACGGGTGATCAGAATCCCTTCTTCCAGATCGCGGATCATGGCGCCAATGCCGGCATATGCCACGCCGCCGTCGAAACGCGCTGCTTCTTCCGCTACTTCCTGGGGCGTGTCGAAGCGCGTATGATCATCGCCAAGCCGCCCGATCATTTCTTCGATAAGCGCATAGAACTCCGCTTCCGAAGCGGCGCGGGCAATGCGCGGCTCAAATTCAGCACGCACCGCGTCCCAATCGACGCCGCCATAGTCCTCGTACACATACCGGTCGCGCACCAGTGTCCAGACATCTTCGAAAACCGCCTGACGCTCGTTTGCGCTTAGCGGCGCAAGCGTGGGGGTGGGCAGGAGCGGGTATGGCGTGACTGTCGGCGTTGCAGTGGGGGCAAGGGTTGGCGTTGCCGTTGCAGGAGGCGTCGGGCGTGGTGTGTCGGTTGGCGCGACCGTTGGCTGCGACGTCGCTGTTGGAAGAGGGGTGGGCGTTGTGGTCGACATCGAACCCAACGGAACGGGCAGGTTGCCGCATCCCGCCAGCACGACGACGAGCAGCGCACTCACGAAGCGGAGACAACGAGTCATCATGGCTGCATTGTACACGAGAAATCGTTTCTGTGCGTTCCTGTCATCGAGCGATGCCGCGCGCCAGCCCAACGATGCCTATGCCGCTGAGCGCAACCGTCAGCAGCGCCGTTTGAAGCGAGACCAGTTCCGCTATCCAGCCGATAAGCGGCGCACACACGACAAAGGAAAGGTATGTCACTGCCATGATTGCGCCGGTCACTGCGCCGCTGCTGCCAGGAGCATGTCGCGCCGCCTCGCTGAGCGCCGTCGGCACGACGCCGGCGACTCCCAGACCGGCAAGCGCAAAGGCAGCCACCGCAGCCGGAATGGAGTCGGGGATGATCAGCAACAGCCCGGCAATGATCACAAGCGTACCCGATGTGAGCAGCGATGTGCGCGCGCCAAACCGCGCAACAAATGGTGCGTTTGTCAGCCTTCCAACAAACATCGTTCCGTTAAAGAGCGCATATGCAGTACCCCCGACAAATGCCGCTGCGCCAAGGTCGCGCAGGTAGATGACCGACCAGGTGTTGGCGACGCTTTCCCCCACGACGCCAAACATACTCAACACCGCAAACGCAAGCAGCGCGCGTCGGTCGATCAAAAGGCGCAACGCCGCGCCTGCTCCATTGTGGGTGGTGTGCGTGGGTGCAGCAGGCGGATAGCGCACGGGCAATGTTGCCAGCAGGGCGATAGCGCAGAACGCAGCGAGCAGCCAGAGCACATGCGCATAGATCCATCCTGTCTGTAACAGTCCGCCGGCAGCGAACGCGCCTGTCACAGCGCCGCCGCTGAATCCGGCATGCATGAGGTTCATCACTGGGCGCTGCGTTTGTTGTTCCCAATCTAGCGTAGCGCTATTCATTGCCATCTCGACTGCGCCGAACCCCAGACCGCTGAGTGCAAGGGCAATGCTGAAACTCAAGAAGTCACTCGCGGCGGCAAGTCCGAGTGACGAGAGACCAAGCACGATAAGTCCAGTGATAGCGAGGCGTTTTTTGCCGAACCGCACTGTCAGCGGACCACCGAGAACCAGCAATCCCATTGCGATAAGTGGCGGCAGGAGTTGGACCGACCCAAACGCACCTTCACTGATGCGCAAGGTGTGAATAATGTCTGCCCAGAGCACCCCCTGTCCGCCAACCGTCATGCCGAAAAGAACAAAATAGCCCATCAGTAATGCCATTGCTATACCCGGACGCCAGGCAATCGAAGCGGCAGAGAGGCGATTGGCGAGGGTTTTCGGCTCCACGGAGACTCCTGAACGTCACGACTGCGATGCCCGGTTATGATACCACAGGCAACGATGTCGCAACATCTGGCAGCAGGTCAATGCGCCCCGTCCAGACCGGTGCGCCGTGCGGGTTATGATACCACAGGCAACGATGTCGCAACATCTGGCAGCAGGGGCGTCCGTGATGGGTCCAGAGCGCGTCCGGGGAGAGGCGTCCACGCTCAACAATAGAGTTTTTTCGGGAACCAGGGATGGTTGCTGTGTCCCGAAGCCTTTCTCTCCCTACCCCCTGCTCCCTTTCCGGCATCCGGCGCCGCTGGAGAGGGAAAGTTGAGACATTCTGATGCCCAAAAACGGATAATGCACCGCAAGGGCTTGTCGGAAAATCGACACCTGTATAAGGGGCGAATCGGCGGGTCGCCCCAGGGAACAATGGAACGTATCACCGTACAACCAGCGGCAGCATCACCTGGAAGCGCACCGGTACCGTGATCGCATTCGACACACCGCCGCCGGGCGCCGGATTGAAGACCGTGACGCTTCCATCACCTGCGGCGCTGCGTTGCGCTGACGGGAGGGTCGCCTGCACCTGCGTCGCGCTGACGAATGTCGTTGTGAGCGACGTTCCATTCCAGCGCACCACCGAATTCGCAACGAAGTTGTTGCCGGTGACCGTCAGAACGACATCTGTGTCTCCCACCGGTATCAGGTCTGGCGAGACGCTGCCGATCACCGGCGTTGGGTTGCTCGCCTGAATGGTGAATGTCGCGGTGTTGGATGTGCCGCCGCCGGGACCCGGGTTGACGACCGTCACATTCGCCGTGCCCGCTGTGGCGATGTCGCCGGCGGGGATGGTTGCGGTCAGTTGCGTGCTGGAGACGACCGTGGTGGCGCGGTCGTTGCCGTTCCAGCGCACGACCGACCCGTTGACGAAGTTCGTGCCGGTGACGGTGAGGGTGAAGCCGGAACCGCCTGCCGTGGCCGACGACGGACTGATCGCCGTGATCGTCGGCGTCGGGTTGTTGATGGTGAACGTTGCTGCGCCCGATTCGCCGCCGCCGGGAGCAGGGTTGACGACCGTCACGTTCGCCGTGCCCGCTGTGGCGATGTCGCCGGCGGGGATGGTTGCGGTCAGTTGCGTGCTGGAGACGACCGTGGTGGCGCGGTCGTTGCCGTTCCAGCGCACGACCGACCCGTTGACGAAGTTCGTGCCGGTGACGGTGAGGGTGAAGCCGGAACCGCCTGCCGTGGCCGACGACGGACTGATCGCCGTGATCGTCGGCGTCGGGTTGATGATGGTGAACGTTGCTGCGCCCGATTCGCCGCCGCCGGGAGCAGGGTTGACGACCGTCACGTTCGCCGTGCCTGCCGTGGCGATGTCGCTGGCGGGGATGGTCGCGGTCAGTTGGGCGCCGGAGACGAACGTAGTGGTGCGGTCGTTGCCGTTCCAGCGCACGACCGACCCGTTGACGAAGTTCGTGCCGGTGACGGTGAGGGTGAAGCCGGAACTGCCTGCGACGGCGGTGGACGGACTGAGGCTGCTGATCGCTGGCGTCGGGTTGGTGATCGTGAACGTTTCCGTATTCGATGTAACGTTGCCTGGATTGACGACCGTCACGCTCGCCGTGCCTGCCGTGGCGATGTCGCTGGCGGGGATGGTCGCGGTCAGTTGGGTGCTGGAGATATACGTCGTTGCGCGTGGACTACCATTCCAATGCACGACCGAGCGATCCGACCCTGTGCCATCGATAAAGCCGTTGCCGTTGACCGTCAGTGTGAACTCATCGCTGCCAGCGGTTACTGCGTTCGGACTCAGGCTTGTAATTTGTGGTGTGGGTATCTCCGAGCCGCAGATGACGAACGGGAATTCAACAATGTTGCTGGTATTCGTATAGTCACCGCGTGGCGCCCAGGTTCCCGGCTCGCCGCCGGTCAGATCGAGCTGGCGCGCATTGTTGGTAGTGCCGGTGCTGACGGGGGGAACCCAGGGACCGCTGAGGCTCTCATTGCCTGCCATGCCCCACTCGATCCAGTAGGTTCCGGTCAGCAAGGTAGTGACAGTAAAGGGCCAGTTGATCGTCACCGCCATGATCGGTCGGGATGTTTGCGTTGGGTCATTAGCAGGCACGCGATAAACATTTGTCCAGTTATTGTTTGTGATTGTTCCATTCACCGGACCGGCGATCACTGCGCCGCCATCGCCGGGGACGCCATTCCATAGACGCAGGTCGACCACTCCCGTGATGGTCGATGTGGTACCACTGTTGATCTGATAAGCGTAGAGCGTTATCGCAGAAGGACGCCACCCATTGCCGGTCACAGTGAAATCGTCCGCCAGGCGAGCGCGAGCGGGACCGGCGGGGACGGTTTGTGTGCGCGTCGGATCGACCAGGTATCCGAAACCGGTGTCAGTGCCCTGGGGCGAGCTGGTATTGGCGCCGCTCGCGCCGTTGCCGGTTCCTGTAATGAATGAGCCATTAGTGAAGAGCGGCGTGGTGGAGCAGGATGGCTGCACATTGGCGCGCACCGGACGAGGAATGAGACCGATTCCGCCGATCAATCCCACGACAAAACTGACGATGGTCAGCGCGCGGATGAAGAGATTGAAAGAAATGAACCTCATTGCAGTCCCTTCTGTCAATTGTGTGCGCATATGAACCTTATTTCTCCTGTCATCGCGTCTTGCTCACGAGCAGCCGGTGCTGCGCTGGTGGAAAATACCTCGAAGATTGGTCTGTATCCGATGATCTCTATTCCAATCCAAGTGACTTTCCTGTGTCCGTGCTTCGCGCTTAGCGTCATCGTAGCGCTAGCGAATGAATAGTTGATGAACAGATGCCGATGACAGTCACCGAGCGCGGGAGCGGGTCGTAGAAGGGGAAGCGCGGGGAGGTTCCACATTGCGTGTCGAGCAGGTCGAAGGATGTCCCCGACTCGTGAGGTCTGCTCGTAACCCTGCTTCCTGCCATTGGACGTCACCAGAGGAAGGGTTTGCGCCTGCTTCGAGGATGTCATATCGTCTCAAGGGTCTTGGGAGAGGAAACGTGACGGTTGCGGCCAGGTGAGCGGATGAGCGAGGGGCGCGTGAGCAAGGAGACAGTTTTTCTAACCCCTAACCCCTCTTCCACGCATACATACGCCCGCGTTCGATAAACCCCAGGCTCGCGTAGAACTGACGCGCCGGTTGGTCTTCCGGTTCACTTCCATAGAACACGGTCGCCAGGTGCGCGTCGTACCCTTGCAGACGACGCAGCCCTTCGAGCACGAGCGCGCGCGCCAGCCCATGGCGGCGGTGGGCAGCCCGGCAACCGAGCGGTTCAATCTCACCAATGCGGTTGATCGAGTCGAACCACAGGGTGCAGAACGCCGCCACACTTCCATCGTCCGCAACCGCAATCAGGTCGAGATCGGGGCGATAGGTCGGGGCATGGATCGCAGCGCGGTATTTGGCAACACTCATCCGCGACGAGGCAAAGGCGTCGCGGTGCGCTTCGACGCGCGCGTGCACGTCCGCTTCGCCCTGAACGTGGCGGATGGTGTAGCCGGCCGGCGCTTCCGGCTCCGGTACGTGTTCATGCAAATCACGTGTGCTGAGCGACAGGAAGTGGTCTGTGCGCACATATCCGCGCTGCATGAGCAGATTATTGCGGTACGCATCGTGCTCATAACTCCATACAGACACGTGTGGCTTGGGATCGTCAACGTCAAGACGGCTCAGATGCTCAACCCAATCGAGCATCGCCGGTTCGATGGCACGGTACGCTGGATGGACCAGCAGATCGACCTGATGTTCGCTGGGCCAGGTAAACCCCACCAGCGCACCCTGATGGTCGAACCAGAGGCGGATGCGCGTTGCCAGCGCGTGGGTGTCCTCATCGGTGAAGCGCCACCAGTCCAGGTCGCCGACGTGGCAGTAGACGAGCGGACCTTCGAGCGCCTCGATTTCCGCCAGCAACTGGCGCATCCGCGCGTAATCATCTTCACCGGCGTAGAGACGGGATGTGACTGCCATAGGGCGCCGCCATACTTTACCGCAGACCAGCAGCGGCAAGGCGTTCAGTACGTCAGGCTTCGTCGGCAGCATCGGCGCCTGAGCGCTTGTTCGCCGGCGAGAGCAATTCACTCGCCAGCGCAGCCGTTTCGTCGCCGACGGTGCGCACTTCAAGGCGATTGTAGCGTGTTTCAACCTCAACTTCCAGCGCTCCAACCACTGGCGCCGGCGCCACAGTTGCAGCGGTCACGCTACGCTGTTGATCACGCTCGATGATAGTGCTATCGGAAACGAGAAACCGGGAAAGATTGTTGTCGATGATCTCAAAACGCCGTGTAGGGCACAATGACCGCCACATATCGTGGGCTGAGACAGGGCTGAAATTGCCGGCTCATGGCAGCAATCAGCCCGGCGTGAACGTCGGGCCAGATCGCCATTGACTTCAGATACGGGTCCGTGCCCGGAAATGGTGAGTGCATACGCGCCTCCACGAAGGATTGTATCGTGGATAAGGGCGCGCAGGGTGCAGGACACGTTGACCGTCTTGTCATTGGCGTTGGCTTCGACAGGCTCAGCCAACCACTCCACAAGTGTGGGCGTTCGTCCACGTTCAGCTAAGTCCAAGGCGCGGTTAGCGTCCACGACTGCCGTGCAGGTTGTGCATCGTTGCGCCTGCGAACCGGGCGTTCGAATGAACGGTGCGGTCTACACCGTCCCATGTCGCGCCCAGGCTTCCAATCCAGCGCGAATGAGCGCTGTTCCCGATGCGACGCTGATGTCGCTACCGGGACCGGCGCCGTACACCGAAACAACCGCAAACGCGCCAACCTTGCCGGTCGCCATGACCGTGTCGATGGCCGCGCTTACCTCGGACAGCCCCGGTCCGTCTGGTTCGCGGGTGGCGTGGTTCGGCACGAGCGCAGCCTCGAGAATGTCGGAGTCAACGTGCAGGTAGAGCACGTCGCAAGCAGCCGCGAGCGATGCCAGAGGACCGGCGAAATCGTTGACATCGGCGATAGCGGTTTCGGTGGCGCGGATCAACTGCTCTTCGGGCGGGTCGAGGTTACGCGCATCGACCAGCATGATGCGGTCGGTCGGCAATGGCGCCTGCATCCCCGCTAGGTCGCGCCACTGCGGCAGCGCCAGTCCGGCGCACACTGCCACCGGCATACCGCCCAGCATCCCGGAGAGGGTTGTGCGTGGCGTGTTGTAGTCGCCGTGCGCATCGAACCAGACCAACCCGATGCGCGCATTCGGTCCGTGGGAGCGTTGCAGCCCGGCGACGACGCCAACGGCGTGGGTGCAGTCGCCGCCGACGATCAGCGGCGCGCGCCCACGCGCGTGCGCCGCGGCAACATCATCGGCGATAGCGCGACAGATCCAACCCAGGTTCGATGGTTCGTCAATGCGACGCTGTGTTGCCGGCATCCGTGGTTCGCTGATCGTCGTCGGCACACTGGCGGCGTGGTAGACGCCGGAGGCAGCATAAGCGTCGAGCGCGCGCTCGTCGTTTTCGGCAGGTGTGCTGCCGCGATAGCGCACGCCGATGACCTGAAGGGCGGTTAATGGATGGGTTTTCATATCGTCTCTCTCGATGATGACCGTCACCGCCGCCGGGTGACGCACCGGCGGGTTGATCGTCGGGTGTGCGAAATGGGGCAGGGCGACCATATCGGGCAGGACCATGGTCAACGTTGACGTTGTCGTCGTCGGGGTCATCGGGGCAGGTCTCAGACCTGTGGGGGCAGGTCTCAGCCCTGTCCTTTCCGGGACCGGTCTCAGCCCTGTCCTTTCCAGGACCGGTCTCAGCCCTGTCCTTTCCGGGACCGGTCTCAGCCCTGTCCTTTCCGGGACCGGTCTCAGCCCTGTCCTTTCCGGGACCGGTCTCAGCCCTGTCCTTTCCGGGACCGGTCTCAGCCCTGTCCTTTCCGGGGCAGGTCTCAGCCCTTTCCTTTCCGGGGCAGGTCTCAGCCCTGTCCTTTCCGGGACCGGTCTCAGCCCTGTCCTTTCCGGGGCAGGTCTCAGCCCTTTCCTTTCCGGGGCAGGTCTCAGCCCTTTCCTTTCCGGGGCAGGTCTCAGCCCTGTCCTTTCCGGGACCGGTCTCAGCCCTGTCCTTTCCGGGACCGGTCTCAGCCCTGTCCTTTCCGGGACCGGTCTCAGCCCTGTCCTTTCCGGGACAGGTCTCAGACCTGTCCCTACTACAACGGCGGTTTCAAACGCACGCGAATGGTTTTGATTTCGAATGGGCGCACGTTGCACCGCACCGTCCGCCCGTCCACGGTTACCGGTCCGGTCTCGCGCTCCAGGAGATCGACTTCGACCGCCGACTCGACCGGTTGCCCGAATTCGAGGCGCACCTGCCCACGCTGATTGTGCGCTTCGTACATCCGCACAATCAAACCGTCGCCATCATCTGCTGTCTTGATTGTTTCGACGATTACGTGATCGCTGTCAACATGCAGGAACGATCGTCCTTCCGCCGGTATCTCGCCAGCGACCGTCACCGGGCGCAAGGGGGCGTTCAGTTCATACGCGCGCCGGGTGACCTGTGCCTCGCGCCAATCGCCGGCATGTGGCAGCAGGCTGTAGATGAACCGGTGCAGCCCACGGTCTGCCTGTGGATCGGGGATGACTGCCGATTTGAGCAGTGAGATGCCCAGGGTATTGTGGAGCAGGCTATGCCCATATTTTCCGTTATTCAGCAGCGCCACGCCATACCCGCCCTCACTCAAATCGATCCAGCGGTGTGCGCACACCTCGAAGCGCGCCCAGTCCCAACTCGTGTTGCGGTGCGTTGGTCGCTCAACCGCGCCAAACTGGATCTCGCAGGTTGCGCGGGCAGCGTTAAGCCGCAAGGGAAAAAGGACGCGCAACAGATTCTGGCGCTCCTGCCAGTCCACCTCGGTCTCGAAGTCGATCCGACGGTTGTTGTGCCACAGGCTGATGCGCTGGCGGATCGTACTTCTGCCGAAGCGTCGCGCGATCTCTACCGTGGCGCGTAGTGGTCCCTCCTCAATTACCCGCCATTCGCTGATGTTGTGGATAGGATATGGTTTCTCCAGATAGAACGGATCGATATCCCAGGCGTCCCAGAACATCGGGCGGTCTTCGTACAGTACAAGTTGATTGCCGGTGGCGCCTTCGGCGATAATCTCGCGTTCGTACCGGGCATCGTAGAGTGAGCCGATCTCGCCATTTGCGTCGAACTCGATGCGGAACTCATCGGACGCCAGGTAGTCGCGGCGGGTGATGAACTGCGCCGGCGGGGATGGATGTCGCGCGGCGCGAAGCGCGGCATACCCGAATGCGGGGACGGTTGCTTCGACCAGGAGCGTGCGCGTTCCATCGATCTGCTCGACAACCTGCGTCGGACCTTCAATCAGTGGCTGCCGCAGGTCTTCGAGCGGAATTGCAACACACTCCGTCCGATCCCAGGCGAGACCGTTGAACACCGCCAGGTGTGGCGCAGCGCCGTTGCTATGGCTGCCGGTCAGGTCGGTGATGGCGGCATGGCGCACTGTCTCGACCGTATCGCGCACTTCAGCAAACTGCTGCTCGCTTTCGACGTACACCAGCGGCACCGAACTGCCGGGCAGAATGTCGTGGAACTGATTGAGCAGCACCGTGCGCCAGGCAGCGTCGAGGTCCGCCTGGCGGTTGATTGCGCCGTGGGTGACCGCCCACGCATTGAGCCATTCGGCTTCGCGCAGCAGCAGTTCCGCTTGACGATTATTCTGCTTGGTGCGCGCCTGACTCGTGTACGTGCCGCGATGGTACTCCAGGTACAACTCGCCGACCCACACCGGCAACCGTGGATTGTTCCAGACGCGCTGCCGCAGCCGCTGGAAGTATTGCTCAACGCGACCGGGCTGCACTACCGGGAATCCCGGCAAGTCTGCCATCACCCGCGCCAGTTCGAGCATCTCTTCGGTCGGGCCGCCGCCGCCGTCGCCGTGCCCGTAGATGTAGAGCACCTCGTCATTGATGTCTTTCTGGCGGTAGTGATTCCACGTTCCGAAGACTTCGGACGGCAGCATGCTCCCGTTGTAGGTGTAGAACTGCGCTTCGGTCGGGTTGGGTTTTACCGGTGCAGAGGTTGCGGTCACGAAATGCGCCAGCACTTCCGAGCCGTCGATGCCGCGCCAGCGGAACGTGTCATACGGCATACGGTTGAACTGGTTCCAGCTGATCTTCGTCGTCATGAAACAGGAAATGCCCGCCAGTCGCATGATCTGTGGCAACGCCGCCGAATAGCCGAACACATCAGGCAACCAGACGATATGCTCAATCGGACCAAACTCATTCTCAAAGAAGCGGATCCCATGAATGACCTGACGCACCAGTGACTCGCCGCCGGTGACGTTGCAATCCGGTTCGAGCCACATTGCGCCGACCGGCTCGAAGCGCCCTTCCGCCACGCGCTGTCGCAATCGCTCATAGAGTTCCGGGTCATCCTGTTTGAGGAACGCATACGTCTGCGGCTGGCTCATACTGAAGTGATACTCCGGGTAGCGTTCCATCAAGTGCAGCGCGGTTGCAACGGTGTGCGCAATTTTCTGATGCGTGCGCCAGAGGGGCCAGAGCCATGCGACATCCATATGTGCGTGACCCGTCGCCAGAATAATCGGGCGCTGTCCCGGCGCCAGGTTCGCCGTCAACGTTTCGCGCAGGAAGGTCAGCGCCGCGCCTGCCGAGATTTCGAAGCGTTCGCTCTGCCATCCTTCGCGCAGGTCGAGCAGATTGTAAGCGCGGTTAATCCGGTCGAGCAAGGCATGCTTCTCCGGGTCGCTGTCGCGGTAGGTGGGAAGAGCATCGAGAATGGCATACATGACGGCAGCCAGGCGAGCAATGATGTCGCTGCGCAATTGCAGTTCCAATCCGCCGAAGGATCGGCGATAGGGAGTGTAGCAGCGGATCAACAGTTCGTGATCGCCCTCGTGTGCGTGTTCAGGGAGCAGGATGGCCGGGTGTGGCTCATCGATCCCGGCGAGCGTCGTTCCGTCCAGGTAGGCGATGCCTTCAATCCCGGCATGCCCTTCCGCGGACCAGCGCATACGCATCAGCACCTGACGTCCGCGCCATTCTTCAGGGATGCGGATAATGGCGCGCAGCCAGTGGGTATGTCCGCCATCGACCGGCATACCCCACGGCAACGGTTCATCGGGTTTGTCGGGATTGTGTGGGTCGCCGCCCCACCGTTCGCCGACTTTCAATGGACGCCAGGAAGGATCGTCGGGCGGGGGCGGAGGAGACATCGCATGCTCTGAGGGGGCGCCAGGCACAGGGCAGGTGAACACGTCTGTGATCGGGCGCGTGTCGCGGATGATGGCGGCGCGCATCTCCTCCAGACGCGCCTTCAGTTTTTCGACGGTGAAGAAGAGCATGATAACGGCTCCTTTGGCAAGAACGAACGGGGTCTATCATACCACGGGTTGTAGTGACCAGAAGCGCGAGGGTACAGGTGCGAAGGTGGAAGATGCGAAGGTGGAAGGGAAAAGAGGGGAAAGTTGACATTTCACGGGTGGAAGGAGACAGGTAGGGGTGCGCCACCGGCTCGCTCGCAGGCATGAATATATCCGGGCGGACCCTGAGCGCCTGTACGAACTGCTCGGTCGGCTGGACGATTTCCGGCGATTTGTGGAGCAGATACGCGGGTATGTATCATCGATCGGCCTTATGGTTGAGCAGTTCCTTCTGGGAAGGCGCCATGGCGTTAGTCCAGGCGCTCAATAGCGTTCTCGCACTTCCTTCAATCATCGCCTGACCATCGCTACGAATCGAGACATCGACGGTGCGAGCGCATGCGGGATGGTTCGTTGATGACGCCAACCGCGAGCCGTCCGCCGCACACCAGGCGCAAACCGGCTGAGATTCCGGCAATCCGAGCGCTAGATGCGCCCGTGCAATGCATCCTGTCGCGCCACGTCTCATGAAGAGGCGTCCTGCCAATAGACCGACGTCGCCATCAGCAGGCATACACAGTGCGCCGGATCGCTGAGATAACGACGGGTGATCTGCGATCCAGTCCTCTTCTTGTCCGCCGAGGAATACGATCAATATGAGCAACCGGGAATGTCGCGGTCGAGTGCTGGTGTGCCACTACTGAGATGTTGGTCCATCCTCCGCACCGTCTCAATCGTTCGTCCGTTCCCCGCCGAATTGCACGACAACCAGGGTCATGTCATCGTGTTGCACCGTATCGCCCATGAAGGCTATCACTTCGTCGATGATGCGGTCGATGAGGGCGTCGGGCGGCAGACCGGCTTCTTTCGTCAGGAGCGCATCGAGGCGCTCGAAGCCGAACAACTCGCCAGTTGCATTGTGCGCCTCGACCAGCCCATCGGTAAAGAACACGACCGTATCGCCCGGCGCCAGATCGATGGCAAGCGTTTCATACCCGATATTGGACTGAATGCCGAGCGGCAGGGTTGGTCCTGGCGGATAGAGATACTGAATAGCACCGTCGGCATGCACCAGCACCGGCGTCAACTGTCCGGCGTTCGCCACCGCTATGCGCCCCGACGGATCAATCGTCGCATAGCAGAGCGCCACGAAAGTGCCGCGCGGCACATCGTGCGCCACGCTCCGATTCGTTTCGCGCAGCACCAGCGCCGGTTCCTCATGATCGAACGCTTCGGCGCGTCCAACCGACCGCGCCATCGCCATCAGGAGCGCTCCTGCCACACTCTTGCCCGACGCATCGCCGATCATCACCGCAATCGAGCGGCGTTCGCCAAGCGCAAAACAGTCGAAGAAATCGCCGCCGACTTCACGGGCAGGCAGGCAACGCGCCGCCAGCGCGATCCCCTGACGCCGCGGCAGCTCGCGGGGGAACAGGTTCGACTGGATACGGCGCGCGATCTCAAGCTCCTGTTCGCGCCGCGCAATCGACTCAGCATACAGCCGGGCGTTTTCGATAGCAATCGCGGCGTTGTCGGCGAAGACCTGCGCCACCTCGACATCGCGCTGGGTGAAACGCCCCTTTTGGGTTGAGTCGATGTTCAGCACGCCGAGCACCTCACCTTTGACAAGCAATGGGACGCCGATCCACGATTGGATGTTGCTGATCTGCGGTTTGGGCGCCCAGATGTGCGATACGCTGACGTCCTCGATCAAAAGTGGTTGTTTGTGGTGTACAACCCATACAGCAGCGCCGGGTTCATTCAGTGGACGGTCCATTGCGTCCAGTCGGGTGGCGATATGCTCAGGAGCAACGGCAGCGGCGCGCAGCACCCTCCCTTCGCGCAACATAATGGAGGCGCTATCGTAGGGAATGACCTTTTTCAGTTCGCGCAGGATCACGTTCAGCACTTCACCCGAACTGAACGCAGCGCTCAATACACGCGCCACTTCGCGCAGCGTGTCGGCGGTACGCCGCGCCTCCTGCTCGGCGGCGAACAGCATGACATTCTGCACGTGCAACGCCACCTGGCGCGCGACCGCCGCCAGAAACCGCTCATCGCGATCATCGAATGCACAGGGTGAGTATGCCTGCACCGTGAGAACGCCAATCGGTTGCCCCTCGCGCCCGATCAGCGGTACACCGAGCCACGACAGCGCCATGCGATCTGTACCGATAGCGTGCAACCGCAGTTCCGGGTAACGTCCGATCTCGTCGAGCAGGTTATCGAAACGCAACGCGCGTTGGTTGCGCAGCACCCACGCGGTCAACGAGTCCGACGGCGGCGGTTGAAACTGCCAGAAGGAATGCTCTTCGCCATCATCGATCGAGAAGCCGTCGCTGATAACGTCTCGTTCAGCATCGTAGACTGCGACGGAAAAAACGTCGGCGCGCATGAAGCGGGCGAGGGCGCGCGCGATGTGGCGCAGGAGCGCGCGCAGTTCCAGCGTGGTGCTCGCCGCGTGGCTAATGTCGCTCAGCGCCGATAGTTCGGCGACCTGCCGTTCGCGCTCGGCAAGCAACTGCGCAGTCTTGATGCCGATAGCGATCTGATGCCCAACGGTGCGCACAAATTCGATCTCCTGGTCTTGAATGGCGCGCTGGCGCGTATCGACCAGCAGCAAGGAACCCAGCGCCCGATCACCGATCTGAAGCGGAACGGCGATCAACGAGCGGTAGTGCAACCCAAGACGCTGCCAGTGCTCGCTCTGCGCAAGATTATCAATGATCAGCGGGCGACGTTCTTCAATGACGCTGCGCATCAGACTGCTCGCAACCGGGATTCGCGCCAACTGATCCGCATA
Source organism: Roseiflexus castenholzii DSM 13941 (assembly GCF_000017805.1). Lineage (GTDB taxonomy): Bacteria > Chloroflexota > Chloroflexia > Chloroflexales > Roseiflexaceae > Roseiflexus > Roseiflexus castenholzii. The sequence goes on along the minus strand of NC_009767.1, from coordinate 3,695,670 downwards.
CGCCGGAGGAAACCCATAGGCGGCGGCGAGGGTCAGTTCCGCGCCATCGGAAGAGAGCAATCGCACAGCGCCGCCACTCATGGCAAGATGATCCACCAGGAGCGATAGCGCGCGATCCAGCAACTCGGAGAGTGGGCGCTGGAACGCGAGTTCTTCGGCGAGCGCCGTCAGCATGGTCAGTTCGCGGGTGCGCGCCGCGATACGCTCCGTCAGTTCGTTGCTCAACGTCTGTTGCTGTTCCACCAGTGCCGCATTCTCCAGCGCCACCGCCAGCAGGTTGCCTATCCGCTGCAACAGATCGAGGTGATCCTGATTGTAGATTCCTGGCCGATAACTCTGGATCGACATGACCCCAACCGTCTCATAGCCGAGCAGCAGCGGCGTCCCCATCCAGGATCGTGAATGCTTCTGCTGATTGCCAAATCGTTCCGGCGGCGGTGTCAGCAGCGTGCGCTCGTGCAGCAGGTCGTAAAAGAGCAATGGTTGACGATGCTGCACCAGCATGCCGGTCAGCGGACCATACGGCGTGTGTTCCAGATATTCGACGCTCTCTTCATCAACGAGCAACGCGGCGCGAAATGTTTCCCGATTGCCGGGATCACAGACGGCGAAGTATGCCGCATCGTACCGGAACACAGGCAGGAGCGCCTGATGCATGGCTTCGAAGATGGCGCGCGCGTTGGGTTTCCCCAGGCATGCGATGCTGACGGTGCGAAGCACATTCAATGCCCGCAGGTCGCGCTCTCGATCAATGCGCAGCGCATCGATCTCCCGCTGGAGTTCGGCGATTGGATCGCTCACAGATTGTGTCACGGCGTATATTCCTCAATATTCGCACAAGTTTAATAGTCGCAATGAATTTGTGCAAGCGCGCAGGGTGTTGTCAGTCCAGGGCGCGCGTGCTACTATAGGCAGGGAATCGCTTCTCTTCCACAAGAAAACGACGTTGGCCATGAAACTGAAGCACCTGATCGAACCGGGCGATCCTGAACGCATTGCCGGCGGCTTTGAGTTCACCGAAGGTCCGGTCTGGCATCCCGATGGCTTCCTGATTTTCTCAGACATCCCTGCAAACCGCCAATACCGCTGGCATCCCACCGAAGGCGTCTCCGTGTGGCGTGAGCCAAGCGGCAACTCGAATGGTCTCACACTCGACCGGCAGGGGTATATCATCGCCTGCGAACACGGTGGCCGGCGCGTCTCCCGCGCCAAACCCGGCGCCGAACCGGTGACCCTGGCGGATCGGTACGACGGAAAACGTCTCAACAGCCCGAACGATGTTGTGGTGAAGTCGGATGGGACGATCTATTTTACCGATCCACCCTACGGCATTGCGCCTGAAGATCGCGAGCAACCATGCAATGGCGTGTATCGCATATTGCCGGACGGCAGCATCGAACTGCTCGTTGATGACTTCGACCGTCCTAATGGGTTGGCGTTTTCGCCTGATGAGACGATACTGTACATTGATGACTCGCCACGTCGCCACGTGCGGGCGTTCGATGTGTTGCCCGACGGGCGCCTGGCAAATTCACGCATCTTCGCCGACATGGATCACCCGCAGCCCGGTTCTCCCGATGGCATGAAAGTTGATCGTGAAGGGAATCTGTACGTCACCGGCGCAACCGGGGTCTGGGTCTTCGAGCCAGATGGGACGTTGCTGGGTGTCATCGTGACCCCTGAGCGCCCGGCGAACTGCGCCTGGGGCGACACCGATCGGCAGACTCTCTATATCACGGCACGCACATCGCTTTACCGCGTTCGCACGCGGGTGCCTGGCATACCGGTTCCGCGCTGATGCTGTGGGGTTGTGAAGAATCAGACCTGCGGCAAGAACGATAATAGCCCCGGCGGTTGCCAGGGCTATTATCGTCCGGCTCGTGCTCAGGCTCCTGCGCTGCGTAGCAACGTACTGGTACCTGGTAAGGCGGGCTGGCGCGTTGGTGCGAGACGGGCTGCGATGTCGGCTGGATTTGCTGGCTGCGACGTGAGTGAGTAGTCTCGTGAGCCTGAGCGTCCTCTTGTAGTCGGCTGGGAAGATTGTGTGCATTGACGACCGACTACGCTTTTACTATACGTGATGCACGGCGCCGTGGCAATCATACAAAGGTATCTTTTTCCTGAAAACACTGGTACTATATGGAACACTACCGATAGTACTAGTGAATCAGAATGTGGTGTGCAATTCCCGGGTTTGTCCGGTCTCAGCGGCGCGATACGCCGCTTCGATGATTTCGATGACATGACGCGCATGTTCAGCGGTGACGATCGAAGGAATTCCATCACGTATCCAGTCGATCAACTGCATGATGTCTTCCCATACGTGTTGTTCCTCGATCTCGCAATGCGCACCAACGACATGGGGAAGAAGGATCTGATCGCCGTGGGGGTGCGCCTCCGCGTCGGCGCGCCCTGGATAATCGAAGGGTTGTCCATTGAGTTTGCGACCGATAATTGATCCGGTCGTGCCGAAGTAACTCCCGCTGAATCCCTCAGTCAGCGTGCCGGCTGGCGTGCCATACGCCAGTGCGAAGAGATTGTCGCCGAAGTCAATCAGGATCAGGGTATTGTCATCAGCGTCAACAGGGTGCCAGGCGCCTCTGAACTCGCGTATGCGCACGCGCACGCCCGACAGCGCCGTTACACGCCGGGCAGGACCAAGAATGCCGGTCAGCGCATGCAGACTGTAGACGGTCATATCGTACAGCGGTCCTCCACCGGGCTTGTGATAGTACCAGGTCGGGTCGATATTCGTGAGCGGATCGGCGCCGTGGCGAACTGACTCCTCCTCATGGTACCGTCCAAACGCTGCTCCGCATGCTGCCCAGCAGAGTGTGCCGATGGCGCCTTCGGCAATCAACTGTTTGATGCGCTGATTGTGCGGACGCAACATCTCTCCGGGCGATGCAACGATCTTAAGCCCACGCACAGCAGCGCGTTCGATCAGGTCGCTGGCTTCGGCGACCGTCGTTGTCATGGTTTTGTTGAAATGGACGTGAAGACCGGCATCGAGCGCTTTTCGTCCCTGCTCGTAGTGCAAACCAATCGGCGTTGCAATCGTGATCGCATCGACGACGCCAGCAGCCAGCATGTCGTCGTAGTCGGTGAAGGCGTGCTCACATCCAAATCGTGCGGCGGCAGCCGCAGCGCGGCCAGGCGCCGGGTCGCACACTGCAACCAACCGCACGCGGTCGCGCATATCGGGCTGACTGAGGTGCGGCAGCAAGCCGCGCACGGCGACGCTGCCTGCGCCAACGACGCCAAAACGAACGACGGTGTCGTGCATCGTGTTCCTCTAAAGAGTATCGCGGGCAGAACGTGATTGTATCACAGAGGTGAAAAACAGGCGAGGGAGCGCCGGGGGAAAGCGCGCGAAGCGGATGCCGTCGATGATGCAGCCTGACGGTGTGACGCTCTGGATAGAGACATCGAGAGGGTCATACCGCCAGGATGGAAGAAGGAACCGCTTCTCATTGCGCGCTTCGGGTCACAACGCACGCACTCTCAGTGACCGCCATCGAGCAGATCCCAGTGCTCCGGCGAGCGCCAGAGCGCCGAGAGCAACAGATCACGGACGGAGCGGAACTCCTTGGGCAACCGGTCGTAGAGTTTCAGGAAGAGTTCCTCGTGCAGCAGAATCTCCTGAGACCACTGATCGCGATCAACCGCCATCAACTCGGTAAATTTCTCCTCGCTGAAGTTCTCCAGACCGCGCCAGTCGATATCGTCGTAGCGCGGCATCCAGCCGATCGGGCTTTCGATGCCGACCGCGCGACCATTGGCGCGCTCGACGATCCATTTGAGCACGCGCATATTCTCGCCGAAACCGGGCCAGAGGAAGTTGCCCTCGGCGTCCTTGCGGAACCAGTTGACGCTGAAGATGCGCGGCGGGTTGGGGATCGTGCGTCCGAACTGCAACCAGTGGTTGAAATAGTCGCCCATGTGATAGCCGCAGAACGGAAGCATCGCCATCGGATCGCGGCGCACTTCGCCGATCTTGCCGAACGCAGCGGCGGTCATCTCCGAACCCATCGTTGCTGCCAGGTAGACGCCGAATGTCCAGTTGAACGACTGATAGACGAGCGGCACCACCATGCTCCGCCGTCCGCCGAAGATGAAGGCGCGAATAGGAACGCCCTGCGGGTTCTCCCAGTCGGGGTCAATCGCCGGGTTTTGTGCGGCAGGCGCAGTGAAGCGCGCATTCGGGTGCGCCGCCTTTCTGCCAGAGTCAGGCGTCCAGTGCTTCCCCTGCCAGTCAATCGCCTCAGGTGGCGGCTCTTTGGTCATCCCTTCCCACCAGACACCCCCATCGGGAGTCAGCGCGACATTGGTGAAGATGGTGTTGCGTGAGAGCGCCACCATCGCATTCGGGTTGGTGTCGTAGGAGGTGCCCGGCGCCACGCCAAAGTAGCCGCTTTCCGGGTTGATGGCATACAGCCGCCCGTCCGGTCCTGGCTTGATCCAGGCAATATCATCGCCAACCGTGGTAACTTCCCATCCTTCCTCCTGGAAAGGTTTAGGCGGAATGAGCATGGCGAAGTTGGTTTTGCCGCAGGCGCTGGGGAAGGCAGCGGCGACATACGTCTTGCGCCCTTTCGGGTCCTTCACTCCCAGAATGAGCATATGCTCGGCGAGCCATCCTTCGTCGCGCGCGATCACCGAGGCGATGCGGAGCGCCAGACATTTCTTGCCCAGGAGCGCGTTGCCGCCATAGCCACTGCCATACGACCAGATCATCCGCTCTTCGGGGAAGTGAACGATGTATTTGACGGTCGGATTGCAGGGCCATGGGACATCTTTCTGCCCTGGCGCCAGCGGCGCGCCGACCGAGTGCAGACATGGAACGAAATCATTATTGCCGAGCGCCTCGATTACTTTCTTGCCGATGCGCGTCATGATCCACATATTGACGACCACATATGCCGAATCGGTCAGCTCGACGCCGATCTGAGCAAGCGGCGAGCCGATCGGACCCATGCAGAACGGAATGACATACATGGTGCGCCCGCGCATTGATCCGTCGAACAACGGGATGAGCGTCTCCTTCATCTCCCTGGGCGCCATCCAGTTATTGGTCGGTCCCGCGTCATTGCGGCTAACGCTACAGATAAAGGTGCGATCCTCGACACGCGCCACATCGCTGGGGTCGGATCGCGCCAGGAAGCATCCGGGCCATTTCTCCTGATTCAGGCGCGTAAACGTCCCCGACTGAACGAGTTGCTCACAAAGCGCATCGTACTCCGCCTTGGAGCCATCGCACCAATGGACACGATCCGGTTTGCACAGATCGACCATCTCCTGAACCCAACGAATGAGTTTCTCGTTCGTGACATACGCAGGCACTTCCATGACAGACGTTTCCATGGGCAGACTCCTCCTCTTGCAATCCCGTGCAACACATCACGATAACGCAACTTTACCTTAACCCTCACCATGGGGCGGTAATGGTTGAGCAACGCGCAGAGAAGGATTGGTAACGGCAACAGGTCTCACCCGCGCGTCAGACGGCGATATACCGCGCGGTGCGGTTGATCGGCTGCCTTGCCAAGGCGACGGCGGCGGTCTTCTTCATATTCACTGTAGGTTCCAGGAAACCAGAGTACGCTCGACTCATTCTCGAATGCCAGGATGTGGGTCGCCACCCGATCAAGAAACCAGCGGTCGTGGGAGATAATCAGCGCGCACCCGGCGAAGTTGATCAGTGCGTCTTCGAGCGCGCGCAGGGTATGGACGTCGAGATCGTTGGTTGGTTCGTCGAGTAGTAACACATTCGCGCCCGAACGCAACACCTTTGCCAGATGCACCCGGTTGCGCTCACCGCCGGAGAGGGTTCCGACCTTCTTCTGCTGATCGGCGCCGGTGAAATTGAAGCGCGCAACGTAGGATCGCGAGTTGACCTGACGATTGCCGAGCAACATGACGTCATCGCCGCCAGAGATTTCTTCCCAGACGGTGCGATCCGGGTTCAGCGTTGCGCGGCTCTGATCGACATATCCTAACTTCACCGACGGACCGACGATTAGCCGTCCGCTATCTGGCTGTTCCTGACCGGTGATCATGCGGAAGAGGGTCGTTTTGCCGGCGCCGTTTGGTCCGATCACACCGACAATCGCGCCCGGCGGCACATCGAAGGTCAGGTCATCGTAGAGGAATGTGTCGCCATATGCCTTCGTCACGTGCTCAGCACGGATCACCAGGTCGCCGAGACGCGGACCGGGTGGGATGTAGATTTCCAGGTCGCGCTCGGCGCGTTCGGCGCTCTGGCTGAGGAGTTGCTCATAGGCGGCGATGCGCGCCTTGCTCTTCGTCTGACGGGCGCGCGGCGCTGTGTTGATCCACTCCAGTTCGCGCGTCAGGGTTTTCTGCCGCTGACTTTCGGCTTTTTCAGCGGCGGCGATCTGCTGTTGTTTCTGCGCCAGCCACGATGCGTAGTTGCCGCGCCAGGGAACACCCATCCCGCGATCCAGTTCCAGGATCCACTCGGCGACATTGTTCAGAAACCGGCGATCATGCGTCACGCAGACCACCGTGCCCGGATAGTCTTGCAGGTGCCGTTCGAGCCATGCGACCGACTCGGCGTCGAGATGGTTGGTCGGCTCGTCGAGGAGCAGGATATCCGGCTTTTGCAGCAGCAGACGGCAGAGGGCAACACGCCGTCGTTCACCGCCCGACAGCACGGCAACCGGTGTATCGCCCGGCGGACAGCGCAGCGCATCCATCGCCAGTTCCAGGCGACTGTCGAGGTCCCAAGCGTCAAGATGGTCGAGTTGCTCCTGCAATGCCGACTGCTCGGCGATCAGCGCGTCCACATTGGCGTCCGGATCGCTGAATCGTTCGTTGATGTCATCGTAGCGCCGCAACAGATCGACAATCTGCTGCACCCCCTGCTCGACCGTTTGGCGGACGGTGAGCGTGTCGTCGAGGCGCGGTTCCTGTTCCAGAAAACCGATGGTGTACCCCGGAGCGATGACGGTTTCGCCGAAGAAATCGTGGTCCACACCCGCCATAATGCGTAACAGGGTCGATTTGCCGGAACCGTTGAGTCCGATAACGCCGATTTTGGCGCCATAGAAGTAGGAGAGCGAAATATCCTTCAGCACCGGTCGGTTCGGCGGTACAACTTTGCCGACCCGGATCATGGAATAGATAATCTTGTTGGCATCAGTCATTGTGCATGCTCACATTATGCCCGGCGCGCGCCGGGTTTTGCGGATACCGTGTTACCTATGGAAGGCAGTTGCGCCTGTTCTGGACGGAAGCGGAGACGATCGGTGCAGGATGCACAACAGTGGTTCTGCTACCGCACCAGTTTAGCACAGGTTGCAGGATCGGGAAAGGGGTGATGGTGCTCTTGCAATGCAACGGACAGATCACACGCCTGCGTCTGCGGTGACCGACCTCATGTTCTCCGGCTCAACGCCGCCAGCACCCCTGCCCGCCCGACCATGCCAACGAACCGTTTGTCGGCGTCAACGACCGGGATGCGCTTGATCTTATGCGTCATCATCAACCGGACGGCTTCCGTGATTGGCGCGTCGGCTGGCAGCGTCACCACCGGACTGGTCATCACATCGGCGGCGGTGCGTCCTTCGGCTGCAACTTCGAGACCCGGCGGGCGGGCGCCGCCGCCAAACCAGGCAGCCAGGGCGCGCAGTGCGCCGGAACGCACCCGCTTCGCCGCGCGCCGCAATACGTCGCCATCGCTGATGATTCCGACGACGTGGTGATGTTCATCGACGACGACAACGCGGCGTTTGTCGGTTTCGAGCAGGTGGTCGAGGGTTTCCGCCAGCGGCGTATCCGGGCGCACCGTCGGAATGCCGGTCATCATGATGTCGCCAACGGTCTGTGGCGCGCCGCCGGATGGCACGACCGGTTCTGCAGGACGCTGGCGCAGCCCTTCAGCGACCGTAGACAGGAGATCATAGCGACTGACCATGCCGACCAGTCGATGCTGCTCATCGACTACCGGGATGCGCTTCAAGCCACGATCCGCCATAATTGCCGCTGCTTCCGCCAGGGGCGTTGTCATCGGTAGCGTCACCGGATCAGGAGTCATCAGGTCGGCGGCGGTATGTGGACGTTCCGCCAGTATTTCGACTGCGGCGGCGCGCTCCGCCAACGACAGTTCGCGCTGCAATGCCAGCGGCAGTTCGGTGGCGCCACGGGTGAGGAGGTCGCCGTCGGTGATGATGCCTACGACGCGATTCTCTGCATCGACAACCGGCGCCGATCGCAGAGCGCGGTCGATCAACAACTCGACGATCACGGCAATCGGCGTATCGGGACGCACACTGACTACCTGGCGGCTCATAATGTCGGCGACGGTCAGGTGCGCTGGGAAGGGACCAACGGCACGCGAGGTGTATTTGAGCACTTCGACCGGTATCGTGGTGATCAGCCCTTCGCGCACCATGCTCATGATTTCGGGCATGACCCGCGCCACACGATCAGGGCGATCCACGAACGTTACGATAACGGGCAGGTCGCTGCTCAGTTCGACGAGCGACGTTGTGTGAATGAAACTGTGCGCGCCATACCCGGCAATACCGCGCAGGACGGTGCCGCCGGCGATGCCGTTGCGTTTGAGCATTTCGAGGAGCGCCAACGAGAGCGGACGTCCGTGCCACTGATCGCTTTCGCCCAGAAAAATCCAGACCTGCTGTGCATGACCACTCAGATCCACGTTGTTCCTCCTTGCTACGGCAGCAGCCGCGCAACACCGGCGCCCAGGAAGACGCCGGCCATGCCAAGCCCGAAGCTGCTCGCCAGGTAAATGCCCGCCACCCGCCAGCTGCCGCTCACAATGAGCGAATAGGTCTCGAAACTCAGACTTGAGAACGTCGTGAATCCGCCCAACAGTCCGGTGACGATCAGCAGGCGCGCCAGGTCGCTCAGATTCAGGCGCGTAGTCGCCAGAACCAGCACCAATCCAATAAGAAAACTGCCGATCACGTTAACGATCAGTGTACCATACGGAAACGATGCGCCCCAGCGTTGGGCTGCCCAGAGCGACAGACTGTAGCGCAGATTGGCGCCGATTGCCGCTCCCACAGCAATGGCGATGGCATTCAGAAGAGCGCTATTCACCATGATACGTCTCCCGACCAGTTTCACAGGCGCTTCTCCTCTTCAAACAAAAAACCTCTACGGCAGACCGGAGTGGTCCTTTCCGTAGAGGCTATCAGCCGGCGCGCGGCATTCTGCGAGCCTCATCGCGTGACTTCAGATATTGTATTACTATGGCGCAGCTACGTCAAGCGGTTTCTCGCGCGCGGCAGGGCTGCGTTGCCGTCACATGGGCGCCTACGGGGGGCGCGCCGACCATTGGGCGTTCTCAGGGATGCCTCGACGATTGGGTGTCCACCCGGGGCGCGCCTGCCTGCCATCTATGGGCGACGTTTACGTTGCGCGCCGCAGCAGGAATCCTCCGCCTGCCAGCAGCAGCGTCCCCAGCGCCGCCAGCCACGCCGCGTCGTCGGATGCGCCGGTGACCGGCAGCGCTGCCGGCGGCATAGGCGCGGTTTCCGCTGATGGCATTGGCGCTGGAGGCGGACCGTAGAAGGCGAGGTCCTGCCGCGCTGTCTCTCCCTCTGGCAGCGTGATCGTGATCGCGCCCTGGGCAGGCGTTCCACGCTCAGGCGGAATGATCAGGTCCACGACATACGTTCCCGGCGTCAGGTTCTCGCGCCCGTAGTTGCCGTTTGCGTCGGTGGTCAATGCGTCGCTATTGATGCGCACCGTCACTCCGGCAGCCGGAGCGCCGGTCGTCAGATCGATCACTGTGCCGACAATGCGACCGGGGCGTGGCTCACGACGCGGCTCTTCCGCAGGAGCAACCGGCGTCAGCGTCGGGCGGGGCGGCAATTCCTGCGCCTGCGCCGAACGCGACAGATCAAAGCGTGATCCCATACTCCACAGGAGCAGCCACGCTCCTGCGATGATCAACGCGCTGGCGGTAAGTTTCCTGAAGTTCATTGCATGATCACCTGTGCTTGTTATGGGTTGTATCGAACGTCAATTCAACGCGCAACACCTTCGCCTCCCCTCCACCCCCCGCGCTACGCTTCACCTTCCTGTGATCTTTCGCACAGGCAACGGATCACGCGCCTTCTTCGTCTGGCGCCCACACCGGGGCGCAAGGTGGGCGGAGGTTGAGCAACAACCCAACGGATCACGTGCCTTCTTCGTCTGGCGCCCACACCGGGGCGCCTTTCCCGTGTCTCTCCCTATAGAACCTTCAAGCGGCAACGTTCAACGTTCAGCGCGGAACGTCCCATCATACGCCGGTCGTTCGGGCAGAAGCGACTCCTGCGCTGCGCCTGTCAGCACGGACGGCTTCCACGGCGGGGCTGGCGGGTTTGCGCCACTAACAGTCAGACCGTCGCGCACGCCACGGTTGTTCGTTTCGTCCGACTCGCGCACGGCGCCGCTCGCGCCGCTCGTGTTCCAGCTATCCGCCAGGGCGTAGATCGTCGTTGTGCCGTTTGCCAGCCACCCCAGCCAGTAGGAGCGGAGCGGATCATACCCGCCGCCGGTGCTGAGCGTGATCTGCTCTCCCGGTTGCAGGATTTGTGTCACACCCCAGGCGACGCCGAAACATGGGCGTAGCGCGCAACGGTCGTGCCAGAGGTCGTTGATCTGCGGCGGGCGGTCCGGGTTGAGGTAGAGATCGACCCAGAATGATCCTGCCGGCGCAGTGCCGACATTCTTCACCGTCACCCGAATCTCCACCGGTTGACCGGCTGTAAAACTCGTCTGGTTGGGAATGATCTCGATGCCGGCGATGATCAGGTCGGGTTGCCCTGGTTGCACAATGAGCGGCAGGTATGTCTGCTGAAGCGTTGGCGTCGCAGCCGTCACAACGCCGCGGATCGGGAACTGAAACGGGTTCTCATCGGCGTCGCCGTTGACGAAGGAGAGCGTGCCGCTGAACACCCCGGCGGCAACCGCCGTCAGTTGCACCGTAAATGTGACCGTTGCGCCGGGAGCGACCGGTCCGGTGGGGAACGCCCCGACGACTGCAAAGCCGGATGGGAGGCTCAGCGCGCCAAGCGTCAGCGGCGCGGTTCCCGTATTGCGGATGGCGAACACGCGACTGATGGGCGCGCCGACTGTCGTGGCGCCGAAGTCCACAGCCGTGGTCTGGTTGTTCGTCAGTTCCGGGCTGCTCGTGTCAGGACCGTTGTACACCACGATTTCGGGCGCAGGTATCGCCTCGAATGCGCCAACGTCGCAGGCGCCGTCCTGCGGTCGGGAAATGCCGCGCTGATCGATGGCGATGGCGACGCCGCAGTCATTGGTCCCTCCCAGAATGCGGTTGAGTGCGGGTGAACCTGCCAGCAGCGCATGCGTCGGTGTGGGACCGCCATTGTTGGCGAGCGGCGCGAGCAACGGGTCAATTGGCGTCGGCGACTCGACCGCGCCGCTGTTTGGTATGGTCGTTCCATTGGGATCGCCATACTGATCGCCGGTGGTGTTCGCGGAGAAATCATAATCGCCGACATTTCCGATCAGGTTGTAGCCGTCACTGGCGATAGAACCGGCAATGTCGGGGTAGTTGCCCGGTGATGTAGATGTGTCGGTATTGCCGGCGACCAGGGCGCTGCGCAGGGTGATGCTGCCGTTCAGTGCCCCGTCGCCGCCGGTTTGCGTGCCGGTGATCGTAGTGTAAGCAACAACGGCGCTTTCGTTCGACAATACCGCGCCGCCGTCGCCGTCTGCCTGATTGTTGCTGAATGTGCTGTTTTGAACGGTTATCTCGTGGAACGCAGCAATGGCGCCGCCGTCGCTGGCTGCCTGATTGTTGCTGAAGGTCGAACCTTTGATCGTCGCCTGTCCGGGTCCGTCGACGCGAAAAGCGATAGCGCCGCCGTTCGCGTCCGACTGATTGTTGCGAAAGATGCTGTCTGATAGGTTCGCCATCACGCTAACCGTGTACAACGCGCCGCCATCGGACCCTGCGCGATTGCTCTCAAAGGTGACGCGATTGAGCGTCAGGTTAGAGTCGCGCGCAACAAGCGCGCCGCCGTCATACGTCGCGCGGTTGCCCTCGAAGGTGACGCGATTGAGCGTTAGATCGGGGCTGCGCGCCCGCATTGCGCCACCTTCGTCATCCTCGGCAAATCCGTTGCGGAAGGTCAGGTCGTTGATCGTCACAGCAACGTTGGTGAGATACAGCAAGCGAAACGACGGACTTCCCGCCGCGCGCTCAATCGTTGCGCCGTTGCCGTTGATCGTCAGGCTGTTCGTCGGGTTGCCGCTATCGATGATGATCGCCGGCAATCCATTTGCCGATCCACCGACGGTATTGTCAACCGTCGTCAGTGAATAGGTGCAGCCGGCAGCGAGTGCGATCGTGTCAGGCTGATTATTGCTATTGGCAGTGGTGATAGCGGTGATAAGCGCCGTCACATCGCCGCATGGGATCGTGAATGTCGCCGCGCGACTAGAGGGTGCGGAGAGCAGCCAGCCTGCGGCGAGCGTGATCACGAAAAAGATCGTCGCAAGGGAGAATGCTCTGGAATGGTGCATATTGCCTTCCTGGTAATGCTGTCTGAAACGTCGAGTCGCAAGTTGGAGCCGTCAGGTGTTGTGGATTGGGCGTTGGACCGGAAGCAATGCCTTTCAAAGACGTCCACACAGCACTACAGAGGCAGCAGCAGTTCCGCAGAGGAAGGCGCCGATGAATGCATGCATCATCCGTGTTCAAGAGGCATCAACATCCAGAGATATTGCCGGCGTCACCCCCTTCCGTCAGTGCATTGTCCGCGCGCAGAATCTTGTGCAAGTATACACGATCAATCGAACCACAAAGGCGCCAGCAGACAAGTGAACCACGCTTCCAAACCCGTGTCGTCGGGCGGATTCCTCCTGCCGACCAACGAGCGCACTTCTCAACGGCAGGCGAACGAGATGCGTTCCCTTCGCTCCGCTCAGCGTTGCGGCGACTGCACTCAGCACGACGGCAGGCGTCGGGAAGATCTCCGGGGGATTTGGTTCCGGGCACATTGAGACGGGTGGGCGACGGTAATGCCGTCGTCCACCCGGCGTTTCAATCCCCTGGCGGCACAGCGTCTTTTTATGATATAATAAGAAAACTATTCGTTCCGCTTCATCAGCCTGTCGCTACGGCTGCGCTCCGTCTCCGCGGCAACGACGCCGTTCGCCAGAACGTTCGATTCGGGATTGTGCGGATTACTCAACGCAAGCAGGATACTGTGAACGCGAAAGCCATCTCTTGAGTTGACATCGTTCCATCTGCACTGTTTGATGACGTGCTTATCGTGAACCATGCTGCCTGGGCGCGCCATGAACAACGGAATAGCAGTTGACCTGCGCAACGTCGTCAAACGCTTCGCCGACGTGTGCGCCGTCGATCACGTCTCAATGCAGATCCGTGACGGCGAATTCTTCTCGATGCTCGGTCCCTCCGGTTGCGGCAAGACGACGACCCTGCGAATGATTGCCGGGTTTGAGTTTCCCACGTCGGGTGAAATCTTCCTCCACGGCAAATCGGTTGGAACCACGCCACCCTTTCGCCGCAACGTTAATACGGTCTTTCAGTCGTATGCGCTCTTCCCCCATATGACGGTGGCGGAGAACGTCGCGTTTGGTCTGCGCATGAAGAAGACGCCGCCGGCCGACATGTCGCGGCGGGTGACCGAGGCGCTCGAACTCGTGCGCCTGGGCGACTACGCGGCGCGCCGACCGCGGCAACTCTCCGGCGGGCAGCAGCAGCGCGTGGCGCTGGCGCGCGCGCTCGTCAATCACCCTGAAGTGCTGCTGCTCGATGAGCCGCTCGGCGCGCTCGATCTGAAACTGCGCAAAGAAATGCAGCTCGAATTGAAAAGTCTCCAGGAGCGCGTCGGTATTACATTCATCTACGTCACGCACGATCAGGAAGAGGCGCTGACGATGAGCGACCGCATTGCCGTTATGAATGCCGGGAAAGTCTTGCAGATCGGCACGCCGACCGAGATCTACGAGCGTCCGGTCTGTCGCTTTGTCGCCGATTTCATCGGCGAAACCAATTTCATCGAGGGGAAGGTCGAGTCGGTGGAGTCTGGCGGTATTGCAACGATTGTATCAGATGATGGGTTGACCATGCGCGGTCAGATGATCCGTCCGGTCCCTCCTGCAACGAACGTCACCCTTTCCATTCGCCCGGAGAAAGCGTTCCTGTCGGTGCAACCGCCTCCGCCCGGCACGCCGAACTGTCATCAGGTGCGGGTGGAGCGCGTGGCGTATATCGGGAGCGATACCCGGATCGATGTGCGCCTGGGCGCCCGCCTGTTTGACCTGTGGGAACAGAACAGCCGCTCGACGCTCGACCGTGATGCCTACTGGCAACCCGGCGAAACCGGGTATCTCTGGTGGCCCGCAGAAAATGCCATCATCCTGACAGAGTAAGAGCGCGAGGTGACGATGGCTGCTGATACGCTTGCGTCTGACTCTCAACCACGCGAAGGGCAGATTGCCGCTCTTCTCCGCCGTAGCGAACGATTGCAACTCGGCTTGCTCCTCTTCCCCGGTCTCTTCTGGTTGGTGACGTTCTTCGCCCTGCCGCTCGTGGTCGTTGTGCTCTACAGTTTTGCGACCAACGGACCCGGCGGGCGCATCGAGTGGACCTTCACGCTCAACAACTACCGCACCCTATTCACGGAAAGTCTGTACGTTAACGCCTACTGGCGCTCGATCTGGGCAGGTGTGTGGACGACGCTCATCTGTCTGGCGCTCGGTTATCCGCTGGCATACTCCATTGTTCGTCGTCCGCCACGCTGGCGCACCGTACTGCTGTTTCTGATATTGATTCCGTTCTGGACGAACTTTCTGGTGCGCACCTATGCCTGGATGCTCATTCTTTCGAATAACGGCATCATCAACAGCGCCATTCAGTCGCTGGGATTGCCGCGCGTCGCGCTCTATCCGTCCGAAGGCGCGGTGCTGATTGGGCTGATCTATGGCAGCCTGCCATTTATGGTGCTGCCGATCTACGCATCGCTGGCGCGCTTCGACTTCACTCTGATGGAAGCGGCGGCAGACCTGGGCGCCGATCAGGTGCGCGCATTTCTGCGGGTAATGCTGCCGCTGACGATGCCGGGAGTGGCCGCCGGGTCGGTGCTGGTCTTCATTCCGACGGTGGGGCAGTTCGTAGTGTCCGATCTGCTTGGCGGGGCGAAGGTCGATTACCTTGGAAATCTGCTGCAACGCCTGTTTACTCGCTCAAACCCGCCGAACTGGCCGCTCGGATCGGCTATGGCGATTGTTTTCATGATTGTGCTGACGGTGGCGATTATCATTTATTTTCGGGTGACGACGGAGGAGGACCGTTAAGTCGTCTTTGAGCGTTTTTCGTTGATTTGCAGGCTGAACCATAGCAATAGAGTGCAGAGGCGCTCTCCGCTCGTTCGGTGAAGTGGTCGTCTTTTGGGTGGTATATCGTTGATCTGTTCATCTGTTCATCTGTTCAGGGGTTTGAACGTGATCGATGCCCAAACAACACAATCGCTCCGTGTCGTCGGGGGTGAGCGCCGCCGTTCTCTCGGTTCGCTGGCGCTCGGCATGCACACCGTCCTGACACTGGCGTTCCTCTATGCGCCCATCGTGGTGCTGGTGCTCTTCTCATTCACGCGCGACAGTTTCGGCGTGCGCTGGACGGGGTTCACCTTCGATTGGTATGCGCGGCTGCTTGCCGATCAGCGCCTGCTCACAGCGGCGATGAACACCCTCATTGTGGCGCTGGTATCGACTGTGGTTTCGACGATTATTGGAACGATGACTGCGCTGGCGATGGAGCGCTACCGCTTTCGCTGGCGCACCGGTTTCGACGCGCTCCTCTATCTGCCTATCGTTATCCCGGAGATCGTGATGGCGCTGGCGCTGCTGGCGTTCTTCGCTTTCTCCTTTGGGCTGCTCGAAACCTTGTTCGGTATCCGTTTGCAGTTTGGTCTGGCGACGGTTACTATTGCGCATATCGCTTTCACGATTTCATTCGTGGTCGTTGTCGTGCGCGCCAGTCTCAAGGGGTTCGACATGCGTCTGGAAGAAGCGGCGCAGGACCTTGGCGCAAATGAGTGGCAGACGTTTCGCTATATTACGCTGCCGCTCATCATGCCGGGTGTGATCGGCGGAGCGCTGCTCGCGTTTACCCTCTCGCTCGACGATTTTGTGATCACCTTCTTCACCACCGGCTCCGGCGTCTCGTTGTTGCCGGTCGAAGTGTACGGACAGGTCAAACGCGCCATTACGCCGAAGATCAACGCCATTTCGACCCTGATGCTGCTGGTGTCGATCACCCTGGTGTTCCTCTCGCAATTCGTGCAGCGTCGGCGGGAGATATGAATGGGGGGGGAGAGGCGAGGAGGCGAGGGGAGAGGCGAGGAGGCGAGAGGTGAGAGGGGAGAGGGGAGAGGGGAGAGGCGCGAGGGACCCGACAATGGCGTAGCGCGAGATTTATCTCGCATTTGTGGCGAGGCGTGAGGGGAGAGGCGAGGAGGTGAGAGGGGAGAGGGGAGAGGGACCCGACGATGGCGTAGCGCGAGATTTATCTCGCATTTGTGGCGAGGCGCGAGGGGTGAGGCGAGGGGCGGGAGGTGCGAGGGGTGAGGCGAGAGGCGCGAGGGACCCGACGATGGCGTAGCGCGAGATTTATCTCGCATTTGTGGCGAGGCGTGAGGGGAGAGGCGAGGAGGTGAGAGGGGAGAGGGGAGAGGGGAGAGGGGAGAGGGACCCGACGATGGCGTAGCGCGAGATTTATCTCGCATTTGTGGCGAGGCGCGAGGGGAGAGGCGAGGAGGCGAGAGGGGAGAGGGGAGAGGCGCGAGGGACCCGACGATGGCGTAGCGCGAGATTTATCTCGCATTTGTGGCGAGGCGCGAGGGGAGAGGCGAGGGGCGGGAGGTGCGAGGGGAGAGGGGAGAGGGGAGAGGGACCCGACGATGGCGTAGCGCGAGATTTATCTCGCATTTGTGGCGAGGCGTGAGGGGAGAGGCGAGGAGGTGAGAGGGGAGAGGGGAGAGGGGAGAGGGGAGAGGGACCCGACGATGGCGTAGCGCGAGATTTATCTCGCATTTGTGGCGAGGCGCGAGGGGAGAGGCGAGGAGGCGAGAGGATGAGACTGTAACGACGTTGCAACGTCGGCGAAGGTGGTCGTCGCGCGTTGAATGTTGAACGTTGAACGTGGGAACGGTTAGAAAGGAAACAAAAGATGCTCAAAGGACGCACCAGGTTCATTGCGCTGTTGCTCGCCGTGCTGCTGACACTCGCAGCATGCGGCGGGCAGCCGACCGGCAGCCCCGGCAATGAATACGGCAGCGGCGGCGCGACAACCGAGCCGACGACTGCTCCTCCGGCGCAACCGTCTACAGGTGACGAGTTGCAGGTTGATCGCTCGCGGCTCTCGAGTGAACTCAGATTCTTCAACTGGACGGATTATGTCGATCCTTCAATCCTGGAAGATTTTGAGAAAGAGTATGGCGTCAAAGTGATTGTTGACCTCTTCGACGCTAACGAAGATATGCTCGCCAAGGTGCGCGCCGGGCGCTCCGGGTACGACATTGTGACGCCATCGGACTATGCGGTTGAGATCATGTGGCGTGACGGACTCATCGCAAAACTTGACAAGTCGCTGCTGCCCAATTTGAAGAACATCGATCCCGACCTGCTCAATAAATATTTCGATCCGGGGAATGTCTATTCTGTGCCGTACATGTACGGCATTACTGGAATCGCCTACAACCGGCAATCCTTCCCCAACGGCGTCGAGAGTTGGGCGGTGCTGTTCGACACGGCGGAGATCGCGCGCTATCGCGGTCAGTTCAGCATGCTCGACGATGAACGCGAAACACCCGGCGCGGCGCTGAAATTCCTGGGCTACTCACTGAATGAAACCAGCCCGGAGGCGCTGAAAAAAGCGCAGGACCTGTTGATCGCCCAGAAACCGTTCCTGGCCGGGTACAACAGCAGTGATGTCAACCGGAAACTGGCGAGCGGCGAATATGTGATTGCGCATGCCTGGAGCGGTTCGGCATTGCAGGCGCGCAACGGCTTGGGCGACGAGTTCTCCGGCAACCCGGATATCGCCTTTGTTATTCCAAAGGAAGGCGGCATGATCTGGATGGACAATATGGTCATCCTGGCCGACTCGCCGAACGCTTATACGGCGCATGTGTTCATGAACTTCCTGATGCGCCCTGATATTGCTGCGCGCAACGCCGAATACATTGGCTATCTCTCGCCGAACGTCGAGGCGATCAAACTGCTGCCGCAGGAGATTATCGACCTGTATAACGAAGGGTTTGCCCCGAACGATGAGGTTCTGAAACGGTTGGAATGGGCAATACGCAATGATCAGACTGCCGCCTTCACCGACCTGTGGACGGCGGTGAAAGGGGAGTAGGGGCGTTGCAGTGCCACGCCGGGGTGTGGCATCGCAATGTTCGGGGGACTGCGGCGTCACACCTGGGGTGTTGAACCGAGAACGTGGGGGCGCACAAAACGCGCCTGACCGAACTCACCTGTCAGGCGCGTTGAACCTCTGGCTGGGGGACAGGGACTCGAACCCCAACTACCTGATCCAGAGTCAGGCGTTCTACCGTTAAACTATCCCCCATCGTGGAAGAAGGGGCGATCATCTCGCCCCTGCTGTTGGTGCCGAAGGGGAGATTTGAACTCCCACGAGGTCACCCTCACTACGCCCTGAACGTAGCGCGTCTGCCAGTTCCGCCACTTCGGCACGCGGATGCTGACGTTTCTGCCAGCAGGCTGTATGATACATCAAACGTGCTGATTTGTCAAACCTCAACCTTGACAATGCCATGCTCAAGTTCATATAATAGAACACGTGTCACACCTTCGTGCGGAGAGCAGGTCAATGGCTTTCAAGGATTACTACGAGATATTGGGCGTGGACCGAAATGCGACGGACGCCGAGATCAAAAAGGCGTACCGCAAACTCGCGCGTCAGTATCACCCTGATATTAATCCCGGCAACAAGGCGGCTGAAGCCCGCTTTAAGGAGATAAACGAGGCGTATGAGGTGCTATCCGATAAGGAAAAGCGCGCGAAGTACGACCGATTCGGGCGCGACTGGCAACGCTATCAGGATATTCCCGATTTTGGCGGGTTTGGCGCCGGCGATTTCGCCGATATTTTCGAGACCCTCTTCGGCGGCGGGCGCGGCGGGCGCAGCAGTGTCACCTACCGCGCGAAAGGTCAGGATGTCGAGCAGTCGGTTGATATTACGCTCGAAGAAGCCTTCAGCGGTACGCAGCGCACTTTGCAGGTACAATCGCTCAATGGCTCGCTGCGCTCGATTACAGTCAGGATACCGCCAGGCGTTGATAGCGGATCGCGGGTGCGGATCGCCGGGGAAGGCGCTCCTGGCATCGGCGGCGGTGCTCGCGGCGACCTGTATCTGGTCATCAATGTCTTGCCGCATTCACGCTTCGAGCGGCGCGGTGACGACCTCTATGTGCGGATTCCTGTCGATCTCTATACCATGCTCCTGGGTGGCGAGGTGAAGGTTCCAGCGATGGGAGGAAGAACCGTTGCGCTCAAGGTGCCCGCAGGCACGCAGAATGGGAAGGTGATGCGCATCAGCGGTCAGGGGATGCCACGCCTGCGCGATCCGCAAACGCGTGGTGATCTCTACGTGACGCTCGAGGTGTCGTTGCCGACCAGCCTTTCGCCACGTGAGCGCGAACTCGTCGAGCAGTTGCGCGCACTAGCGCGATAGGAGCCGCATCTGCCATGAAGCAACGCTACTACACGATCAAGTCGGCGGCTGCGTTGTGTGGCATGCACGAGCAGAGTCTGCGTCTTTACGAGCGGCGCGGTCTCATTCGACCACAACGCACTCCCGGCAATATTCGTCGCTATACTGAGAGCGATATTGAGCAGATTCGCTTTATCAAGCGCCTGATCGATGACCTCGGCGTGAACCTGGCGGGGGTGGAGGTGATCCTGCACCTGCGTCAGCAACTGATCGCAGCGCAGCGCGAACTTGAAGAGTTACGCGACCGCCTGCCGGTCGATGTCTCATAGCCGCGTCGAGATACGCTGTGCGCCATGGTGCGTGTCGTGTTCGTCCGGTGTTGGACTGTGCAAAGAGGAGTCTATGCTGCACTACAAACTGATCCATCCCCAGATCCTTGCTGCTCTGGGGGGTGCGGGCCACGGGTCGCGGGTGTTGATCGCCGACGGAAACTATCCCTTCGCCACCGGCGCGCCGGCCGGCGCGCAACGGGTGTATCTTAATCTCGCTCCTGGCCTCCTGACTGTCACTGATGTGCTGGCTGTGCTGGCTGACGCCATCCCCATCGAATCTGCCCACGTTATGGTTCCTGATACCGCTCCAGAACCCGCTATCTTCACGGAGTTCCGCGCTCTGCTGCCGCATCTCACGTTGCAACCGCTTGGTCGCTTCGCCTTTTACGACGCTGCGCGGGCGCCGGATACGGCGCTTGTTATTGCCACCGGCGAGCAACGGGTGTATGCCAACATTCTCCTGACCATTGGCGTTGTTTCTCCTGCCTGATCATCACGGTTCACAGTATCTTCCAATTCTCTTTGCGACTTCTTCATATCCGGCCGGTATTCTGAGCGCGTGACGATACGGTGCGCCGGACAACCGGCAAACGGGAGAGGAGGTTGGTGATGGTGCGGAAGAACTGGTTTTCGTCTGCTGCTGGCGCTGGGGTTGATGCTGGCGCTGCTGGCGCCTGCCAGGATTACACTGGCGGTTGAAGCAGATGGAACGAGAACGCTACAAGCGCAGGGGAAGGGTATCGTGAAACTGGTCGGTGATGGTTCGGTGTCCATTGGGCGCGGCGCCGACGCTGTGTGGGTCAAGAATGCGACGCGGATCATGACCGAGGGCAAAGGGCGTCGTACCGTTCTCCCCGATGGCACAGTGCGACTGACAGGCTATACCGGTGCGATAACCCTGATTGGCGAGGGTATGGAAGTGAAGGTAGTTGGCGGTGTGATCACTATTCGTGCGGAGGGACACGGCACAGCAACACTCTATGGCGCCGGAACCTATGAGACCGTCGCTGCGCAGGGTGAGTGGGTCCGCGCAGGCGCGCAAGTCGAGTACTGACCAGGTTATACAAAGCGCCTGCGTGAATCGGAGGGCGATTCGCCTTCACCGACGTGCTCTCAGAAACGCGGCGCGCACGCCGGGCGTTCTGGCAACCAGGGCAGAAAAGTGATGTTCGGTCCCACGGCTTCGCCGCGTCCTTCCGGGTTCGCCGCCGGTTCATACGGTCCGCTGGGGAGTTCCCACCAGTTGTTCGTCATAGTGAGCGGCAAGTCGCTGGTGGCGCCTTTGCCGATATTGAACTGGCGGTAGAACGGATTGTTCGGCGGTTCGTGGGCTTCGATAGCATTATCACGGATGTTGAGCATCGGGCTGAGGTTCGGCGGCGCGTCGCTGCGCAGGCTCAGCCCATTAGCGCCGCCGATCAGGGTATTGCACCGCACATTCCCCATCAGTTGAGCATTGGTAAAGAGCGCCAGGTTTGGTCCGGCTGCGCCGACCAGCAGGTTCTGCTCGATCTCAATCCGCGCCGGGCGCTCGAAACTGAGATTCGTGATGCGCAGCGGCGCGGTTCCGGCAACCAGTGCATTGTTCAGGATGCGGTTGTTGACAATCACGATGTCGCTGCCAGGGCTGTCGCCGCCGCCACGCGACAGGGTAATGTCGATGGCCGAACCGTAGGGCATGCGATTGCCCGAAATCTCGCTGTCGCGGATAATCACAAAACTGTCGTCGATACGAAGGTGACCGCCATTGTTAATGATACGCGCGCTCTGTAACGAGAGCCGCCCCGCTTGCACGGTCAGCACGCTGCCGCCGGCGCCGCCGCCGGTGATCGTCACATTGCGCAGATCGATGACGCTGCCAGCCCGCCCGATGATGCTTTCCCAACGCAACCGTGGATCGTCGCCGCCGCCGATCTGCGTGAAACGCACCGGTTGGTCGGGAGTTGCCAATGCCACCATCGAACCGTCGATCACCAGTGACACCCCGCGCCCGATCTGCACCTCGACGCCCGGTTCGATGATCAGCGATGCGCCGCTGCTCACCAGCAGGTCGTTCTGAATAAGGATCGGGCTGCTGGCAGCCGACCAGCGCACACTCCCGCGCAGGGCGTGTTGTGCCGGGCGCGCCGTCGCTACGGGGCGCACCGATCCGCCTGAGCCGCCGGCATCCGCCGGTCGCGCCGCTGGCGCTCCGCCAGGAGGCGCCGCCTGCGGTTGTGGTTGAGCGATTGCTGCCTGCACCGGCGCGTTGGCTGCTGGTGGTTGCCCCTCCGCTCCTGGCGGGGAGTCGATGCGAAAGTCGACCGTGTCCGGCGTTGCGGTGCTCGCCGCTGTGGGGAGCATGGCTGTCGGAAAGGCTGCAGTCGGGCGGATGAGGTCGATCGTTGGTTGCGTTGTAGGGATGTCGGTTGGCAATGCTGTTGGCGACGCAACAACGGTTGGCGACGTGGAAACGTTTATCGCAGCAACAATCGGCGCGGACGTCGCGGTCGCCTCCAGAATGATTGTCGTCACTGCAACTGGCGCCGCAGTTGGCATCACCGGGCGCAGCGCCAGCCCGGCAACAAAGGCGACGGCGACAAGTGCCAGCGCAATGAGCGATCCCAGCGCCCAGAGCGCCGTCAAGACACTGCGCGGCACGTGCAACGTGATCATCGCATCCCGACGGTCGCCCGAACGTTTGTTATGTTCGTCCATCGGCAGTGTTTCTCCCTCGTCATTTGGCGGAGACGCAAGTCGCAGCAGAGGCGATTGCAATGCTATCACAGAAGACGCCCGGCTGCAATATCCGCTTTCAGGAAGATCGTAATCATGAGGTGTCAGGCGGTTGCTGAGCGGCGCCTTATGCTGAGCGGCGGTAGTATCCTGACATCTTTACCTGTTTTAGGGATTGACTTCGTGACAGACGGTATTATAATTGAGTTGCTTCCTCTCCGTGACGTGAAGAAGCTTGTTCTCTGCCAGGCTTCGGCTTTCAGGAGCAGTCATGAGCAGCGCCCTTGCCATCGCCTCAGTCACAGCCTTTCTCAAAAGCGTGCTCGAGAACGGATTGGTCGATGAAGGCGTCAATGCCAGCATTGGCAGTGATGCCATTGTCTCGGCGCTGCCGCCTGATCGGATCGCCACCGGTGCGGACGAACGCCCGCAGATCAATCTCTTCCTTCATCAGGTGACGCCGCATGCCGGTCTGCGAACCGGCGAACGGAGCGGGCAGCGCATGGCGCTGGGGCTGGATTTGCACTATCTTCTGACGGCATATGGCGCGCAGGACTTGCAGATCGAAATTCTCCTGGGGTACGCTGCACTGGTTCTGTGCCGCATGCCGTTCGCCGGTCGCGACGCCATTCGTGAGGCGCTGGCGACGCTGGCTTCGGACGATCACGGAGGCATTCCGCCGCCGACGCTTCAGGCGCTGGCAGGGTTTGATCCCGGCTCGCAAATAGAACGACTTGAAATTCGCCCACAGTACCTGAGCGGCGAGGAATTGACGAAGATATGGTCGCCGTTGCAGGCGCGTTATCGTCCGTCGCTGTCGTACCGGGTGTCGATGGTGACCATCGGATAGATAAATAGACTGCGCGCATTACATTAAATGACCATCATCTCCGGTGAAACCTGGGAACGCATTAATCATCGCGCGCTAGAAACGGCGCTCGCGCGTGTGCGTGTAGCGCTCGAACGGTATCTTGCACGCCTCAATCACGTTTCCTCTGCTGCCTCTGATCGGCTTTCTTTTCTAGAGTCGGATAGCGCCGATGAGCGATCTGCGCTCGACACACTGTGCGCCACGTTTCGATTGTCGCCATTCGAGCGCGATCTGCTGGCGCTCTGCGCCGGTGTGGAACTCGACGCGGGTATTGCAACGTTGTGCGCCGAAGCGCAAGGCGATCCACAGCGGGTGTCGCCGACTTTCAGCCTGGCGCTCGCCGCGCTGCCTGGCGCGCACTGGAGCGCGCTGGCGCCCGATGCGCCGCTACGCTACTGGCGTCTGATCGAGCCTGCCTCCGGCGGATTGCTGACCCGCGCTCCGCTGCGGATCGATGAGCGCGTGTTGCATTATCTGACCGGCATCTCGTATCTCGATGAGCGGCTGTGTGGGCTGATAACGCCGATCCGCGCAACAGAGGCGTTATTGCCGTCGCATCAGGCGCTGGCGGACCGTATTGCCGCCGTCTGGCGGCGCGCGCGCGGCGGGATGTTTCCGCTCATCCAGGTGTGCGGCGACGACCGCGCGACTCGCCAGGCGATTGCTGTTGCTGCGTGCGCATCGGTCGGGGTGACGCTCCATACGCTGAATGCCGCCGTGATGCCATTGGCGGTTGCGGATGTCGAGTCGCTGATACGGTTATGGGAGCGCGAAGCGGCGTTGAGCGCCGGTGCGTTGCTTGTCGAGTGCGATGATGTCGATCCCGCCGATACGGTGCGCGCCAGCATGCTCACATGGCTCCTCGAACGGACCGGCGGCGCCCTGATGGTGTCGGCGCGCGATCGCTGGCGTCCAACACAGCGGGTGACAGTCACCATCGATGTGCATCGCACGAGCAGCCGTGAGCAGCGCAATGCATGGCGCGCGGCGCTTGGCGCCACTGCCGATCACCTCGATGGTCATGTCGATCTGCTCGTTTCACAGTTCAATCTGAGTGCGCACGCTATTCGCGCCGCCAGCGCCGAGGCGCTCGGTCGAGTGCAGGAGTATGCCGGTCACGACGTTGCGCGCGCCGTCTGGGAAGCCAGTCGCGCTCAGGCACGCCCGCGCCTTGACGATCTGGCGCAGCGGATCGAGGCATCCGTGGCATGGGACGATCTGGTGCTGCCGGAGCCGCAGCGACGTCTTTTGCGCGATATCGCGGCGCATGTGCGGCAGCGGGCGCGGGTGTACGAAACCTGGGGGTTTGCTGCGCGCAGTTCGCGCGGGCTGGGGATCAGCGCGCTGTTTGCCGGCGCCAGCGGCACCGGCAAAACGATGGCGGCTGAAGTGCTGGCGAACGAACTGCACCTCGACCTGTATCGCATCGATCTGTCGTCGGTCGTCAGCAAATACATCGGCGAGACGGAGAAGAACCTGCGGCGCATCTTCGACGCTGCCGAGTCGGGGGGGGCGATTTTGCTGTTCGATGAAGCCGATGCGCTGTTCGGCAAACGCAGCGAAGTCAAGGACAGCCACGACCGCTATGCCAACATCGAGGTGAGTTACCTGTTGCAGCGCATGGAAGCCTACCGCGGTCTCGCCATCCTGACGACGAATCTGAAAAGTGCGCTGGATGCGGCATTTCTGCGCCGTATCCGGTTCGTGGTGCAGTTCCCGTTCCCCGATGCTGCGCAGCGCGCCGAGATCTGGCGGCGCTCGTTCCCGCCGGGCGCGCCGACTGATGGGCTTGATTTCGAGAAACTGGCGCGGTTGAACGTTGCGGGCGGCAACATTCGCAATATTGCGCTCAATGCCGCTTTTCTCGCCGCCGATGCGGGCGAGCCGATCCGGATGGCGCACCTGCTCCGCGCCGCGCGTGCCGAGTACGCCAAACTCGAAAAGCAACTCACCGAAGCCGAGGTTGCAGGGTGGGTGTAAGTGAGGGGCGAGGCGCGAGACGCGAGGGGCGAGGTGCGAGGCGGGGGGCGGGGGGCGGGGGGTGTGAGACGCGAGGCGAGGGGCGCGAGGTGCGAGACGCGAGGCGCGAGGCGCGAGGGTCCCGACAATGGCGTCGCGCGCGATGTATCTCGCATTGGTGGCGAGGCGCGAGGGTCCCGACAATGGCGTAGCGCGAGATTTATCTCGCATTTGTGGCGAGGCGCGAGGTGCGAGGCGCGAGGCGCGGGGCGCGAGGTATGAGGCGCGAGGCGCGAGGTGCGAGACGCGAGGTGCGAGACGAGAGGGTCCTGATAATGGCGTAGCGCGAGATTTATCTCGCATTGGCGGAGAGGCGCGAGGCGAGGGGCGTGAGGCGCGAGGGTCCTGATAATGGCGTAGCGCGAGATTTATCTCGCATTGGCGGAGAGGCGCGAGGCGCGGGGCGTGAGGCGCGAGGGTCCTGATAATGGTGTAGCGCGAGATTTATCTCGCATTGGCGGCGAGGCGCGAGGTGCGAGGGTCCTGACAATGGCGTCGCGCGCGATGTATCTCGCATTGGTGGCGAGGCGCGAAGTGCGAGGCGCGAGGCGCGGGGCGTGAGGCGCGAGGCGCGAGGGGCGCGAGGCGCGAGGGGTGAGGCGCGAGGGGTGAGGCGAGAGGCGCGAGGGGTGAGGCGAGAGGCGCGAGGGATGAGGCGCGAGGGGTGAGGCGAGAGGCGCGAGGGGTGAGGCGCGAGGGGTGAGGGGCGCGAGGGACCCGACAATGGCGTAGCGCGAGATGTATCTCGCAAACGCCTACAAGCAGAATGCAGGTTGAACAATGTCCGAACGCCAGCGAGTCGCACTACCACGTCGTCGCCCAGTTGAGACAGCGACGACAGCAACACTGCGTTCATGGCGCGCGGTGAATGCTTTGGTTGACCAGAGTGCGCCGGTTGGTGATGGGCATCTGTTCAACCAGATGCGTCTGAGTGCGCCTGCGCCTCTGGTTCAGCGCAAAGAGCCACAGTCCGATGGAATGACCGGCGCCTTCACCACTGGCGACACGGCGCCGACCGATTCGGCGATCAATCCGCTCGTCGGTTTGAAACGCGGTGATGGCTTGAACTATGGCACGTGGGACCTTCGCCCACGGGTCAAACTATTGCAGCATAAACTGAACGAAAAAACCGGCGCCGGCCTCAACGTGGACGGCATGTGGGGTCCGAAAACTTCGGCGGCGCTCGAGACCTTCATGCTCAGCCGGAGTACGGTTCCTGCCGAGATCGTCGATCAGGATACCGCTGATGCTCTGCTTGATCGCCGGAAGGAAACGCCGGGACCGGGTCCTCAACCGATTCCTCCCGGGCCGCAACCGACTGAAGCGCCCTACAACCAGACGCTCGAAGATGTGCTGGATGCCGTCTGGTTGCAGTATCAGTTGACCTTCGAGGGACAGCGCAACGGATTGCACAGACTCGAGAAAGACCTGGCAACAATCGAGAAACCAAAAAACACGCTCGTCGAAGTGCTGAAAGACGCCGGAAAAGCGGCGCTCGATGCATTGTTGGGGTGGGGCGGCGGCGCGCTGCGCGGACCCATCAAAGCCGCGCTCGCCGGGCTTGGCGAAACGATTGCAAAAGACGGCGTCGATAAGGTGTTCGATAAAGCGCAGGAATCAGCCGGCACGGAGGTTGGCAAAAAAGTCGATGAACTGGGGAACGAGGATGGACCCACCCTCGAAACTTTTCTTGAGGCGCAGCGCGCTGCGCTCGAAGAAGCCTCGTCGCAGACCCAGGAGAACTTTCTGCTCGAAACGCGCGCAAAATTGCGCCTTCCTGCGGAAGGCGAGCCAGTCAGCAGTGGACCGGAAGATCCGCGGGTGGTGCGTGCGAAGAAACTGCTCGATGCTGTCAAACGGGAACGCCCGCAGGCGTTTCAGAAGCAGTACGATGAGTCGCTGGCGAAATGGGCGATCGCGCAGGCGCAGTCGAAACTCGGCACGATGGACAGCCCGAGCATGTCGGTCGGCGAAGACAAAGTGAAAACGACCGATATGAGCAAGGCGGAGCCTGGCATGCCGGGCGTGCTCACGATCGAAATCGAGGGAACCAGACCGGAATTGCCGGTGAAGATCACTGGCGCAAAGATTGCCGGCTTGAGCGAAAAGACGCGCCAGGCTCTGGAGCGCCAGCAAAAAAGCATCCTTGACCTCGGCATGCCGCGCTATGCGTCGGGCAAGGTGGAAATCAACACCGGTCTGGGGTCGATCCTGAACTTTACCAAACCCACCATTCGCATCGCCCAGAACGAAACCGGTGACCTGTTCGAGCGTGAGAGTACGGAAGGCGGCAAGGAGTGGCTGAAGAAAAAAGCCCGACCCTACGAAGAAGTGCTGACCGAAGACCTGGTTAAGGAAGGGATGCGCATGGTGTGGGAAGAGATCGACCGCAAGCGTCTCAGCGACGTGCCGGGTGGATTGAAGGGTCCCTGAGCGAAACGAGGCAGGCATATGCACGAACGTCTGATGATACGCCGTCAACGCCAGGCTGCGCAGCAGCATACAGCGACCTTTGAGCGTGCGCCCGAGACGATGACCGCACTGCCAGGCGCGGGGCAGGGACATGCGTTTGGCGCCTTCACCCTCCATCACGCGCCATCAGGTGTGCCGCAGACGAAACTGATGGTCAACGCCCCGGGCGACGTGTACGAACAGGAGGCTGACCGCATTGCGTCGCAGGTGCTGCGCATGAGCGATGAGGAGGTTCAGACCTCGCGTGTTGCAGGCGGCATTCAACAGATGTGCGCGGAATGCGCAGCGCAGAAAGACGAACCGACGTCGGCAGGCGCTGCTGAGGAAGAGGAAGATCTGATCCAGGCGAAAGAAGAACCTGGCGCCGTCCCGGAAGTGACGCCTGAGACACAGGCAGCGATTGACGCCATGCACGGCGGCGGTGCGCCGCTCGACCGGGAGACGCGCGCGTTCATGGAGCCGCGTTTCGGGCACGATTTCAGCCAGGTGCGCATCCATACCGATGCACGTGCTGCAACCGTCGCGCGGTCGCTCGATGCGCTGGCGTTCACCGTCGGGAACGACATCGCCTTCGCGCCGGGGCAGTATCAGCCGGGCAGCGACGAGGGGCGCGCGCTGCTGGCGCACGAATTGACCCACACCATCCAGCAGACCGGCGGCGCGGCGCGGGTGCAGCGGCAGGAGAGGGCAGCAACACAGACAGGGACGGCTGGCGCCACGACGATTGAAGACCTGACTGATGGGGCGATCAGCGTCCAGGGCAGTGGCGCGCTTGTGCGTATCAATACGGCGATGATGACCATCGACAGCGGCATGCTGCGCACCGGCGGCGTGACCCAGACCGATACGCTCATTGCTAACGCAGTCATTGCATCGAGTTATACGCCAGGCGCCGGCAACATCATGTGATCTGGCAGCGACGATTCATATGACTTCCAGGCAGACATTCCAGTTCAGACGCTTCGAGCGAACCGCCAACCACGTCAGTGCGCGGCGTGAATCGCAGTCTGATCACAGCGCAGAGCAGGGTCAATTTCGCCATGCGTTTCATCAGGCGTTTCCTGGCGAGGCGGACCAGCCGCCGCCGGCGGAGTCGGAGACGGGGCAAGAGCAGCCGCAAAGTGGAGCGCCGCTCGATAGCGCAGTCCAGCGCATATTGGCTGGAGATCGGCGTGTGCATCGGACAATCCATCAGGCGATCAGTGCGATCAAGGCGCGCTGCCCTGATCAGAGGCGTCCTGCACAGCGTATGTCCGTGTCGGAAGGCGATGTCGTCGCTGACGTTTCGCCTGCTGTCGAGTCGGACATCGATGCGATGCACGGCGGCGGTGCGCCGCTCGACCGGGAGACGCGCGCGTTTATGGAGCCGCGCTTCGGGCACGATTTCAGCCAGGTGCACATTCATGCCGATGCGCGCGCCGCAACCGTGGCGCGGTCGCTCGATGCGCTGGCGTTCACCGTCGGGAACGACATCGCTTTCGCGCCGGGGCAGTATCAGCCGGGCAGCGACGAGGGGCGCGCGCTGCTGGCGCACGAATTGACCCACATCATCCAGCAGACCGGCGGCGCGGCGCGGGTGCAGCGGCAGGAGGCAGGTGAAGGCGAAGAGGAACATAGCGGCGTTGGTGATGAGGTGCAACCGCCGGTGACGCTGACCAATCCACGGTTTGCGCCCATTCCTGCGCTGCGTGACATTGGGGAAGGACGACGCACGCTCTCGACGCGCGATAACGGTAGACCGGTAAAGGCTGTGCAAACGGCGCTCCTCGATCTGGGATACTCGCTGCTGCGGTTTCACGATGATGGTCGGCTTGGCAACGAAACGCGCGATGCGGTGCGTCAGTTTCGCGCCGACCGGCATCTTGCGCCAGGAGTGGACGTCGATTATACCGTGATCGCCGTGCTGGACCGTGTGGCGCCGCCCCCTGGACGGGCGACTGAGCATTTCGTTGATTACGAACGGTTGCTGGCGGATGATCGTCTCGATTTTTCGATATCGCTTGGCTATGACGAAGGGCAGAGCCATGTCAGCGATGCCGAGTCTGCCAGGCGATGGCTCGAAGGACAGGGATTCACGCTCAGCGCTGGCTCTCCCGCCGAAGGTGATGAGCGGTACGAAATGCGTCGAGATATCACGTATCCCAATGCTCAAGGGGAGCGGGTGACGAAGAATGTGCTGGTGACATTGCGCCTCATCACGCCGGGAGAAGGAGCGGCGCGTCGTTTTCTCGAAACACTGAATGAAACAGAGATCATGACCTATGTGGGACATGCGCGCGGCGGTCTGGGACCAGATTTCGACGACAAGCACAGCGCCCGTGAAAATGTCGTCATCGGCGCGCACTCTCGCCTGCACGACCAACCGAATACCAGCGTGCGCACGCCGCGCGATCCCTACTGGCGGGAGATCAACAGCGAGCGAACCAATACGCTGGAGGAAATGACGGATCGCGGCGCCTGGGATGAGCAACGCTATCGGGTCTGGCTCTTTTATGCCTGTACGTCGCTCAACTATCAGGACGAGCTGCGCGGCGGGTTGCTGCCGCCAAGCATGAACCGTGAGAATCTTGATATTTTCGGTACGAACAAAGCGGTGCCGATTGCTGCCGGTCTAGAGCCAACCTTCGCAATGATCGAAGGCATCCTCAACGCGCAAACGATGGAGCAGATTGTTCGCGCTATGCAGCAGCGCATGGAAGATGCGCTGCGCGCATACCCGAATTTGACGTCGCCTCAGTTGCGCGCTGCATTACGCGAGTACAGCAACGCATTCTACCGCGAAGGCGCTGCGGATAACCCGACAGCGCCGGCGGTTGAATAAATGGGTGTGGATCGGTCGTTCCTACAGAGCAGAACGCGCCTCTCTCCTGCGCAGAGAGTTCGTCAGAAGAGCACAGACGGGGAAGTCGGATGAGCATACGTCTATCTCGCACATGCCAGAGAGCGCCATCGTCGCTCTCGAAGAAGACTTCTGATGGACATGCGGATCGGAGCGCTGTCAGCGGTCGCAGCGGGGCGGTGATCGATACGATGCGCGGCGGCGCGCCGCTCGACCGGGAGCCGCGCTTCGGGCACGATTTCAGCCAGGTGCGCATTCATGCCGATGCGCGCGCCGCAACCGTCGCGCGGTCGCTCGATGCGCTGGCGTTCACCGTTGGAAACGACATTGCGTTTGCGCCGGGGCAGTATCAGCCGGGCAGCGACGAGGGGCGCGCCCTGTTGGCGCACGAATTGACCCACACCATCCAGCAGACCGGCGGCGCGGTGCGGGTGCAGCGGCAGACGCTGCCCGATCTTCAAGGTGTCGGTGCGAATCTGGGACTTCCCGAAACCATGCAGTCACCACCCTCCAGCGGTTTGCAGAGCGGCGGCAGGCGTATGATCAGTTACGGCAGCCAGGGACCGGATGTCGCTGATGCGCAGCAGTTGCTCAACCAGCATGGCGCAGCGCCGCCTTTGGCAGTAGACGGCATCTTTGGACCGAAGACGCGCCAGGCGACGATTGCGTTTCAGAAGAGTCGCGGGCTGGCGCCCGACGGGATTATTGGACCGTTGACCTGGGGGGCGCTGGAGTCGGGAGCGCCAGGACCGCAGCCGCCGGGACCGCAACCACAACCTCCAGGACCGCAGCCGCAGCCGGTCGAGCGCTGGACGAATGAAGACCGTTTAATGGTTGCTGCGCATATCCAGCCCGGCGTGCTGACAGCACACCAGGCATCGCGGATCGAACCAGCAGTCATGGCGCTTTCCGACGATGAGTACACCGCCTTCCGCGCCTTGTTGCAGAGTGCGGGTTCCAGTATGGAACGCGCCTTTCTGTGCAAGGCGCTGGCAGCCAGTCGCTCACTGAGCGACATCGCCGACTTTGCCGCCACGATCCGCGGACTGAGCGACAACTGGTTGTTGCGCAACCTGAATGTGGTAGACCTGAACGAAGCGGACGGCGTCGAGCGCGGCATTATTCAGCAATATGGCAACAGTTGCGGTCCCACGTCGGTGCAAGTCATCCGCGCCTCAGCCGACCCGATCTATGCTCTGGCGTTGCGCTCCGCCGGGCCGATCGAACAGGCGTCGGAACATGCCGTCAGCGCGCCGGACACGATTCCCAATCAGATGCTTGCCGGTGAGCAAAAGGCGATCCTCGACACCCATGCCGCTGCGGGAACCGGTAATCCGGCGACCGATCGCACCCAGCCGACAGGCGGCGCGTGGGTCGAGGCGGAAATGAATGCGCTCTCTGGCGCAACCGGCGTAACCTATCAGACGCAGATCGTCGGCACGCAGATGACGCTTGACGCGGCGCTCGACGTGCTGAGAACCAACCTGGCGGCTGGTATCTTCGTGCCGATCGTTGTTGGCGGCAGCGTCGGTGATACAGCGCACTATGTGATGGCGATGGCCATCAGCGGCAACCGTATCCAGATCCACGACGTTGCCACCGGCGACACCGTCTGGCGCACCGAGCAGGATTTCAAAGCCAGCACGCTGAACCTGCCGAGCGGGCATACGATGCTGACCGCTATCGATGTGCCATCGGCTGTGCCAACAGCGCAGCCGCAACCCGCAACGCCGTAGGCATGCTGAAGAGAGGGGCAATTATGCCGATCAATCCGCACCGCGATTATACGCGCCAGGAGCAACTCGCGCTCGATCTGACGGAACTGTTTGCTGAAGGATTGCGCGACGAAGAAGGACGATTGCCACTGGCGTTGCAGGGGATCGGAAGTGCAGCAATGGCGATGCAGGTCGAAGAGGCGGGAGTGCCGCTGCCGATGTTCAATCGTATGCTGACGACCGCCAACGAAATCAGCCTGGAACGCGCCGGCGCCATGCCTGAGGAACTGGTCGAAGAGTTGGAAAAGCGCGGTTTCCCGCAGATTGCGCGCATCGTGCGCGCAGGGATCGCCGCTTGCCGTGATGAGGACGATTACCGCAATTTCGTGCGCTGGCTTATTCAGGTGCGCAATCTGATCGTGTTTCGCGCGCAGGCGCTGCGGCATCGCACAAGTGACCAACCATGATCGCAGATGTCCATCTTGCCATTCGTCACATGATTCTGAACCGGGGCTTGATCCCGGCGGATGAAGTAGACGTGCGTTTCGAGCGCCCGACGAAGGAGTGGGTCAGTTCACTGGTGCGCCCGAC
This sequence comes from Roseiflexus castenholzii DSM 13941, assembly GCF_000017805.1. GTDB lineage: Bacteria > Chloroflexota > Chloroflexia > Chloroflexales > Roseiflexaceae > Roseiflexus > Roseiflexus castenholzii. The sequence continues at coordinate 3,662,399 of NC_009767.1, read as the reverse complement.
GATCAACCTGTACTTGTTCGATATCGACGAAAACGTCGATCTGCGCCAGACGAACATGCCGGTGATGCGCGGCGGCGGCAGTGCATCGTACCGTATGCCGATGCGCCGCTTCGATCTGCGCTACATGGTGACGGTGTTCGCCACGGTCGCTGCGGATGAGCATCTGCTGATCTATCGCGTGCTCGCCACTCTGCTGCGTTTTCCGTCGTTGCCGCCATCGTCGCTGGCGGCAGCCATGGCGGTCATTGCAGGACGCGAGGGATACGTTGCAGAAGAAGCGCGGTTCATGGCGCTTGCCGGGGCTGGCGAACGCACCACGCTGCGCGACCTGCGCAGCGCCCTCGCATCTGCTGAAATCGGTTCGGCGGCGCGTGCGGCAATGATGGCGCTGGTTGATGAACCGCAGGTGACAACCAAAATCGCCACTGCCGAGGAGAGTCTGCGTCTGCTCGATGTGTGGAATGCGCTCGAACAGGCGCCGCGCGCCTCATTGCTCTACGTGGTGACGGTTCCGGTCGATCTTGACATCGTCATCGATTCACCGCTGGTGCTGACGCGAACGCTGCGCGTCCGGCAGCGAACCGATGCCGCCGCGTCCACGGAGTTGCTTCGGATTGGCGGAACCGTGCGTGATCATGCCGGCGCGCCGCTCTCGGGAGTGACGGTTGCCATCGAAGGAGGTGCAATCGAAACGGTTACGGATAGCGAAGGCAGATATGCGCTGAGTCACATCCCGCTGGGGGAAGTGACCCTGCGGGTAACACGCCCTGATGGGAGCGTCCACATCGCAACATTCGCAACACCGTCGGACTCATACGACATCTTGCTGGATTGAAAGGAGCGGTTCATGCCTGAGTATCTCTCGCCTGGCGTCTACATCGAAGAAGTCAGCAGCGGTCCGCGTCCGATTGAGGGGGTTGGCACGGCAATGGCGGCGTTCGTCGGGTTCGCCGCTGCCGGTCCCGTTAATCAACCTGTGCTGGTGACCAGTTGGACGCAGTATGTCGAGAAGTTTGGTCGTCTCGATGAAAGCGGGCGGCGCAACCCACACATGGATGGCGCCTATCTGTCGCATGCCGTCTACGGCTACTTTCTCAACGGCGGCGGTCGGTGCTATGTGACGCGCATCCCGCAGCAGGCGGACGGCAAAGCGCCTCCTCCGCCGCGCCTCGAACTCCCGACGCGGGCCTCGAAGGCGCTGACCTCGCTGATTGTCACACCCAAGAGCGAAACTGCCAGCGACATTCAAGTGGAGATCGGTCCGCCGGTTGGCGAAAATCCGCCTCCCGAAGCGTTTACGGTCAAAATCAGCATGGGGGAAGTGAAGGAAGTCTACGAGAATGTGTCGTTCAACAAACGACCAAAAGATGGAACCTCTTACGTGGTCGAGAAGATCAACAGTTCCAGCACGCTGGTGCAGGTCGCTGAAGGACCGGCGACCGGCTCGCTGGCGGACCGTGTGCCGGAGTTTGGCATGTCGGTCATCAAGCCGCTGGCGCCGATCGTTCCGGCGCGCGTGGATGCGACGACATTCGTCGGTAGCGCCGCCGAGCGCAGCGGTGTCGAGGGATTGGAGATCGCCGAGGATGTGACCATGATCTGCGCGCCAGACCTGATGGCAGCCTATCAGTCGGGCGCAATCACGAAAGAAGGAGTCAAAGCTGTCCAACTGGCGATGATTGCCCACGCCGAACGCATGCAGGATCGCATGGTCATTCTCGATCCGCTTCCTGGTCTGACGCCGCAGCAGGTCAAGCAGTGGCGCGAGCGCGACACGAACTACGACTCGAAGTTTGCCGTGCTCTACTACCCCTGGCTCAAAATCATGGGACCGGACGGCAAGACGGAGATGGAGATTCCGCCGTGCGGACACATTGCGGGCATCTGGGCGCGCAACGACAATACGCGCGGCGTCCACAAAGCGCCGGCGAACGAGGTTGTTCAGGGTGCGCTTGGACCGGCGATTGCGATCACGAAAGGCGAGCAGGATGTGCTCAACCCGATTGGGGTCAACTGCATCCGGTCGTTCACCGGTATGGGGTTGCGGGTCTGGGGTGCACGCACCCTCTCCAGCGATGCCGCCTGGCGCTACGTCAATGTGCGGCGTCTTTTCAACTACGTCGAGAAGTCAATCGAACGCGGGACGCAGTGGGTTGTCTTCGAGCCGAACGACCCCAACCTGTGGGCGCGCGTCAAGCGTGACGTGGAAGCGTTCCTGACCGTCTGCTGGCGTGATGGCATGCTGTTTGGTCTGACACCGCGCGAGGCGTTCTATGTCAAGTGTGACGAAGAACTGAACCCGCCCGAAGTGCGCGATCAGGGCAAACTGATCATCGAAGTCGGGCTGGCGCCAGTCAAACCCGCCGAGTTCGTCATCTTCCGCTTCAGCCAGTTCGCTGGCGGCGGGGCATAAGCATAAAAGGAGAAACCAATGACCGACAAAGACCCTCTGATTTCAGCATGGTTCGGCGTTGATTTCGGTGACGGCGTCGTGGGCGCCTTCCGCGAATGTACCGGTCTCGGCAGCGAGAACGAAGTGGTCGAGAGCAAAGCCAGCGGACCCGACGGGAAGTACATCATCAAGAAAATCCCCGGTCGCATGAAATGGAACAACGTCACTCTCAAACGCGGCATCACCGACGCCATGGACATGTGGAAATGGCGCAAGATGGTCGAAGAGGGAGATATTCAGGGAGCGCGGCGCAACGGCACGATTACCATGTTCAACACCAAAGGCGAACCGGTCGCGCGCTGGAAATTCGTCAACGCATGGCCCAGCAAGTTAACCGGACCGGACGCCAACGCAACCAACAACGAAGTGGCGATTGAAACGCTCGAAATCGTCCACGAAGGATACGAGCGCGTCCAGTAGACGCCGGTCTCAGACCGGCGTCGGCAACCCGGTCTCAGACCGGCGTCAGAACCGGCGTTGAATCGGCGTTGGGGGCGGTCACCGTAGACGCCGGTCTCAGACCGGCGTCAGAACCGGCGTCAGAACCGGCGTCGAATCGGCGTTTGGGGGGCGGTCACCGTAGACGCCGGTCTCAGACCGGCGTCGGCAACCCGGTCTCAGACCGGCGTCAGGACCGGCGTCGAATCGGCGTTGGGGGCGGTCACCGTAGACGCCGGTCTCAGACCGGCGTCAGAACCGGCGTCAGGACCGGCGTCGAATCGGCGTTGGGGGCGGTCACCGTAGACGCCGGTCTCAGACCGGCGTCAGGACCGGCGTCAGAACCGGCGTCAGAACCGGCGTCGCGCCTGGCTGGAATGACACCATGCTACAAACTGAATTCTCATTTGTGCTGCCCTGCGGCTACGTCGATGAGCAGGGAAACCTGCACCGCGAAGGATCGATGCGTCGTGCAACAGCAATCGACGAGATCGAACCGCTCGAAGATTCGCGGGTGCAGCGCAACGAGGCGTATCTCAGCATTCTGCTGCTGAGCCGGGTGATCACCCGCCTCGGCACAATCGGCGTCATCACGCCAGCCATCGTGGAGCGCCTGTTTGCGACCGATTTTCTCTATTTGCAGGACCTGTACATCCAGATCAACGCCGCCGCTCCGCACCTGGTCGAAACACAATGCCCCGCATGCGGCGCGCGGTTTGCTATCGATGTCGGGGTCCACGAGAAGACAGGATGACGTTGATGCCTCAACCAACATCCCGGCATTCTGATGAGATGCCGGATCGCTCACCATCACAGGAGCGATCCGACCAACACGATACCAGAATCGACATCGAGGCGCTCGCCGACCGGGTGTACCGCCTCATGCGCGAGGAAGCGCGCCTGGAACGCGCCAGAGGCGTGAGTGTCGGCAGGCAACGACGGAAGAGGTGATCCATGCCGACGACGGAAGAAGCGTATCCTTCCTACCGATTCTATGTCGAGATTGCTGGCGTGCCGCATGCGGTGTTCACCGAAGTCAGCGGTTTGCAGGTCGAAACCGAGATCACAGAATACGAAGAGGGTGGCAACAACGACTTTGTTCACCGTTTGCCGGGTCGCACGAAGATTGGCAATATCACCCTCAAGCGCGGCATGACCAGTTCGAATGAACTGTTGCAGTGGTTTCTCAAGATTGCGCGTGGCTCGATTGATCGGCGGAATGTGACGGTCATCATGTACGACTCGGCAGGGAAGGAATTGTTTCGCTGGAACTTCATCGAGGCGTATCCGATCAAATGGACCGGTCCGCAATTTACTGCCGCCTCGACAGAAGCGGCGGTGGAAACGCTCGAACTGACGCACAATGGAATGACGGTCGGGTAATGCGATGATCCATCGGATGTTGATAATGCGTCTACGCCGCCATATGCGCCTTGCGCGCGCGCTCGCCGGACGGGCGCCGCTCGCGTCGCGCGCGGCGGTAGACCAACCGATTCTGTGGGCAATCGGGCAAGCGCCGATGACTCCCCGGCGAGCGCGCGCGGCGGTGTGGCTGTGGGACTTGTCGCCGATGTCTGTTCCGCTCGCCGGTGGGCGCGAACCTGGGGCGGGCATGGTCGCGCCGACGCCGGTTGCGCGTGGGGGCGCGCCAGAAGCGCCCGCATCGCCAGAGCCGGTCGCCGGTGGGCGCGAACCTGGGGCGGGCATGGTCGCGCCGACGCCGGTTGCGCGTGGGGACGCGCCAGAAGCGCCCGCATCGCCAGAGCCGGTCGCCGGTGGCGGGACGGTCGCGTCTCCTGCCGAACCGGTGACGCCAGATACAACGCTGCCGCCATCATCGCTTCCCGTTGTGTCTGGAGCAAGCCACGCGCCTGATGACGTCAACACACGCGCCATGCCGGTTCCTGTGGACAGTGCGCCGGTTAGCGCACAGCCAGAGCCTCGAACATCGACGCGAGAATCTCCGTCCGCTCTTCTATCTGCGTCGCCGGAACCTGTCGCAGCATTCGATCGTTCTCCCGCTGCCTGGATGGAACGCCTGCGCACCGATGAGCACCGGCGTGCTCGTCGGGAAACAGCAGCGCTGCCTGAGCCGGTCGAGGACGGCAGCGGTATTGCACCGGTCGCGCCGCCAGAACCTGCTGATAACGCCGCCGCCGCAGTGTCGGCGCCGCCAGCGCCGGTTGAGGATCAGGGAGGCAAGGCGCCGGTTGCCCGCCAAACACCGCTTCAGGAGTCCACGCCCGCCGTTCCATCCGCGTCGCCGGAACCTGTCGCAGCATTCGATCGTTCTCCCGCTGCCTGGATGGAACGCCTGCGCACCGATGAGCAACGGCGTCGTGACCAGGCAGTGTCGGCGTCTGCCGGTGAAACGACGCCGACACCTCCGATTGTACCCGCTCCTGACCCTGCGCCTGAGCCTCCTGGGGTGTTCGCTCCAGGACTGCCAGCATCCAGAGGGACATCCGAAGGTCCAGACGTCTCTGCTGCATCCGAAGATACGTCATCGCTCGCTTCCCGCGGCGCCGATGTGGTCACGACGACGATACTCACGGAAGTGAGCGCTGCGCCGTCTCCCGCGCAACCCGAAGCGTGGTCGGCGGCGACGAAGGCGAACGTGTCTCCGGCAAGACAAGCTTCATCGGTTGCCGCTCCCAACGCAGGCGCTGCGCCATCGGTCACTCCAACGCCAACAGTAGCACCGCCTTCCGTGAGCGCCGCATCGTCTATTGCTCCGTCCAAAGCGGGTGACGCCCCACAGCCCGCCGATCCCGCCGCTGCCGTTGTAGACGCAGCGCGCGCCTGGGTAGCGCAACGAATGCAGGAGTGTGCTGCGGCATCAACACCGCAGCAGCCTGCTCCACCTCCTCCTGCTGCGCCGAAATCCCAGCCACAATCGCAGGCGCCGATTGAAATGCGGGTCGCCCGCCCGCCGCGCTTTGTTGAAGAACGCGCGCCGCGCCCTGCGCCGCCTGACCCTGCCCCGGTGGCAGAGACGCCTCAAGCGATGGATCAACCGCCTGTGGAGACGCCAGCCTTCGACCGTTCGGTGGAAGCCTGGATGGAGCGCCTGCGCGCCGATGAGATCCGCCGCCGCCAGAAAGACGCAGCGGCACAGGCGCCGGGGGGCGTTGCCGAAGATCCGCGATCGGTTGATGCGCCTCCTCTGGCGTCGGTGCAACCAGTCGGTGCAATCCGGTCGAGTAGTGCGACCGAGACAGCATCGGGCAGTGAACCGCGACGTCCCGTGCCACAACCGATTCGCGCGCCTCTGCCGGGAGGCACGGCACTGTCAGGACGCGCGACACGTTTCGCGCCGCCGGTGAGCGCTCCCGCTCGCTCCACCGCGTTGAGCAGCGCGCGGTTCTCCGCCCCTTCCGCGCCATCGCTCTCTGAGTCGAATCGGCGCTTTCTGCGCGCTGCTGTCGGGGTGGACCCCGCAACCGTGCGTGTTGCGCGCGGACCGGAAGCCGCTCGTGTGGCGGCAGCATACCGCGCCGATGCCGTGACGTTTGGCAATGATGTGGCGCTGGCGCCCGCCAGGGGTGACGAAACTGCTGAAGGTCTCGGTTTGCTGGCGCACGAACTGACTCACGTGGCGCGCCGACGCGACCCGACCGCCATCCCGCCGATTGTGCGTCCGCCTGAGCAGCGCCCCGGTCTACGCCCGGCGCCTCCGGGACCGTCGACCGATGAGGAGGCGCTGGCGCGAACGGTTGAGGCGCAGATGACTCAGGCTGCGCGGATGCGCTTTGCTCCGCCGGTCATGCCTGCGCACACCGGCGCTTCGACAGCGCCTCCGGTGCAGGCGTCGGAACAGGTTCACCCTGCGCCATCGAGCGCAGATGCGCCAGACGCGCCGGAACGGGCGCGGTGGGGCAACCTGCCCGCGCCCTGGGAGCCGCTACCCGACTGGCTGGCGCCTCCTCGACCGGCAGTGGAAGCGCCGCCGTTGCCGGTGGTGACGGTCGCGCCCGCGCCGCCGGCGTTGACGGCGCCGCAGCAGGCGGGAGCGCCGATTGTGCGCACCGCAGAAACCACGCGCGCATTACCTGCCATCCGGCGAGCGGAAACGACTGCGCCTGCGCAGGAAGCATCTCCTGCGCCCGACCTCGATGAACTTGCACGCCAGGTTTATGCAGTGCTGAAACGCCGGTTGGCGGTCGAGCGACGGCGCAGCGGTTGGTAGACAGGAGGAGTTGCATGCCCGATACAAGCCTGGTCAAAGCCAAAATCATCAACCTTGACAACCCCTCACAAGAGGTCGAGTGTCTGTTCAACCCGAAGGAGTACACCTTCACCAAGCAGAATAGCTGGAGCCGCGGCGAAACACCCAGCACCAACGTGCCACAACTCGAATTCAGCGGCGGGCAACCGGCAACCCTGTCGATGCACCTGCTGTTCGACACCTACACAAGTGCGCGCCCCGGATCGAAACCGAAGGATGTGCGCAAAGTGTACACCGACAAACTCTGGTCGTTTATGATGATCGACCCGGACTTGAAAGACCCCAAGAGCACCCGCGGACGCCCGCCGAAAGTGCGCTTTCAGTGGGGCGCCTCCTGGTCGTTCAAAGCGGTCATCACCAACATCACCCAGAAGTTCACGTTGTTTCTCGTCGATGGAACACCGGTGCGCGCTGAACTTGACGTAACATTTCAGCAGATTGAAGACACCGCCAATCTGCAACCGCAGAACCCGACGTCTGGCGGCATTGGCGGTGAGCGGGTCTGGCGGGTGCGTGAAGGCGACACACTGGCATGGATTGCATATAAATCGTATGGCGATGCGACGCGCTGGCGCCCGATCGCCGAAGCGAACGGTCTGGAACGGGTGCGCGAGTTGACGCCAGGAGCAGTGCTGGTGATCCCCAATGAGTAACAATAACAATGATCGGCATGTTTCCGATTTTTACCTGAAACTCGACGGCGCCGACGCGCCGCTGGAACTGGTGCGGGACATCCTGGACATCACGATCGAGAACAGTCTGCACCTGCCGGATGTCGCTACGCTCGTCATCAACGACCGCCGTTTGACGTGGGTTGATGACAGCCGCCTGGCGCCGGGCAAGACGCTTGTGGTGAATGTCCGGCGCAATCGCGCAACCGAGACGATCTTCGATGGCGAGATTGTCGAAGTTGAACCGCACTTCGATGTAGAAGGAGCGCGGGTTGTGGTTCGCGCCTTTGATCGTCTTCACCGCCTGGCGCGCGGTCGTTACGCCCGCACCTTTCTGAATGTGACCGATAGCGACGTGATCCAACAGATTGCCGGTGAAGTGGGGTTGCAGGCGCAGGTGGATGCGACGAGCCGGGTTCACGAGTATCTTGTGCAGTGGAACCAGACAAACCTGGAATTTCTGCGCGAACGGGCGGCGGCGCTCGGCTATCTGTTGTATGTCGATGGACGGAAACTCTTCTGTGTCAAGCCCCCTTCCGCCAGAGCACCGGTCGAGTTGAAATGGGGTGAGGATCTGAGCGCCTTTCACCCGCGCTTGAGCACGATCGATCAGGTGAATGAGGTGAATGTGCGCGGTTGGGACCCACAAAAAAAAGAAGTGGTGATCGGTCAGGGAACGACTGGCGCGGTGACGCCTGCGATTGGCGTCCCCGACAAAGGCGGCGCGCTGGCGAAGAAAGCGTTCAGCATCACGGCGAAAGATTTGCTGACCGAGTCCGCCGTGCGCTCGCAATCGGAAGCGGAACAGATCGCAAAAGCGGTGCTCAATCAGCATGAAAGCCGGTGTATCGAAGCGGATGGCACGGCTGCCGGCAACCCGAAGATCAAGGCGGGAGCAGCGGTCAAAATAACCAACATTGGCATTCGCTTCAGCGGCGCCTATGTTGTCACCAGCGCGACGCATCGCTATAACGCTGCTGGTTATGTCACCGACTTTTCGGTGTCGGGGGTCAACCCGGATGCTCTGCTGCACCTGCTGCAACCGGAAACGCCACGCCTGAGGATTGAAGGACTGGTTATCGGGATTGTGACCGACAACAATGATCCGGACAACCTGGGGCGTGTCAAGGTGAAGTTTCCGACGCTTTCGGATCAACAGAGCCATTGGGCGCGAGTGGTCAGTGTCGGCGCAGGCGCCAACCGTGGGATCGAGTTTCTGCCGGAAGTGAACGATGAAGTGCTGGTGGGATTCGAGGCTGGCGATATGCGCGCCGTGTATGTGATCGGTGGTTTGTGGAACGGCAAGGATGCTCCGCCGAAGAAGACCGGCGAGATCGTCAAAGGCGGGAAAGTTGAGCAACGTGTGGTCAAATCGCGCTCCGGTCATGTGATTACACTGGATGATAGCGATAGTGCGCCGTCGATTACCATCGAAGACAAGAGTGGCAATATGATCAAACTCGACAGCAAGAAGAACGAGTTGACGATCAAAGTCAAAGGGAATGGCACGATCAGCGCCGATGGCAACCTGACGATCCAGGCAAAGGGCAAGATTGACATCAAATCGCAGCAGGCAATGGCTATCGAAGGCGCCACCGGTCTCGATCTGAAGTCGAATGCAAATGCCTCCTTGCAGGCGAATGCCAGCCTCGATCTGAAATCCAATGCTACGGCCTCCTTGCAGGCGAATGCGACGCTCGATGTGAAATCGTCGGCGATTCTGACGATCCAGGGAACGCTGGTCAAAATCAACTGAAAGGAAGAATGCGATGCCTCCTGCCGCGCGCGTGAGCGATATGCATACCTGCCCGCTGTCCGATGGTCCAAAGCCGCATGTTGGTGGTCCGATCATGCCGCCTGGCGTGCCGACGGTGCTGATCGGCGGGTTGCCGGCGGCGGTGGTCGGCGGTATGGCGACGTGCGCCGGTCCGCCGGATACGATTATCAAAGGCAGCGCAACGGTGCTGATCGGCGGCATGCCGGCGGCGCGCATGGGTGATCAGACGGCGCATGGCGGCGTGATTGTCGGGGGATTTCCACAGGTTGACATTGGCGGGTGAGGTGCGATGAGCGATTTTCTTGGCGTCGGATGGGCGTTTCCGGTCGGGCTGGACGCGCGCGGTCGCTTTGCGCTGGCGCGCCAGGAGGTCGATATTGAGCAGGCGATCATCATGATCTTGTTGACGCCGAAAGGTCAGCGGTTGATGCGCCCAACGTTCGGCTGCCAGATCCACGATCTCATTTTTGCGCCGAACGACGCCGCAACGGCCGGTCTTGCCGTGTACTATGTCGAAGAGGCGCTGGCGATGTGGGAGCCGCGCATCGATGTGTTGAATGTCGAGATCGATACCGATCCGCAGACGCCGGAACGGATGCTGATCACGATTGAGTATCGCATCAAGGCGACCCATGATCGCCGCTCGCTGGTCTTTCCGTTTTACCGCATTCCGGGTGAATAGACGAGGGTTGCATGCCGCTGCCAACACCCAATCTCGACGACCGTCACTTTCAGGACATCGTCGATGAAGCCAAACGTCTTATTCCGCGCTTCTGCCCGGAGTGGACCGATCACAACGTGAGCGATCCGGGTGTGGCGCTGATCGAGTTGTTCGCCTGGATGACCGATCTGTTGCTCTATCGGGTGAATCAGGTGCCCGATAAGGTATATATCACGCTGCTCAATCTGATCGGCATCCGATTGGAGCCGCCGCAATCGGCGGTTGCGCCGGTGACGTTCTATCTGTCGGCGCCGCAGGAAACGGCAATCACGATCCCTGCCGACACGGAAGTGGCGACGGTGCGCACCGAAACCAGTCCGGCGGTCATTTTCACCACCGAGACCGATCTGACGATATATCCGGCGGTCGTGGCTGATGAGAAAGTGTATGTTCGCCAGGTGGAACGCCCGAATGTTCCGGCAAGCTGGCGCATGCATGAGTTGCGCCAGTTGTTGCTGCCCAATGGACGGATTGCCATGTTTGCGCCCAATCCGCTGCCGCACGACGCTTTCTACATTCCACTCCGGCACAACCACAGCAATCACGTCCTGGCGCTGGTGATCGACTGCGATGTGGCGCGCGGCGCCGGTGTCGATCCGACCAATCCACCGCTGATCTGGGAAGTGTGGCAGGGGGGCGTGGCGCGCTGGTCGCCGTGCGAGGTCGAGTTCGACGGCACCGGCGGCTTCAATATGCCCGGCGAAATTGTGCTGCACCTGCCGCCAATGGCGCCCGATACGATCCAGGGGGTGACGGCGCACTGGCTTCGTTGCCGCCTGACCGACGCGCAGGCGGATACGCCGGAGAATCGTCACAACCGCTACAAAGTTTCGCCCGAATTGCTGGCGTTGCGGATCGAATCGCGCGGCGGGACGGTCAATGCCCGCCATGCGGTCACGGTGCGCAACGAGGTCATCGGGCGCAGCGACGGCACGCCCGGTCAGGAGTTTCATCTGCTGAACAAACCGGTGCTGGCGCGCAATCCACAGCGCGATGTCCTGATCGTCGATCCGCCACTCCCCGGTCGTCCGCGCGAGTGGAGCGAGGTTCCCGACTTTGCCGCCTCTGGTCCTGATGATCAGCACTATACGCTCGATAGCCTGAGCGGGACGGTGAGTTTCGGACCGGCACTGCTCCAACCCGATGGATCGGTGCGCAATTTTGGCAGTGTGCCGCCCCACGGGAGCGTGATTACGATGACGCGCTATCAGTACGGCGGCGGCGTGATCGGCAATGTTCAGGCGAATACGCTGGTGACGCTGAAGACATCGATCCCGTATGTGTCGCGGGTGACGAACCGCCGCGCTGCCGAGGGCGGACGCGATCCGCAGGGTCTCGATGATGCGCGCGCCCGTGCACCGCAGATTCTGCGTACCCGTACCCGCGCCGTGACCGCTGATGACTATGAGCACCTGGCGCGGGAGGTGGTCGGCGTGGCGCGCGCGTGCTGCGTCAGTCCCGGTGCGCAGCCCGGAGGTCCGGCGGATCCGCGCCCCGGTCAGGTGATAGTCTACATTCTGCCGCAGTCCGATAATCCTGCCGGTCGGATTCCGCCGGAGGCGCTGACGCTCTCCGCCGAACTGCGCGCTCGTGTGCTCGACTATCTGGATCGGCGGCGTCCGTTGGGCATTGCACTCGATGTGCGCCCGATCCAGTACCTCTGGGTGTCGGTCGAGGTGCGGCTGCGTGTTCCGGTGCGCAGTGATCCGGCACTCGCGCGCGCGGTGCAGCACGAAGCAGAAGAGGTGCTCTATCGGTATCTCAACCCATATGTCGGTGGACCCGACGGCAACGGTTGGCCCTTTGGTCGTGATCTGCATGTGTCGGAGATTTATGCGTTGATGCAGCGTCTCCCGTCAATTGAGTTCGTCGAGGAAGTGCAGATCGGGTTGACCGAGCCGGGGAGCACGGCAAAGCCACAGGTCGTCTCGCCGCGCCTCGATGTGCCGCGCCACGCCTTGATCTGTTCCTGGCAGCATCGAGTGTCGGTCAGTGCGTCGTAAACAGGTGATCTTCACGCATTATACCAATGACGATTGAAGATGCCGCATGCGTGTCATTCCGAGCCCTTCGCTTCGCTCAGGGTAAACTCAGCGAGGAATCGGAGCGGGTCGCGCAAGACCCCTCGCTCTGCTCGGGGTGACCATGCCGGATGGTCACAGGGAATTGGTATTACCCGGAGCAGCATGTGGAACCCGATTTTGGCAAACTGATCATTCGCTCCCCCGACGGCGAACAGGTGGTGACCTTGCGCCAGCCGCAGTACACCATTGGGCGCAACCCGGCGCGCGATCTGCACCTCGACTCGCCGGTCGTGTCGAATATGCACGGTCGGATCGACGCGGGACCGCAGGGTGCACAACTGGTCGATCTCGGCAGCACGAATGGAACCTTCATTGGCGAGCGCCGCCTTCCGCCAAATCAGCCCTATCCGCTGGTCCCCGGCGAGGAGGTGCGGATCGGTCCGTTCATTCTGATCTATATCCCGCCTGGCGTGGTGTATCCGCCCGAAGAGGTGGCGCTGCCGGTTGCGGAAATGCCCGAACCGCCTTCGGTTATCGAAGAAGAGCCGCTCACGGCAGCAATCTCCGGTGAGACAACGGAAGGAGCGGTTGGCGAATCTGCTGCGATGGCGACACCTGAAGCGCCTTCCGCACCCCCGTCTCCACCGCCGCCTGAAGAGCCGGTCGTTGTTGCCCAGGAGTTTCCCGAACGCTTGCCGGTGCGCTATGCCGCGTCGTCGGATGGACTGGATAGTCGCTACCTGCGCTATCTGCCGGCGATCTTTCAGGAGAATGAGTTTCTGGGGCGTTATCTGCGGATTTTCGAGACGATCTGGGAGCCGCTGGAATGGCGTCAGAATCATATCAATCTCTACTTCGACCCGCGCACCTGTCCGCTGTCGTTTCTGCCCTGGCTGGCAGGCTGGCTCGATATGGAAGTCAATCCATACTGGCCCGAATCGCGCATCCGTCGCCTGATCGCCGAAGCCGCCGATCTCTATCGCTGGCGCGGCACGGCGTATGGACTCAAGCGACTGATCGAGGTGGTGACCGGTCTGACGCCAACTATTACGGAAGAACCATCGCAACCGTTCGTCTTTCGCATTTCGCTCGCTCTTCCGCCCGGCAGCGATGTAGATGCGCGCCTGATCGACAATCTGGTGCGCGCGCATAAACCGGCGCACGCTGGCTACATTCTGGATATCCGGCAATGAACGACATCGTGACAACGCTGGCGCGCAGTTACGATGAGGCGCCGTATCCGGGGCGCGCCTATGCGCATACCCACCCTGATTACATGGCCGTGCTGGCGACGTTGCTCGGCTTGAACCCACCGCCAGTTGCGCGTTGTCGCGTGCTGGAAATCGGTTGCGCTGCCGGCGCTAATCTAATGCCGATGGCGTTAAGCCTTCCCAAAGCTTCGTTTACCGGCATCGACCTCTCGCCGCGCCAGATTGCCGATGGACGGCGCGTGATCGACACGCTTGGTCTGACCAACATTACCCTGCTGGCGCGCGATCTCCAGGACGTCGGCGATGAATTGGGGCAGTTCGACTATATCATTGCCCACGGCGTCTATTCATGGACGCCAGCGCCGGTGCGCGACCGACTTATGGCGCTGATCAAGCGTTGCCTGACGCCGAACGGCGTGGCATTCGTCAGTTACAACACGTACCCTGGCTGGCATATGCTCGGTGCAATCCGCGATCTGATGCTCTATGCCGCCAGGGATGTCGAAGATTCGCATGATCGCGCCAGGATCGCGCTGGCGTTGCTCGATATGCTGGCGGAGAGCGACTCGGAGCATGCGAATGCGTTCACCAGTTTCATTGCCGCATACGCCGGCCAGTTTCGCGCCATGCTGGATCGCCTGGGTCCGCTGAGCCATGCATTTCTGCTCCACGATGCGCTCGAAGTGGTGAACGAACCGGTCTATTTTGCGCAATTTGCCGCCCACGCTGCGCAGCACGGGTTGCAGTACCTCTCCGAAACCGAGTTTCCGATGGTGCTGCCTCAGGGATTGAAACCCGAAACCGTCGATGCAATGCGTTCTTTTTCTCAAAACGGTATCGATCTGGAGCAGTACATGGATTTTCTTCGTGGACGACAGTTCCGGCAGACGCTCCTCTGCCATGATCATCTGAAGATCCGGCGCACGTTGCGACCAGAGCGTCTGGCGGGTATGTCTGTCGCTGCATTGATGCATCCCGAATCGCACCCGGTCGATCTGACCAATGAGACGCCAGTGGTGTTTCGGAATCTGCACGATGTCGGGTTTACGGTGATGGCGCCGATTACGAAAGCGGCGCTGCTCCATCTGGCGGAAGCGTCGCCGCGCGCAGTACCGTTCGAGACGCTGGTGGTCGAAGCGCAGCGCCGCGCGGTAGACGGCGGAGCGCCGCTGCGTGATGTTGAGCCATCGGTGCTGGCGCGGCGATTGGGGGGCGATCTGCTGCGCGCGTTTGCGACGGCAACAACGCTGGTATCGTTTCATCTGCACCCGCCGTTGGTGGCGAGCCATCCAGGAGAGCGCCCGCAAGCGACTGCTCTGGCGCGCCTGGAAGCGCAGTCCGGCATCGAGGTGACCAATCTGTATCACGATGTGTTGCAGCTCGATCCGTTCGATCGGTTTCTGTTGCAGTTGCTCGATGGTCAACGCAATCGGGCGGCGATTGTGCGCGAAATGGCAGGCGCGATTGACACAGGTGCAGTACAATATACGGCGAAAGAACCTGCCTTCAGTTCCCCTGCTAACCTCGAAGTCGAAATTGAACAACGGCTTTGCTGGTTTGCCCGGGTTGCGCTGTTGGTTGCCTGAGATAGGGAGCATTCTTCATGACGGAGTTAATTGGTCGGATTATCGGCAATTATCGAGTCGAAGTGCTCCTGGGCGCTGGCGGCATGGGGCAAGTGTTTCGCGCGCGGCACATCCATCTGGATCGACCGGTTGCGCTGAAGGTGATGCACACCAATCTGTCGCACGATCCTGGCTTTCAGGCGCGATTTCGCCAGGAGGCGCGCGCGATTGCCGCGCTTCAGCACCCGAATATTGTCGAGGTGTACGACTTCGGCGAGCAGCAGGGTCTGATGTACCTGGTGATGGAACTGTTGAGCGATGGGTCGCTGCGCGGGTTGATGCAGAAGCATGCCCGCGAGGGCAAGCCATGGTCTCTGATGCTGGCAGTCGATCTGGTGCAGCAGGCGGCGGAAGGGCTTGCATACGCCCATAGCCAGGGCATGATTCATCGTGACATTAAGCCGGACAACATGTTGCTCCGCGCAGTCTCCGGCGTGCCCGGGCGTTACGCGCTCAAGATTACCGATTTTGGGCTGGCGCGCATGGTGGAAGGGTCGATGATGACCGCGACCGGCGCCGCAATGGGGACGCCAGCCTATATGTCGCCAGAGCAGTGCCAGGGGGCGCATGTCGATCACCGGAGCGATATTTATGCGCTGGGAGTGGTGCTGTACGAGGTGACGACCGGTTATCTGCCGTTTACGGCAACGACGCTGAGCGAAGCGGCGTACAAGCATGTGTTCGTTCCGCCGACCCCGCCGCGTCAGGTGCGCGCCGATCTGCCGGAACCGCTCGAAGCAATTGTGCTGCGTTGTCTGGCGAAGCGTCCAGAAGATCGGTTCGCCAGCGCTGCCGAGGTTGCTGCCAGCCAGAAAGCGCTCCTGGCGCGCCCCGATCCGATGTTGACCCACACGACGGTAATGGCGCATCCCAATGAAGCGCCGCCAGTATCGCCGCAGGGCGCTGTTCCAACGCCGCCCCCGCCTGCTGTAGCAGCGCCGCAACCAACCGCCATGATGCCATCGAGTGGGACGCTCCCGCCGGCGCTTCCCTCGCTGCCTGGCGCGTCGACCCTGCCGCGTATCCAGGTGCGCGACGCTGGCGGAAATCTGTTGCGCGTCGTCGAACTGACGAGCGATGGTGTTACCGTCGGACGCCAGTCGACCAATACGCTCGTCCTCGAATCCGAAGGGGTGTCACGGTCGCATCTGCGCGTTGATTGGGATGGTCGGCAGGTGACGGTGACCGATCTGGGTTCGAGCAATGGGACGTTGCTGGGAGCGGTGCGCCTTCCGGCACGGGCGCCGCATCCGTGGGGCTGGCGCGAGGTGGTGCGCGTCGGTCCGTTCTGGTTGCGCCTGGAACCGCCAGCGCACCTCGTCGAACCGGGTGGCGCACTGTTGCAGCAACTGCTTGATGCGCAACCGACCGCTACCCCGCCGCCAGCCGCAGTCACACGTCCGATGTCTACCGGCGTGGTCACTGCCAGTGTCAGCACCGGACGGATTGGCGTGGTGCTGGAAGATGCTGCATTGACTCTTGCGCCGGGGCAGCCAGCGCCGCTGCGGTTGACGCTGGCGAATCTGGGGACGGTGGTGGATCACTTCAGTATCGAAGTGGAGGGTGCGCCCTCGGAATGGGTGCGCCAGCCCGCCGATGCCATCCAGTTGATGCCAGGCGTGCAAGCGCCGGTGGTGTTGACGGTCACGGCGCCGCGCACGTCGGCAAGCCGCGCCGGTGAGTATCAGGTGACGCTCCGGGTGCGTTCGCGCGAAAATCCGGCGGAAGTTGGCGTGGCGCATGGACGTTGGACCGTGTTGCCGTTCACGGCGCCGTCGCTGACCCTTGCGCCCAAACGGGCTGCCGGGCGCGGTCAGGCGCGCTTTACCACGACGCTGCGCAACGATGGGAATGCTCCGATTCAGTGTACCCTACGCGCCGAGGATGATGAGCATGTGCTGCGCTATCGGTTCGAGCCGCCGGAAGTGACGCTCGACCCCGGCGCCGAAGTCCATGTTCCAACCACGGTCACCGGTCCGCAACGCTGGTTTGGGCGCGAACAGACGCGCAGTTTTACGGTCGGCGCGGCAGTGGCGGGCAGCGAAGGACCACCGGTTGCAACCGGGCAGTTTGTTCAGATGCCGATCATTCCGGCGTGGGCGGTGACGGCGCTGTTTCTGCTCGTTCCGCTGTGTTTGGGAGGGGTGTTCTTCGGCAACGAAATGCTGGTGGTGCGCCCCGCAGCCGCGACTGCGACCGCAGCGACTGCCGAAGCCGCCGGTGTGATTGCCGCAGCGAACACGGCTACTGCCGCAGTCGTTGGCACTGCCGCGCAGGCGACGCTTGAAATGAAGGAGACTGTGGCGCTGATTCAGCAGCAGACGATTGCGGCTGCGCCGATCGAGACCCAGATTGCGTTCCAGGCGCAGCAGAATACGCAGATCGCTCAGGCGCAGCAGACGCAACAGGCGCAGCAGCAACAGCAGCAGGCGGCGCAGCAGACGCAACAGGCGCAGCAGCAACAGCAGCAGGCGGCGCAGCAGACGCAACAGGCGCAGCAGGCGATCCAGCAAGCGACACAACAGGCAGCAGTGCAGCAGACCGCAGCCGCAGCGGCGCAGCAGGCAACGCAGGTGGCGCTGAATGTCCAGGCGACGCAGCAGGCGATCGATGCGCAGGCAACAATGGCAGCGGCAGCAAATGCAGAGACCGCGAGCGCAGTTGCCGCGCAGCAGACGACCCTGGCGCAGACTGCATCCGCCGTTGCGGTGCAGCAGACGTCGGCAGCGGCAACCGCAACGACGCAGGCGGCGGCATTCAATGCCTTTCTTGGCAACTGGGTCAATGTCGATACCGCCACAAGCGGGATGACGCGCCTGGTGATTGACAAAAAGGATGAGACGACCTACATCTTCCGGGGGTATGGCAAATGTACGCCGAGCGACTGCGATTGGGGCGAGATTCAGGTGCCATACACGCCGGGGCAACTGGTTGGCGTGTATGACTTCGGATTCAAGACCACTCGGATTACTGTGCGTCTCCAGGGTGAGGATTTGCAGGCGGAGGTTTTTGATGATTACCGCCCTTCCGATCCGCGCCCCGACCGGACGACAGATTACGTGCTGCGTCGGCAGTGGATCTTTCGCCCGGACATCATTATTAGACCGGATATTCTTAATCCGCCGATCATTCTGGTGACGCCGTCGCCGTGATCCACCACTGCGCTCCGTCTAGCCGACGCAGCCATATGTCAGCAATTCCGGAGTCGCCGATATGACTGAATTCATTGGAAAAACCATCGGCAATTATCGCATCGAAGCGCCACTGGGCAGCGGTGGAATGGGGCAGGTGTTTCGCGCCCGCCACATCCATCTCGACCGCCCGGCGGCGTTGAAACTGCTGCACGGTAATCTGGCGCAGGACCCGATGTTTCAGACACGCTTCCGCCAGGAGGCGCAGGCGGCGGCAAAATTGCGGCATCCCCATATCGTCGAAGTGTACGACTTCGATGAGTACGATGGCATGGCGTACCTGGTGATGGAACTGGTCACCGGCGGCTCGATGCGCGGTTGGTTGCGCTCGACGGCCCAACAGACCGGCGGCAGCCTGGTGCAAGGGCTGGAATTGGTGCGCCAGGCGGCGGACGCGCTGGCATACGCTCATGCGATGGGTATGGTCCACCGTGACATCAAGCCGGATAATCTGCTGCTTCAGCCTGGTCTGATGGGCAGAGGTCCGACGATGAAGGTGGCAGATTTCGGGCTGGCGCGGATGACCGAGGGGAGCAGCCTGACGGCGACCGGTATGGCGATGGGCACGCCTGCCTACATGTCGCCAGAACAGTGTCAGGGCAAACCGCTCGATGGGCGCAGCGACATCTATGCGCTCGGTGTGGTGCTGTACGAAGTGGCGACCGGCACGCTGCCGTTTGTGGTCAAAACGATCAGTGAAGCAGTGTTCAAGCACGTCTATGTCACTGCGCCGCCGCTACGACACATCCGCCCAGACTTGCCTGAGATTGTCGAGATGATTGTGCTGCGCTGTCTGGCGAAGATGCCGGAGGAGCGCTTCGCCACTGCCGCCGATCTATCGGCGGCGTTGTATGAAGCGGTGAGTGCGATTGCGCCCGATCTGGCAGTGGGAGACGATGAAGGCGGCGCGATGTTGACTGAGATCGCCGCGCGAACCCGCATTCAGACGTTGCACGCTGGCGTAGCGCCGACTGCGCCAACGTTAATGGGGAGCGGTTCTCTCCCGCGCATTCAGGTGCTGGATGATTCCGGCACGCTCTTGCAGGTGGTCGCGGTGCGTCCCGGTGGGTTGACGGCAGGGCGCGTCGAGCGCAACGATATCGTCCTGCCAGGTGAAGGGGTGTCACGGCATCATCTGCGGTTGGAATGGGACGGCGCACAGGTGATGGTCACCGATCTGGGGTCGAGCAATGGCACCCTGCTGGAGAATCAGCCGTTGCCGTCGCAGCAATCGGTTGCCTGGCCCTGGCGCACGATGCTGCGGGTTGGATCGTATTGGCTGCGCCTCGACCCGCCGGAGGGCGTGGAGAGCAGCAGGACTGCAACACCGTCCGGCGGTGTGCTGACCACCCCGCAGACGCTTGCGACGCCGGGAGGCGGGGTGATGACGGTGCCGCCGCTCACCGGCGGCGCTGCGCCGTTGCCGTACTCGCAGGCGTTTGCGACCACCGGGGCGGTGGGAATGATGCTCGAACCAGAGACGCTGGCGATTACGCCGGGGCAGACGGCAACGGTGGCAGTGACCCTGGCGAACCTCAGCGATCAGGTCGATCATCTGAGCCTCGGCATCGCCGGGGTGCCGCAGGAATGGGTGACGTTGCCCCCCCCTGCGCAGATGCCGCCGCGCGGACAGACCACGGTGACGCTGGTAGTGCGTCCTCCTGCTGAACCGGATGCGCGCGCCGGCGAGTATCCGGTGGAGGTGACAGCCCGCTCGCGCGCGCGCCCAACGGAGGGTGGGTCGGTGCTGGCGCGCTGGACGGTGCGCCCGTATGCGCGTGAAGAACTGACACTGGCGCCGGGGCGCGCGCGCGGCAGGTTACGCGGGGCGCTGAAGGCAACGGTGCGCAACCTGGGAAATGCGCCGGTGCGCTACCGGTTGCAGGGTGAGGCGGATGAGGCGGGCATTCAGGCGCTGCTCGCGCCAGAGGAACTGGTGCTCGACGCGGGTGAGAGCGGCAGCGCAACGGTGACGGTTGAAGGTTCGCTTAAGCCATTCGGCAGTGAAACGATGCATAGCGTGACCGTCACAGCGACAGCAGATCATGGCGCGACGCTGCGCGCCAATGGGATGTGGATTCAGGGAGCATTGCTGCCGGTGTGGAGCCTGATTGCAGCGGTGTTGATGCTCGGTTTTGGGGCATCACACCTCTTTGGCGCGCTGCCCGCGTCGCTCGCGGGTGGGTTGCCGGGGTATGCAGTGCTGCGCAGCGGCGGGAATGTCGATGCAGGTGTTGCGGGTCAGTCCGGGATCGTGCCGCCCGCAGCGCCAACGGCGACGCCAGAACCGACGGTGGAACCGACGGTTGCCGTCGAGCCGACGCCGGAAACCGGTGTGGCGACGCCAACAGAAGTGACCGATGCGGTCATCGCCGATGATCAGGCAACGGCAACGGCTGCCGCCGCGTCTGGCGGAAACGGAACGAATGCAGGCGGCGGTGGCGGCGAGGGAAGCGGGGGTGCTGCGGGAACCGGCGGATCGGGTGACTCCGGCGGCGCTGGAGGAGCAAGCGGAACCGGCAATACGCCAACCACAACGGCGACTGCAACGCGCACACCGACGCCAAGCGCAACAGTGACGCCAACGGCGACGCCATTGCCAACGAGCACCCCAGAACCGACATCGACGCCTGAACCCACCAACACGCCTGAACCGACTGCCACGCCGACGGCTCTGCCGACGGCAACGCCGCTGCCGTCTCCAACTGAAACGGCAACACCGACCGCAACGCCGGCGCCGACCAATACGCCAACGCCGACCGCGACGCCAACACCAACCAACACACCGACACCGACGCCGGATGTGTTTATGACCATGCCGCCAATCCAACTGGCGCCCCCAAACGGCGCCACATTCGACATCTTTCCGCGCACCACCCTGCTCGAATGGGCGCCGGTGCCGGGCGCCGTCTCGTATCGGGTGGAAATCGACTGTTTCCATTGTTGCCAGTACAATGCCTGGTGCACCGATGTTGGTCGCACCTGGAGTGTGGTGAATGTTCCGTCGACGAACTATCTGTTCAACTGGGTCGGTGCGCAACCGGGTCGCTGGCGGGTCTCGGCAATTGATGCCGGTGGTCGAGAGGGTCCGCGGACCGGTTGGTGGGTCTTTTTTTACTTGCGATAGTGATGAACGATCTTCTGGGACAGATCATCGGGAACTGCCGTATCGAGGCGCTACTGGGCGCGGGTGGCATGGGGCAGGTGTTTCGGGCGCGCCACGTTCACCTTGATCGCTTGCAGGCGATCAAGGTCATGCATCCGCACATGGCGAGCGATCCCGGCTTTCAGGCGCGCTTTCGTCAGGAGGCGCAGGCGGTTGCTGCGCTTGAACATCCGCATATTGTGCGTATCTTCAATTTCGATGAACAGCAAGGTCGGTACTATATTGCGATGGAGTATATGCCCGACGGATCGCTGCGCACGTTGCTCGACCGTCGCATGCGTGAAGGTGTGAAATGGCCGCTCACCTTTGGTCTCGATCTGATCCGGCAGGCGGCGGAAGCGCTCGATTTTGCGCACGCCAGGGGGATTGTGCATCGCGATATCAAGCCGGATAATATGCTGATCGAACGGCACGCCGGTCCTGGCGGACGCTCGCTCTATGTGCTCAAACTGACTGATTTCGGTCTGGCGCGGATGGTCGAAGGCGGCGGCGGCATTACCGCCAGCGGGATGACGGTCGGTACGCCGGCGTACATGTCGCCGGAACAGTGTCAGGGGCTGCCGGTTGATGGGCGCAGTGACATCTATTCGCTCGGGATAGTGCTGTATGAAGTGGTTACCGGCTATTTGCCGTTCACTGTCAGCCGAATCAGTGAGGCGGTTGAGAAGCACGTCTACGCGCAGCCGCCGTCGCCGCGCACGGTCGCGTCTGATCTGCCGGTTGCGGTTGAGGCGATCATTCTTCGCTGCCTGGCGAAGAAACCGGAGGAGCGCTTCGCAACCGGCGCGGAACTGGCTCAGGCGCTCCGTCGGGTGATGCAGGCGCCAGCGCCTCTACCGCCTGTGCCCGAGGGGTTGGTCGTCTGGGTGATCGATGCGGCGGGACAGGTGGTGCAGCAGGTTCCACTCACGGAACAGGGGTTGACCGTCGGGCGGCGCGCGGGGCATCAGATTGTGCTCGATGATCCGGCAGTGTCACGTAATCACCTGACCATCGAATGGAGTGGGCGGCGTGTGCGCGTGAAGGACCTGGGATCGCGCGGCGGGACGCTGCTCGATGGCGCACCGATGACGCCGCATGAATCGCATGCCTGGGAAATCGGGCAGCGTCTGGAGGTCGGTCCGTTTACGCTGGAACTGGCTCAACATCGGGATGATCAGATTGGTATGACCCTGGCGCCCGGTCAGGATTCGCTTCAGGTCGTCGCCGGTCAGGAGGTTGTCATCGAGGTGACGCTGCTCAACCGTGGCAATAGCGACGACACGCTGGCGCTGGCGGTCGAAGGATGGCCCGCTTCCTGGATACGCATGCCGGAGGGTCCGGTTCGGGTGGCCGCCGGATCGCAAACGGTGGTTCGACTGGCGCTGTATGTGCCTGTGTCTCCCGACGCGCGCGGCGGAACCTACGATGTGCAGGTTCATGCGTGCTCGACCATTCAACCACAGACAGGCGCATCGGTGCAGGCGTCGTGGAGTGTCGCCGCGCCGCCGTCGCTGAGTGTGCAGATCATGCCTGAGATGGCTCGCGGACGTGATCAGGCGCGGTATGCGGTTCAGTTGACGAATCAGGGTGGTGCGATAGCGCATATCGTGTTGATGGCGGAAGATGACCATCAGGCGCTGGCGTACAATTTCGCGCAGCACGAACTTCATCTCCCTCCCGGGGAAACGGTCGAGACGTCGCTCGAGGTGCGCAGCAATCGGCGTATTTTTGGCGGCGCCCAAACGCATCGGTTTAAGGTGATTGCAGCAGTGTTGGGAGTTGGCACGGCAACAGCAGAGGCTACATTCGTGCAAACATCGCTCTTGCCGATTTAGAGCCTTGCAGAGGGATGTGTATGTCGCCAGACGAAGCGCCTGACTCAGAGGCGTCGCCCAATCCATATGCTACGCAGGTTGTTGCTTCTTCTACGAACGAACGCCCTGCTTTTGTCGCGCTGATTGATGCGCGTGGTCAACCTGCTCAGTCTGTTGAAGTGACGGCGGCAGGAGTAACGATTGGTCGCCTCAAAAGCAGCGCTCTGGTTCTCGATGATCCGACCATCTCGCGCAACCATGCCCGTGTCGAGTGGGATGGACGGCGCGCCCGCGTGACCGATCTCGGCTCGAAGTCGGGAACATTCCTGGGCGCTGTGCGTCTGACGCCGCAAACCCCGTATGAATGGCTTCCCGATCAACCGCTGCGTATTGGCCGCTATACCCTGCGTCTCTATCCTGGCGCCCCGCCGCCGGCGCCTGCGGCGGCGGCTGCCGCTGCTGCAATCCCTGGCGCGCCCACGGGACGCCTTGTGCCGGCGGATGCGCCGTCGTCGCCTGCTGTGCCCACCGGTCTTTTGAATCCCGACATGGCTGCCCCGGAACGCGCAGGAGCCGCCGTTGAACCGGCGACTGCGGTTGCGCTCGCCGTTTTGCCGGATCAACGTGCGCTGACTCTGACTCCTGGCGAGCACGTCACAATCAATGTTGTTGTGACCAATCATGCGACGATTCCGCTCACCGTTTCTCTGATGCTCGATGGGTTGCCGCCGGAGTGGGTCGAGGTTGCACCGACGGTCACCGTTATGCCTGGGGCGCGGGTTCCGGCGACTCTGCTCGTCCAGGCGCCGGCATCCAGTGCGAGCCGCGCCGGGTCGTATGCGGTCTCGCTTCAGGCATTCGCCGCCGAACTGCCGACGCTCATGTTCGAGGCGCCGCTGGAGTGGCGGGTGGCGCCCTTCCTGGCGGGAGAATTGTCGATTGCGCCGAAACGCGCCAGAGGTCGCGATCGGGCGGTGTATACCGTTACTGTGCGCAATAATGGTAATGTTCCGGCATCGTATGCGCTCAGCGCAACCGATGATCTTCAGGAACTGGCGTATTCGATTGCGCAGGAGCGCCTGACTGTCGGACCTGGCGAAGCCGCAGAGACATCGCTGACGGTCGTTGTCGAACGTCGTGTGTTTGGCGCAGAACGACAGCACCCGTTCACTGTGCAGGCGGTCGAGACCGATGTTCAGCAGGCGCTGCGCGAAACGCTGAGCGTGCAGGCGCAGTTTGTGCAGACGCCAGCATTTCCACTCTGGTGGATACCGATGGTGCTGACGTTGCTGTTGCTGGCGCTGTTGTGCGGTTTTGCTGCGTTGCCGGCATCGCTTGCCGGCATGCTGCCAGGGTACGGCATCTTTGCTGCGCCAACCGAGTCGCCGCCGGATATGCGCGCAACGGCTGCCGCAGAAGCGACGGCAACGGCACAACAATTGCAACTCATTGAACAGCAAGGGCAGGCGACCCTCGCGGCGCTGGCGCAAACGGCGACGGCGGCGCCTGCCGATCAGCAGGTGGCGCTCCAGGCGACGCTGGCAGCGCAATTTGCTTCTGCAACCGCAATTGCGCTTCAGTTCACTGCGTTGCCGACGCTGCCTCCGCCGACAGACGCACCATTTGCCACGGTTCCGCCGGGGACGCTGCCTGCGCCGACGGCGTCACCGGTTGCCGGCGCTCCGTCCCCAACCGCAACGCTGACGCGCACCCGCACGCCGACACTCACGCCAACTCCGGCGCCGACTCAGACACCAGCGCCAGGGTTGCCCGAATTGACCATCGATGATGCGTCGGTGCAACGCCGCACAAGCGGTGAGACAACGATGACGTTCACCGTGCGTCTGTCCAGCAGCAGTTCTGCAACCGTGAGTGTCGAGTACACGACTGAAGATGATACGGCCCGGGCGGGCATCGATTATCGGAGCGTCAGTGGTACGCTGGCATTCAATCCGGGCGAAACCGAACGGGTGATCGTCGTGCAGGCGCTGCCGAGTTCCACAACCGCGACCGATCGACGGTTCCGGGTGGTTCTGACCAGCGCTGCCGGGGCGAATTTCGCCGATAATGTCGCGGTTGGCACGATTCGACCGGCTGCGGGTATCGCAACTGCCACGCCGACCGCCACATTCGCTCCTACCCAGACGCCGACCAATACCGGCACACCACTGCCTGGCGCCACCGCCACGCCGACCAATACACCAACGCCGCTGCCGACGGCTACGCCAACCAATACCCATACACCAACGCCGCTGCCAACGGCTACGCCGACCGAGACGCTGACGCCGACCCCCACGGAGACGCTGACGCCAACGCCGACCGAAACGCCAACGCTGACGCCGACTGAGACACCTGAACCGGTTACACTAACCCTGACCGCGCCGACGTCGGTTAATGTCACCGGGGGCGCCAGCACGCCATGGACCGATATCGATGGGGTGGTTATCAGCGGCGCGCCCGACACTGATACTGTCATGGTTCGGTTGAACATCGTCGGAGTAAATCCGAGCAATAACGCGGGAGAGATGCGTATCACCGGCTTGGACGGGTTTGCTCAAACGTCTACGCCGCAGACATTTATGACCACGCTTGCCGATGCGAATAGCCGGTTGAGTCGGCTTCAGTACCGTCGCGGCGCCATCGGACAGGCGCGGATGACCATCACCGTCACCCATGGGAGCCAGGTTCGCACTGCACAGATCGATCTGCAAATCAATCAACCATGACATTTCTTCCCATCAACGGTTCAGGAGGTGTGCGTCGTGCCCGACATCAACCCATCCAACACCCCCGACTCTCAATCTGCGCCTCCGTCTGGGGACAGATCGCCGCAGGTTGCCGTGATCGATGCGCAGAGCGGTTCGGTTCGCGCGATTGCGCTGACGTCCGCTGGAATAACGGTCGGGCGTCTGGCAAATAACGCGCTTCAACTCGATGCTCCGGTTGTTTCGCGCAACCACGCGCGGATCGACTGGGACGGCAGCCGCGCCACCATTACCGATCTGGGATCGAAAAGCGGCACGCGCTTGGGTCGTGTGCGCCTCACGCCGCAGACGCCACAGGTTTGGGAGCCGGGACAGGAGGTGCACATCGGTCCATATACGCTGCGCCTCGATATTGGGGCGCCATTGTCGTCGGAACCATCGCCAGGCGCTCCTGCCGATGTCCATGCTGCGCCGACTCAACGGATCGCGGGAGGCGCTCCGTCGGGATTGGCGCTTGCGCTGTCGCCAGTGCAGATGGCGTTGACGCTGATCCCCGGTGAACCGACGGATGTTGAGGTGCGCGTCACTAACCGGACTCCCGCTCCACTAACTGTTGCGCTTGTGCTCGAGGGTCTGCCCGAACTGTGGGTGGAACCGGTCCCAACGCTGCGTGTGCCGCCGTTTTCGATGAAGACGACGAGTGTGCGTGTGCAGGCGCCTGCCACCGTGGAGAGCATGGTCCGTCCCTACGATGTGCGCCTGCGCGCCGTGCCGCAGGAAGATCCGTCTGCCGCTGCCGATTTGGCGCTGGAATGGCGTGTGGCGCCATTTCTGGCGGGTGAGATGCAGGTCTCGCCGCATCGGGTGCGTGGACGTGACCAGGCGGTGGTGACCGTTCATCTGCGCAATAACGGTAATGCTCAGGCGGCGTACCATCTGCGCGCAACCGATGAGCGCCAGATGGCCAGCGTCGCGTTTGCCGAGGATCGTGTTGTGCTCGCGCCAGGAGAGACGGCAGACATACCGCTGACGATAGCCGCTCCTCGCCGCACCTTCGGCGGCGACCTCACCCACGCGCTGACCATCGAGGTCGAGGAGCAGGACGACATTCATGGTTTACCCTCCCGTCTCCTGCATGATGAGGTGCGTTTTGTGCAGACGGCGCTGCTGCCGGTCTGGTCGCCACTGGCGCTGTTCGTGGCGCTCTTCCTGCTCTATGGGCTGAATGTGCCGGCGGTGGTGTGGTCTGCCGTTCCTGGCAGCGGCTTTCTTGCCGGGACACAGGGCCGGAATATCACTGAGGAGTCGGCGCGCCTTGCTGCGCGCGCGACCCAGCAGGCAGTTCAGGGACAGACGGCGCTTGCTGAAGCAGGCGCGGCGCTGGCGGCAACCCAATCTGCGGTAGCGGCGTTGCCGACCGAACAACAGGCAAGCGCACAAACGGCGCTTGCCGCAGCGTTTCAGGCGACAGTCACCTCACTGGCAGCAGCCCAGACGGCAGAAGCGCAGGCGCTGGCAGCGACCGGCGCGGCGCTCGAAGCGCAACTGGCGCAAACTACGACCGCGCAGGGTCCGACTGCTGCGGCGCAGGCGCCTACCGGCAACGCGCCATCTCCTACCACGCGCCCGGCGGTTACCCCATCTCCGGTTGCAACGGCGCTGCGTCCGACTGCCACGGTTGCGTCGTCGCCGACGGCGGCGCCGCAGCCAACGACTGTGGTCGCAGGCAGCGGTGAGGTCGATCCGGCATCGATTGCGTTTGGCAGCATCAAAAAAGGAACAACCGGAGCGCCGCGCACGCTGTTGCTGAAAAATACCGGTAATGCGCCGCTGACAATCGACGAAATCGTGATCGGTGGCGTCCATGCAGCCGATTTTGCGCGCGTCAGTGGTGGCGCCGAGAACTGCGGCGCGTCGCTGGCGCCGGGCGCCTCGTGTGCGATTACCCTGACCTTCACGCCAGCAGCGGCGGGGCAACGCACGGGCCAGCTTCGGATCGAAACCTCGTCCGCTGGCGGGGTCTTGCTGGTGAGCCTGAGTGGATCAGGGACCGAAATCCCTGAAGTGGCCTCGATTGTGCGCGTCGGCGGTAGTCCAACCAACGCTGCCAGTGTGCAGTTCCAGGTCAATTTCAGCGAAGCAGTCAAAGGCGTCTCGGCAGCGAACTTCAGCCTGGTCACCCTTGGCGGCGCGGTTGGCGCCAGTATTGCGTCGGTCTCTCCCGCAAGCGGTACGTCAACCAACCAATGGACGGTGACGGTGAATGCGGGTGGCGGCAACAAGACCATCCGGCTCGATTTTGTTAATAGCAATGGTGTGACCAACGTCGATGGTAATGCAGTAGAGAAATTGCCGTTCAACGCTGGCGACCAGATTGTGATCGATACGACGCCGCCGACTGTTACGCTGGGCAATACGCCGCCATTGTTGACAAATAATCCGGCGATACCGTTTACGTTTACCGGTAGCGACGATGTAAGCCCCAGCGTGACTTTCGAGTGCCGTATTGATAGCGCCAGTTTTGCGCCCTGCACCAGTCCATTGACCCCTGCGGGCCTGGCTGATGGCAGTCGCACCTTCAACGTGCGCTCGCGCGACCTGGCGGGAAATATCAGTACGCCAGCGGCGTATACGTGGACAATCGACACGAATCCCCCCAATACGTCTATCTCTGACGGTCCTTCGGTTGGAAGCACCACGGGACCAGCCGTTGCCTTTACGTTCACGTCCGAACCCGGCGCAACATTCGAGTGCCGGTTGAATACCGCTGCATTTTCGCCATGCACCAGCCCTCAAAATCTGACCGGACTGACGACCGGTGTGTATACCTTCAGCGTGCGCGCCATCGATGCAGCCGGGAACATCGATGCCAGCCCGGCGAGTCGCACCTGGACGGTCGATGCAACCCCGCCGGATACGTCGATTACCGGAGGACCGGCAGCCGGTAGCACGACTGGTCCGAATGTGAGTTTTACCTTCTCGTCGGAAGCAGGCGCAACATTCGAGTGCCGGTTGAATACCGCTGCATTTTCGCCATGCACCAGCCCTCAAAATCTGACCGGACTGACGACCGGTGTGTATACCTTCAGCGTGCGCGCCATCGACGCGGTCGGGAACATCGATCCAACGCCTGCCAGTCGCACCTGGACGGTTGATGCAACCCCGCCGGATACGTCGATTCTCAGCGGACCGACCGGCACTATCAGTGCAACCAGCGTTACCTTTACGTTCACTTCGACCGAGTCGGTTTCGACGTTCCAGTGCCGTTTGAATACTGGATCGTTTGCAAGTTGCACCAGCCCGCACACAATTACCGGTTTGACGCACGGTTCACAGACGTTCGAGGTGCGCGCCGTTGACTCGGTCGGCAATGTCGATCCGACGCCTGCCAGTCGCACCTGGACGGTCGATACACAACCTCCGGAAACAACAATCACCACTGGTCCCGCCGACAGTAGCACAACCGGTCCGTCGGTGACATTCAACTTTACTTCTTCCGAATCTGGCAGCACCTTCGAGTGCAGTGTGGATGGCGGTGCATTCCTGGCATGTTCTTCGCCGCAGAACCTGTCGCTGGCGAATGGCACGCATACATTTGCAGTGCGCGCCATTGACTCGGTCGGCAACATCGATCCGACGCCTGCCAGTCGCACCTGGACGGTCGATGCCATACCGCCAGCCGTGACAAGTGTGACCTCCTCGACGTCGGATGGGACGTATGGGGTCGGCGCCAGCATTAATATCACGGTCAACTTTGGCGAGTCGGTCGCGCTGAGCGGCGGTTCGCTCCAGGTGACGCTTAACACCGGTGTGACGATCTCCATTGCGCCCTTCAGTGGCGTCAGCGCCAGTGGAACCTATGTGGTCGGTGCGGGGCAGAACACTGGCGATCTCAACTCCACGGGGCTGACGCTGACGGCTGGGGCAACGCTGCGTGATGCGGCGGGGAATAATGCCGTGCTGACCATTCCTACGGGCCAGTCGCTAGCGGATCTGCGCGATATTGTGATTGATACAACCCCGCCTCCCGCTCCGACCGTCACCATTCCGAGCACGCCAACAACGGTTCTATCTACGACGACAACCTTCAATATTCAGGGAACTGCTGAAGCCAACAGTCTCGTGCAGGTATGGAACGATGCCAATAACAATGGTGCGATCGACACGGGTGAGAGTGTCGCGGCCTCGCAACAGTTGACCGGCGGCGGGACAAGTTTTTCGATCAGCGTGACCCTTGCGACCGGCGACAACAATTTTGTCGTGACCGCCACCGATGCTGCCAATAATCGTTCGACGCCAACCGATGTGCCGACGATCACCAGAGATACATGATGCGGAGGTAGTCTGTGCCAGACCATATGCCGGTGTGTCGTCGAGCAACCGGGTCTTCCGGTTGGCGCCACGAGAACCGAACCCCGGAAGGAACCGCACCAAAGGCGATCTCGTGGGGCGGTCATCGCTTCGAGCAGATTGCCCTGCGCTCTGATCGAGAACGCACTTTAGCGGATGTGTCTGGCATGTCTGGCGACCGGTGGCATGTGCTCCCATTCGCGCTTTCTCACACTATGTGCGCAGCGGATGCTATACAGGCGTCTGTGCGCGATGGCGACGAACGCCCTCTGGGGGCGGATTCTGTGGAGCGTGTGAGTCAACGACGTGATAGTGGCACATTGGCTATGCAGCGCCAGTTCGACACTGAAGAGCCAGTGTGTCGCCCGGATGATGCCGCCAATCCGGCGCGTGTCGAGCGTCTGGATGAACTCGAGCGTCAGATCGATGTGACAGTCCAGGAAAATCGGGACCTGCGCACCCGGCTCGATAGTCTGCAACCATCCGGTCCAGACAGGGAACATTTACAACGCGATCTCGATCAGGGCCGTCTTCGCCTGCGGGATCTGCTGGAGGAGCGTCTTCGTCTGCTGGAGGAAGAGATCGAGTCGCTTCAGGCTCGCACCGGTCCCAATCCTGCATGTTCTGCTGAGCATCCCGAGATGACCGATCTGGGCAATCAACTGAATGAGCGCATACAACAAATGCAGCGGACACAGCAGCAGATCGCTCCGCTTCGCCGGTGGCATATGCGGTATCAGATCGGACAGATCAACGAGCAGATTGCTGCCATCGACGCAGAACTTGCGACGCTGCCGCAGGTCTGCGATCCCGGTGATCCGGTTGGTATGCTGCTGCATGAGCGTCGCGCCGAACTTGAGCAGCAACGGAATAATCTGGCTGCCGCATTAACCGGCTCGGCTCACGAGTACGAGCAGTTTGATCGTCGCTGGGGCGCCCAACGCTATGGCAATTCACCCGATTGCACGAACATTGCTCAGGCGGGATGCGGTCCCACTTCGCTGGCGATCGTGCTGAACTATCTCTACCAGGAGGACCCGGAGAGCCTTGCGTCAGGCGGGCAGATCGAAATTGTAACCCCGCCACAAACGGCGACGTATGCCGCCACCCATGGTCGCATCTGCAACAGCGGCACTGCCGGCGATACAATGGTCACCAACGTGCACACCGGGTTTCCCGGATTCCGGGGTCGTCGTATTTCGCTGGACCAGGCGGTCGATCAACTCCGATCTGGCAACCTGGTCATCTTCCTGTGTCGCGGTTGCACCGGGCAAAACCGGCGTGGCGGAGACAAAAGCTACGGTGGTCACTATATGGTGCTCAACGGTGTCAACGCGGATGGTTCGGTTTTCAACGTGCTCGATCCGGGTGCGAATGAAGCAAGCGATATTCTGACGATCACACGAAAGAACCTTACCAGCCATAATGCCGGCTTCTGGCTCATCGAGCGTATCTGAACGCCATCATTCCGCTTATAATGGAGTATCGCCCGTTTCTGTGACGAAAGCCGCTGCCATGCCCGACCATGCTGCAAATGAGCAGACCATCGGCGCTTATCGCCTGGATGAGCAATTGAGCGTCGATAGCGCCGGCGCCGTCTATCGCGCGTATCACACACCCACCGGTCAACCGGTGGTGATCCGGGTGTTATCGCCGGAGCAGGTCGCAACGCCTGGCTTCCGTGAGCGTTTCGAGCGCGACATGCGCGCCGTTGCAGCGCTGTACCACCCGCATATCGTCGAGTTGTACGAATTTGGCATCAGCGAGGGGCGCGCCTTTATCGTTGGTGAATTTCCGTCCGGCGGATCGTTGCAGGAGATGGTGCAAAGACGCTCGCTGCCGCTGCGCCTGTGCGTCGAATGCGCGCGCCAGATGGCAGTGGCGCTCAGCGCGGCGCACGCGCGCGGCGTGGTCCATGGCGCGCTCAAACCGGAAAGCATTGCCGTCTTCCCGGAACCAGGCGGCGGGTATCTGTTGAAGGTTGGCGATTTTGGCATCGCGCGCCTGATCGCTCCAACCGCTGCCAACCCTGCCGCCTATCGCGCCCCGGAATTGCGCGCCGGCAGTGAACCTGACCCACGCACTGATTGCTATGCGCTCGGCGCGCTGCTGTACGAAATGATCGTTGGCTCGCCCCCGCCGCTCACTGCTATTCCGCCGTTGCGTCTGGTGCGCCCGGATGCGCCTGCGGACCTGGAAGCGCTCGTGGCGCGTTGTCTGGCATCTGCGCCTGCGGATCGCTTCGAGATGCACGAATTGGTGGAAGCGCTCAAAGCGTTGGTTGTGGCAATGGGTGAACGCATGTCAACGGTTTCTGCCAGCGACTCGACCATGATCGAGCAGATCCCTGCTGCCGATGATGTGACCGTCGCCGCCCATGCCATCCCGCCAGCGCCCGCTGATGTGACGATCATTGAGGCGCCGCCGGCGCCGCCTGCCGACGCGACCATGATGGTCTCTGGCGAAGAGACGGTGATCGAACCGGCGCTGGCGGCGACTTCAGCCGATGCAACCGTCATCAAGGCGGAAGAGAGCGAAGCAGTAGCAACAGCGCTGCCGGCATCCGCCGAAGAGACGCTGATCGAACCGACGCCTGTCAGCGCCGTCGCCGACGCGACTGCGGCGCTGATCGCCGATGAAGCGTCGCCTGCCATGCCTGTGAGCAACGCTTCTGCCGCAGCGTCGCCG
Source organism: Roseiflexus castenholzii DSM 13941 (assembly GCF_000017805.1). Classification (GTDB taxonomy): domain Bacteria; phylum Chloroflexota; class Chloroflexia; order Chloroflexales; family Roseiflexaceae; genus Roseiflexus; species Roseiflexus castenholzii. The sequence goes on along the minus strand of NC_009767.1, from coordinate 3,629,356 downwards.
GCGGAGGCAGCCGATGAGGCACTGACCGTTCTGCCAGAATCGCCACAGCAACCGTCCCTTGCCGCCAGCAGCGTGGCGGGGCCATCTGAGGTTCCGCCCGATGAGGCATTGACCATTCTGCCAGAATCGGCGCCGGCGGTCGGTGCGCCGCTGCCGCAGGTCTCAGCCACGCAGTCGCTCATGATCGCAACGCCGCCTCCCGGTTTTCCGGCGTTGCCGCCGCCGTCGAGCATGCCGCAGGTGCAGGTGCTCGACAACCATGGCGCTCCGTTGCATCTCGTCAATCTGACCGGCGATGGCTTGGCAATTGGTCGGTCGGAGAGTAATGATCTGACATTGCCTGATGAGAGCGTTTCCGAGGAACACGCCTTTATCGATTGGGATGGGCGGCAGGTGACGATTACGGACCTTGGCTCGAAGAATGGGACGTTCGTCGCCGGTGTGCGTCTGTCTGCCCAGGATCGGTATCCGTGGCAGGGTGGCGCTCCGGTGCGTATCGGAGTCTACTGGTTACGCCTGATTCCGCCGCTGATGCAGGCAGCAAGCGTTGTTGCGCCGGTTGCCTACGGCGCTCCCGGTCCCACGGCAGTTGTGGCGGCGCAACCCGCAAGCGCGCCCGCCACGCCGCCGGTTGCGCCGGCGCCCCGCCAGCCAGCGCCGGTAACGCCGAGTTTTGGCGCACCGGTGATGACGCCGCCGACTGCCGCGCCCACGCAAATGCCGCCTCCAGGCGTTGCGCGCAGCGCATCTCCAACGCAAACGCCTCCACCGACCGGCGGCGCTCCGCCGGATGTGATTGGCGTCACCCAACCGCCGCTCAGTTCGAACCGCTACGGTGTCGAACTCGAACAGGATGTGATGACTCTTACTCCTGGCATGCCGTCTGTTCTGCGCATGACGCTGTACAACTACAGCGACAATGTCGATCATCTGCGGGTTGAGGTGCAGGGTGTGCCGGAAACCTGGATTCAGGGTCCGTTGCCGGAGCCGCAACTGCTGCCAAATGGTCGCACGCCGGTCGCGCTCAATATTAATGTGCCGCGCACGCCGGAGAACCGCGCCGGTCCCTACCCGGTCACGCTGTATGCCCGCTCGCGCAGTCGACCAAATGAGGCGGGCATCGCACAGGCAACCTGGAATGTCCAGGCATTTACCGAGCACCGGCTGGAATTGAAACCGCGCCGCGTCATCGGATGGTTCAGGGCGTCGTACAATCTGGCGCTGACGAATGCCGGGAATGTGCCGATGCGCTACACCGTTGTCGGCGAGGACGACGAGCAGGCGCTTGCCTTCAACCTGGGGGAGGATGCCGTTGCGCTCGAACCCGGTGCATCATTCAGGCATCGCCTGGTGGTGCGCGGTCCGATCCGCTGGTTTGGATCGCCCCAACCGCGCAGTTTCTCGATCCATGCGCGCACAGAAAAGCGTTCCGACGCTCAAACGTCATCGGCGCAGTTCGTGCAACGCGCTCTGATACCGCCGTGGCTCATTCCGATAGCACTCCTGGCGTTTCTGGCGATTGTCTACTTCGTGACACGCCCGCCGGTCATTCGCAACCCGCGCTTTGAAGTCTCGCCGCAGATCGCCGGTCAGCCGGCGCGCCTGATCTATGAAATTGACAATGCGCAGCGTGTCGAACTGTTGCCGTCTGGCATACAGGCGCCTGCCGCATCCGGTCGCCGGACCTTCGAGTTTCTCGACGCGACCGCCATTCCTCCCGATCTGAGCATCCTGGCGATTAGCCGGTTTGGCATTCGTGCAGAGGCGTCGGTCGTTGTTGCCGTGGTGACACCAACTCCGACGCCGCAACCAACCATCACATCGTCGCCGCCAACTGTGGCGCCAACCGCAGAACCTCTGCCTCTGCCAACCGCAGCGCCACCGCCTCCCGCGCCGCCGCCTCCCGCGCCGCCTGCGCCCCCGGCGGCCACCCCAACACCTGACGTGTCGCTCGCCGATGTGGTGCGGTTTGAGTGTCGATCTGGTGATCGGATCGTGCTCACCGGCATCGGACCGCCGCGTGAGTCATTCCTCCTGTACTTCGGACGGCGCGCGGTGAGTGGAGGGAGCGTTGCGCCCAATGGCGTCTACCGGATTGACATGCTGGTTGGACCCGAACGTCCGGGAGAGTATCCGGTCAGCGTTCGGTTGCGCCTGAGCGACCGCCCACTCCCGATCCGCACATACCAGTATGGCGCGGCGCAGTTGGTCAATCTGGAGAGCATCGCCCCAACCGCAGCGCCGGTCGAGTTGATGTGCATCGTGCCGCGCGCCAGACCGACGCCAACGGTTGCGCCGTAAGCGAAAGGATTATTGCTCGGGGTAGGTTTCCAGAACCTCTTTGACCGCTGCCAGAAATGCGTCGGCGGTCGCGCCATCACAGGCGCGGTGGTCGAATGTCAACGACAGGTAGCACATCGGGCGAATGACAATCGCATCATTCCCCTGATGGGTCACAACGACCGCGCGCTTCACCACGGCGCCGACGCCAAGAATACCGCTCTGTCCACGGTTGAGGATCGGCGTGGCGAACAGACTGCCGCCAACGCCATGGTTCGAGATGGTAAACGTTCCCCCTTCGGTGTCGTCCGGTTGCAGGCGGCGCGCGCGGGCGCGCTCCGTCAGGTCGTTCAACGCGCGCGCGATGCCGGCCAGACTTTTCTCGTCGGCGTCACGCAGCACCGGCACGATCAATCCGTCGTCGAGGGCGACCGCCACCCCAATGTTGATCCGCCGGTATGTGATGATCCCTTCGTCAGTGAAGCGCGTGTTCAATGCCGGAACGCGGCGCAGCGCAGTCGCAACCGCCTGAACCACATACGCTGTCAGAGTCAACCGTATCCCTTGCTGTTCAAAAGAGGCGCGATACCGGTCGCGGTGCGCCAGCACGCGCCCCATATCGACCTCAAAGACCGTCGTGGCCTGCGGGGCGTCGCGCAGGGAGCGGACCATATGATCGGCGATCATGCGTCGCATCGTGGTCAATGGCGTGAGGATCGCCTCGTCGGGCAACGGTTGCGTGATTGGAGGGCGCTGCGCTGTGGGCAGGGCAGGCGGCGCTTCGGCAACAGGCGCAGTAGAAGGCGTTTCGCGCGCTAGAGGGGGTGATGGCGCTGTGGAAACAGATGGGATGGGAGGCGCTTCGGGCGCCGGAGGCGGCGCAGTGGGTGCGCCGGGCAGCAAAGCGGCAGCCGCTTTCTGCATCTCGATGTAGCGCAACACATCCTTCTTGCTGACGCGCCCGCCGGCGCCGGTGCCACGGATTTGGCTCAGGTCGATACCATATTCAGCAGCCAGACGCGCCACCACCGGCGTGATCGGCGGACCATCGCCGCGGCGGATGCGCACAGGTTCTGGCGCTGCCGTTGTCTCCTGCGACGGCGCTGGCGCTGCGCTCACATGCCTCTCCGCCGTCTCGCCGATACGCGCCAGAAGCGTGCCAACCGGCACTGTGGCGCCTTCAGGCGTCACGATTTCGAGCAAAATGCCACTGGCAATCGAGGTCACTTCGGTCGAGACTTTATCCGTCTCGACTTCCACCAATGCCTCGAAGCGTTCGATGCGGTCGCCGACACGCTTGAGCCAGCGCCCGATCGTGGCTTCGGTCATACTTTCGCCGATCTGTGGAAGAACGATATCAACCGCCATGGTTGCATTCCTGGAGTAACAGATGCGGATGCAGACACGCAGGCTGAAGGTGCGCGTTGTCTGAGAGCATTATATATGATTATCGCAGCATCGCTGCATCGCGCGCCGTTCATCTGGCGCGCTTCAATCCACACGCCAGTAGACGCCGCCATCGCGCTGCATGAGTCGGGCAGCGATCAGTTCACGCCGTAGCGTGGCGGTATCGTCATGATGGCGCCTGATGATCGCATTGACCTGCGCTTCTGGATACCTGACTCCAGGGGAGAACTTTTGAACCAGCCATGTGAGAATGACCAGGCGCTTCCTGGGCTTATCGGGGATCTTCGTGAGTCTGTCACCATCGAGAAACGTGGTAAGTACACGCTGCTCCCAAGCATCGCCGACGCTTTCCTCGCCAATTGCAACAATGCTGGCGGGGCTGATCAGGTCGCGGTTGATTCGTTGCAGCGTTTCGTCATTCAAGGAGTAGACGTGGTTTGCATCATCCATTCGCATTCGGACGAGATCGACTTCCTGGAGTTTTGCCAGGTGGCGTGATACGGTCGAACTGGTTGTGTCAAGCAACTCGGCCAGTTCAGAAACACTCCACTCTCCATCAGCAAGAATGCCCAGGATGCGGAGGCGGGTGGCGTGCGCCATCACCTTGAGATAGCGCACCGTCGTTGATAGCGCTTCCGAATTCAACTGTCGCTCCTCCGCTTTGGTATGAGCACGACAAAACTGGACGCATCGGCTTTGCACATTGGATTCTTCAGTATTTTGTGGAGGTTCCATCCCGATTATACCAATGACGATTGACGATGCCGCATGCTGGTCATTCCAAGCCCTTCGCTTCGCTCAGGGTAAACGCAGCGAGGAATCTGAGCGGGTCATGCACGACCCCTCGTGCTGCTCGGGGTGACCATGCCGGATGTTCACAGGTCATTGGTATTACAAGGGATACCAACCAGGCGTCGCTTGCTTCAGGTCGCTGCTCGCACGTCGCCGACGCGCGCATGCGTTGAGAACAGTCCCGATCAACTTCTGCCAGCCTTGCCGCTCACCTACTTCCGCAACCGCGGGTCGAGCGCGTCGCGCAGACCGTCGCCAACGAACGAGAAACTGAGCATAATCAGAGCGATCAGGAGCGTAGGGAGCAGACCCATGTGCCAGTAGACGCGGATGTACGCAAACGACGCGCCGACCATCTTGCCGAGGCTGGCGGTCGGTTCATTGATGCCAAGCCCCAGGAAACTGAGGCCAGCTTCGGTGAAAATGGCGGTGGGAATACCAAGCGTGACGGCGATGATCAGAGGTGTGAGCGCATTTGGAAGCAGATGCCGCCATGCAATCTGGAACGGTGGAATGCCAATGGCGCGCGCCGCTTCGATGAACTCCTTTTCGCGCAACGAGAAGAGTTGGGCGCGGGTGAGACGGCAAATATCGACCCATCCGATCAACGCAATCGCCAGAATAACATTGAACAACCCACCGCCAAAGATCGAGATCAGGAACAGGGCAAACAACAATTGTGGGATAGCCGTGAACAACTCTACAATCCGCATGACAAAGAAATCGACCCATCCCCCCAGAAAACCCGCGCTCAATCCCAGAGTCGCCCCAATGACCAGCGCAATCGCCTGGACTGAGATGCCGACGATCAGTGATGTGCGCACGCCATGGATCAGGCGTTTCAGCATATCGCGCCCGACATCATCGGTGCCCAGGATATACCCCGCTTCGCCGGGGAACTTGCGCGCATCGATAGGACGAGCGAAGTTCGGCTGTGGCGCCAGAACATCGGCGAACACGCCGAGGAACACCAGTATTCCGACCACAATCAGCGCCCCCATCGCCAGTTTGTTCTTCGAGAAGCGGATGGCGGCGTCGCGCCAGAGATTACTGGGAGGGCGCGAAATAATCGGATCGGCGCCGGTGACGGTATCTTTGGCCGCAATCGCACTCATAATATGCTCTGGTATAGCCTACGTCAGTTTGACGCGCGGATCAATAATCGTGTAGAGCAGATCGGTGATGAGATAGACAAATCCCCACAGTACCGCGATCAACAACATCAACGCCATAATCATCGGATAATCACGGTCGAGCACGCTTTCGACGAAAAACTTGCCCAGCCCCGGCACACGGAACATGGTTTCGACAAAGATCGTCCCGGTAATCAGGTCGGGAATGCGTGGACCGAGCACCGTGATAATCGGAATAAGCGCATTCTTAATCGCATGGCGCATTACCACCATGCGCTCCGCCAGCCCTTTGGCGCGCGCCGTCCGAATATAGTCTGCCGTGAAGACATCAACCAGGCTGGCGCGAGTATAGCGGGTGGCAATACCCATGGGACCCAAACCCAGAGCGATCATCGGCATAATAATCTGCCGCCAATCCTCTCCCCACCCACCAAGCGGCAACCACCCCAGTTCAACCGCAAAAATCAGGATCAACCATAGCGCAATAACGAAGTTGGGCACGGTCAATCCAAGCGTGGCAATGAATGTGACCACATAATCCAGAATACTATTCTGCCGTATTGCGGCCAGAATGCCGAGCAGAATGCCGCTGCCGAGCGCCACGACGACGGTAATGCCGCCGAGAGTGATGCTGATGGGCCAGGTGCGCCCAATGACCTGGGCGACGGTTTCGGTGGGACTGGAGAATGAGTACCCGAAGTCGCCGCGCAACGCATTCGTCATATACCTGATGTACTGAATGTGCAGCGGCTGATCAAGGCCATATTTGCGCAGGATATTTTCTTTAGCAGCCGGCGGCAACGGCATGTTCGGCTCGTCGAATGGTCCGCCTGGGGTAGCGTGCATCAGCAAAAACGCCACAATCGATACCAGAATGAACACAAACGCCAGCCCCGCCAACCGCTGGACGACATACGCGACCATAATCCACTCCGTTTGCCACGAGACCTGATTGAGCGTCCTGTCGGAGCGGCTGTGAGACCCGCCCCGGCAGGAAACCCAATGGAGCATCTGCCCCTACTTCGGCGGCGCCTTGCGATATTTTGTCACTTCATCGCTGATGTACAGCGTCTGGAGTGAGTCGCTCATCGATGTAAAGCCGGGCCACTGCAATCCGGCGAATCCGGCGATGTTCGGCTCGAAGCACTCGCCGACGACATACGGCTTGTAGATATCGGCAACGGTGCGGTGATAGATAAAGACCGCCGGCGCTTCTTCGCAGAGCAACCGTTCGGCATCCTGGAAGATTTTGATGCGCGCTTCCTGATCGGTCATCTCTGCCGCTTTCAGCACCATCTCGTCGAACTTCTTGTTGAACCAGTTGTGGCGCCCCGTGCTGAGCCAGACGCCGAGCATATTCGACGGATCGAGGAAGTCGATGCCATACGACACCATACCGAACTGAATCTGGGTCGGCTTGGCGTTGAGCGCGTCCATAAAGGTCTTGAACTCTTTGTTCGAGACCTCGACTTCGATGCCGTACTCCTGCGTGATCGCCGCCGCAATCGCCGCTGCGAGCGCCTGGCGAATCTGCGGTTCGTTGCGCAGCCAGAGGGTCAGTTTGGGGAAGCCCTTGCCTCCCTCATAGCCGGCTTCCTTCAGCAGCGCGCGGCCACGTTCGGGATCGTAGCGCTGAATATCCTTCAGCCCTTCGGAGTTCGACGCCGGGAATCCCGGCATCAGGAACGAGTATGCCGGGATGCCTTGCGTCGGCGTGATGATCGTCTTGATCAGCGTGTCACGATCGATGATGTGGCTGAACGCCTGGCGCACCCGCACGTCGTTGAACGGCGGGTTCTGGCAGTCGAAGAAGAGGTAGTCCGTGCGGAAATCGGCAGCAGTGAGGCGCACCTGTTTCGACAGTTCGGGGTCGCGGGCAATGATTTCGTTATCGGCAGTCTGCAACTGCTCTCCGGTCACGCGGTCCACCTCGCCTGCCTGATACCCGGCGAACATGGCTTCCGGTCGCGCAGCGATCTGGATGACACGCTCAATGCGCGGGCGGTTGGTGCCTTTGTACGTCGGGTTGATCTCGAAGACCACCCGCTCGCCCGGCTTGAACTCTTTCAGCAGGTACGGTCCGCACGAAATCGTCTTTGCCGGATCGGCGGTATAGAGACCAGAACCATATTCCTTCAGTTTTGCGGCGCTCAACACCTCGCTGTAGACCAGTTTTGCGGGCAAGAAAGGGGCTGGCGTTTCGGTTTCGATAACCAGCGTATGGGCATCTTTGGCGGTCACGCCAAGCTCTTCCAGCGGCAGTTCGCCAGCAACGCACTTGTCCCAGTTCTTGATTGCGCCGGGTGCGCTGTAGTACCAGGCGAAATCCCAGGCATGCTTCGGATCGGCAGCGTAGCGGAAGGTCGCCACGAAGTCTTCGGCTGTCACCGGTGTGCCATCGCTCCAGACCAGGTTGGGGTCCAGGTTGAACGTCCAGACCTTGCCGGTTTCATCCGACGACCACGAAAGCGCAGCAGCCGGTTGTACCTGAAAATCTTTATTCAGGCGCACGAGCGTATCGCCGGTCAGGTTGGTGATGCTGCCAAACCCTCCCGACTTGTAGATCGTCTCCATCTGATTGGGGCTGGTGAAGTCGGCAGTGATGTCGAAGTAGACGACAAATGCCTGATGCTCAAGCGGCGCTGCGTTTGCCGGCAGGGTGACGCCGAGCGAGTTGGTCACGGCGCTGGCTGGTGCAGTCGTGGGCGCGGGGGCTGTCGTCGGAGGCGGCGTGGGTTGCACCGGCGCGAGGGTTGGAGCGGTCGTCGGCGGAGGAACCGTTGCGGGCGGCGCTGTAGGAGCAGTGGCGCCGCCGCCGCCGCCACAGGCGGCAAGTGTCGCTGAACCAATGCCGATAGCCGCAGCGCGCAGGAATGTTCGCCGGGTCAGTCGTCGTTTGTTGTCTGTCATGCGCTATCGTTCCTTTCCCATCGAAATAAGGAGAGTCTATCGCTAAGACGCCTGGAAGCGTTTAGCTTCGTTGCCGGAGCGACAATCAGGCAATCGACTGCATTCCTGGATATGGCAAAACAACGCCTTTCAAGCGCAATGGCGACTTCCTGGACGCCAACAGAAACGGCTATGACAATCATTGTCGGGAGCAACCACCTGAAGCGAAGAGTGAAGAAATAATAACACTACCTGGATCGCTTGTCAATGCCAGGTTAAGTAGAGAACGCTTCGTGAATGGACAGAGGTTTGACGGACTGACAGGCACGTGGCGCATTGGCGCCCTCACACGCTCACGGATGCGCGGGAATGCACGCGGGTTGGCGGGCAATGGATGGCGTCCGTGCTTCCCGCTCGATTCATTAGCCACTGCATAGTGGTGCGCGCGAACGACTGCGTGGCAATGACCCGTGAGCGGTGCCGTGCCTGGGTGCGCAGCGATGGATACCCCGGTGCCACGATGGTCATGCATGGCGTCGAACCAGCAGTCGCCATATGTGCTACACTGCTATGAGTGTGGAAGGTGAGTGGCAGAGCGCGCTGCTCTCCTGCGATTCGACCGGCGCTGATACCATAGACTTTACGAGGGAAGCATGGCTCCACAAGGATACTACCGCTGGCCAACCATTCACAACGATACCGTTGTCTTCGTCTGCGAAGACGATCTCTGGACGGTTCCGGCGTCGGGCGGCGTGGCGCGGCGGCTGACCGCCAATCCCGGCAGCGTTCAGTCGCCGGCGCTGTCGCCGGATGGCGCCCTTCTGGCATTCGTCGGACGCGACGAAGGACCCGGCGAGGTATTTGTGATGCCCGCCGAAGGCGGCGAGGCGCGTCGTCTGACGTTCCTCGGCGCAACCATGCGTGTTTGCGGCTGGGGTCGCAATGGTCGTGAGATACTGTTTGCCAGTTCCGCCAGCCTTCCCTTTTCACGGATGGCATTGCTCTATGCTATTCGTGCCGACGGTGGCGAGCCTCGCCTCCTGCCGACGGGTCCGGCGGTTACGATCTCGTATGGTCCAACCGGAGGTGCTGTGATTGGGCGCAACGAAAGCGACCCGGCGCGCTGGAAACGCTATCGCGGCGGGCGTACCGGCGATGTGTGGATCGATCCAGACGGAACCGGCGAATGGCGGCGCCTGATTGCGCTGCCCGGCAATATTGCCATTCCCCTGTGGGTGGGCGAGCGTATCTACTTTGTTTCCGACCACGAAGGAGTCGGCAATCTCTACTCCTGCCTGCCGACGGGCGACGACCTGCAACGCCACACCTGGCACCGCGAGTACTACGCTCGTTTTCCTTCCACCGACGGACGGCGGATTGTGTATCACGCCGGCGCCGATCTGTATCTGTTCGATCCCGCAACCAACACATCGCGCAGGATCGAGGTTGAACTGCGCAGCCCGCGAACGCAACGGAAGCGTCGTTTTGTCGATCCGGCGCGTTTCCTTCAGAGCGTTGCGTTGCATCCCGAAGGTCATTCGCTTGCCGCAATCGTGCGTGGCAAACCGTTTACCTTCGGCAATTGGGAAGGCGCCGTCTTGCAGCACGGCGATCCCGGCGCTGTGCGCTATCGCCTGGCTGACTGGCTGCCCGATGGCCGACGCATTGTGGTGGTCAGCGATGCAGTTGGCGAGGAGACGCTCGAAATCCATTCAGTTGCGTTCAGTAATGGCGGACAAAGAGCGGCAGCGTCAGATGCCGCTGCTGTGGATGCGGCTCTTTCCCCGTTTGATGCACCGGTGCGCCTGGAAGGTCTCGACATTGGGCGTCCTATGGCACTTGCGGTTTCTCCCAAAGCGCCGCTCGTCGCGGTTGCGAACAATCGAAATGAATTGCTGCTGGTCGATCTGACTGAACGCACCGTGCGGTTGCTCGATCGGAGTCGATATGCCTCGATGCTGGGCATTGCCTGGTCGCCGGATGGACGCTGGCTGGCGTATGGCTTTTGGGAGACGGGGCAGACCTCGATCATTAAGGTGTGCGAGGTTGCGACCGGGACCATCACGCCGGTCACCCGACCGGTTCTGGTTGATCGGTCGCCCGCGTTCGATCCAGAAGGCAAATATCTTTACTTCATCTCGTCCCGCGATTTCGATCCGGTCTATGACGACATGCACTTCGATCTTGGCTTCCCGCGCGGCACGCGCCCATTCCTGGTGACGCTGCGCGCCAACCTGCGCTCGCCCTTCGTGCCGAGACCACATCCGCTCGATCAGGCGACACCCAAGCCATCGGTTGGCGAGGCGAAACCTGCCGGTGAGACGGGCGGCGATGCGCCGGGTGCTGAGGGAGCAGCACAAGGAACGACAAAATCCGAGCCGATGATGACCATTGATCTGGAGGGAATTGCCAATCGGATTGTGGCATTTCCGCTGCCGGTCGGACGATACCGGCAGATAGCGGGTATCCCCGGCAAGGCGCTCTTCACGGTGTTTCCGGTCGAAAGCGCGCTCGGTCTATCCCGGATGCCGGGCGACTCGGCGGTTGCGCGCGGGCGTCTCGATGTGTACGATTTCGAGACGCTCAGTAGCGAAACGTTGATCGATGGCGTGTCTGCATTCTCTCTTTCCCATGACTCAAAGACGCTGATGTATCGTGCCGGTAACCGGGTGCGCGTGGTCAAGGCAGGTGAAAGGCCAAAGGACAATAGTAGCGAGCCGGGGCGGAAGAGCGGTTGGGTCGATCTGGCGCGCATCAAATTGATGATTTCGCCGCCTGCTGAGTGGGTGCAGATGTATCGCGAAGCCTGGCGGTTGCAGCGTGACCACTTCTGGACGCCGGATATGTCGGGGGTGAACTGGCTCATCGTCTACCATCGCTACCTGCCGCTGCTTGATCGAGTCGCCACACGCGGCGAGTTCTCCGATCTTCTGTGGGAGATGCAGGGAGAACTGGGCACCTCACACACCTACGAGTATGGCGGCGATTATCGCCCGGAACCGCAGTACAGTCTGGGGAAATTGGGCGCCGATCTGCGCTATGACGCTGAAACCGACAGTTATATCGTCGAGCGCATTGTCGCCGGCGATGTGTGGAACGAACGCGCCAGTTCGCCGCTGGCGCGCCCCGGCGTCAATATTGCGCCAGGTGATCGCTTGATTGCGATCGGCAGTTGGCGCGTCGGGCGTGACGTCTCGCCGCATGAGGTGCTGGTCAATCAGGCAGGGTGCGATGTGTTGTTGACGTTCAGGAAAGCCGATGGAACACTCCGCGCAGTGACAGTAAAGGCGCTCCATGACGATACGCAGGCGCGCTACCGCGAGTGGGTGGAGCGCAATCGCGCGATCGTGCACGAGGCAACGAATGGGCGTGTCGGGTATATTCACATTCCCGATATGCAGGCGTTCGGGTACGCCGAGTTCCATCGCGGCTTCCTTGCCGAAGTCGCACGCGAGGGGTTAATCGTCGATGTGCGGTATAATGCAGGCGGCTTTGTGTCGCCGCTGGTCGCCGAGAAACTGGCGCGCAAACGCCTGGGGTACGATGTCTCGCGCTGGGGTGAACCGGCGCCCTATCCGCCCGAGTCGATTATGGGACCAATGGTGGCAATTATCAATGAAGCGGCCGGTTCCGATGGCGACATCATCAGCCATGTCTTCAAGATGATGAAACTCGGGCCGTTGATTGGCAAGCGCACCTGGGGCGGCGTGATCGGTATTCATCCACGTGACACGCTCATCGATGGCGGGGTGACAACCCAGCCAGAGTTTTCTTTCTGGTCGGCGGAGGTTGGCTGGCAGTTGGAGAACCATGGCGTCGAGCCGGATATCGAAGTCGAGATGCGGCCACAGGATTATGTGGCCGGCGCCGACCCGCAACTCGACCGCGCGATAGCCGAAGTGTTGCGTCTGATGAACGACAATCCACCCCGGCTGCCGGAATTTGGTGAACGACCGCGTTTGCCGTTGCCGGAAGAAGAGTGTGATGAGGAACGATCTGGACGCTGAGTGTGAGAAGCGTTTGCACGCCGGTGGGAGTACAGAGGCGCAGAGGGCGCGACGTTGAAGGTGAGGATTCGTCTCACTCGGCAACTTCACCCTCGTGGTATGCAGAAACCGGGCGCTTTCGGCGCCGCAGATGAAGCGAAGGGTCTCGGCAGCGTGTGAGACGGGATTCTTCGCTTTGCTCAGATATGGTCCTTCTCGTCGTCCTATCAGTCGTTGGGCGCTGATGTGTTTGTGCATCTTTATGCGCATTTGTGTATTTACTGGAGACCGGACACAGGATACAGGACGCTATGCCAGGCATTTCATTCGACCGTGCTGTCGATTACTACGACGCAACCCGCGGCTATCCGCCGGGGGTTGCCGAACAGTTGCGCGATGCGCTGGTTGCAACGCTTCAGTTGAGCCAGCACGCGCGGTTACTCGAAGCGGGCATCGGAACAGGGCGTATCGCGCTTCCCTTTATTGAGAAGGGATACTTCTACGTCGGCGTTGATCTCGCGCGGCGTATGATGGGGCAACTGTGCCAGAAACTCGATGGGCGCGTCCATCAGGCGTACCTGGTGTGCGGCGATGTGATGCATATGCCGGCGGCAAATGCGGCATTCGATGCTGTGATCATGGCGCACGTGCTCCATCTGGTGGCAGATTGGCGATGGACGCTGAACGAAGTACGCCGCGTTCTGCACCCAGGGGGCGCTATTGTGCTGCTCAGTGATGAACGCAACGAACAGGACGGCGATCCTCCTGCGCCACGCATGCAGGTGCAGCAGGCATGGTCAGCCATCCTGGATGAACTGAACGTTCCGCCGGACCAGCGACGCGAGAGCGCTCCGCATGGTCTGGATGAGCGGTTTCAGTCGCATCTCGAAGCGTCTGGCGCAACCGTAGAGCGCGCGACGCTGCTCACCTACCGTCAGTCGCCGCAGAGTGTGCGGTCCGTGGCGCAGCGGTACCAGGAGCGGATGTATAGCAGTTGCTGGGTGTTGCCGGACGATCTTCATGCGGAGGCGGCGCGTCGTTTGCAGCGCTGGATCAATGACCACCCCAGCCCTGACACGATGCACGAGCCTTCGGCGCGGATCGATGCAATGATTGCCCGGTGGGTTTAGTCGTTCAACAAGACTTCACTCATGGTCGCGCGCGGAAAACAGGCGCTGTCGGCTACCCGGGCGAAGCAAAGGGTTCCGGCAGCGGACAAGATACTTTGCTTCGCTCGGAATGACATGGCTCGCTCGATTCGGCACAATAAAAAGCGGAGGGCATTCGCCCTCCCTTCTCCTCGCCGTGGAGGTGGTGACATTACCTGTCGCTCTGTCTGGAAGATGTCGTTCGGACATGGAGCAGCGCGTAGAGTGGACAGAAACCGGTAACCGCGCTGAGGATCAGCAATACCGCAACGACGGTCAGGACAATTTGCCAGATGCCGGTCAGTCCGAAGAAGCCGAACAGGAACAACAACAGACCAATGCCGAGGCGAATATCGCGGTCAAAGACGCTTTCGTTGACAGGCAGCACGATGTCCCCCTTCTAGAATGTCGTAGACTGGCGGTAACCTTGTGCGGTTCATCACAAAGAACCAGCACTTTTAGTATACACATCCATGCGGATATGTTGTAGAATTCTTCACAATCCTGGGTGGTAATCTCTTAACCAAAGGAAGGATCAATGCACGACACCATTGTTTTCACCCGTGGCGTTCCGCCAACCGACGCATTTCCGACGGCGCAGATCGCTGAATGTCTGGCAACAGCAGTCGAGTCCGATGCAGCAGTTGTGCTCCAGTACGGTCAACAGCCCGGCTACGCGCCGCTGCGGGCGTTGCTCGCCGCCGAGTATGGCGTCAACGACAATGAAATCATGGTCGCCAACGGATCATTGCAACTACAAGACCTGCTGGCGGCGCATCTGGTTCGTCCCGGTGCGACTGTCCTGACCGAGCAGCCGAGTTACGACCGGGCAATCACGACGTTTCGGCGTCGCGGCGCGCGCGTGGTCGGCATTCCGCTCGAAAGGGACGGTCTCGATGTAACGCGCCTGGAAGCGGAGGTCAAACGCCAGACGCCAGCATTTCTCTACACCGTGCCCGACTTCCAGAACCCGGCGGGCGTCACAACATCGCTGGAAAAACGGCGCGCCATTCTGGAGATTGCCGACCGGTACGGTTTCTGGGTTATTGAAGATATTCCCTATCGCCTGCTCCGTTACCGCGGCGACAGTGTGCCAATGATGCGCGCGATCAATCCGGATCGTGTGATTACTATCACATCGTTCAGTAAACTCCTCAGCCCCGGCATGCGTGTTGGGTACATGGTTGCGCCGTCGTCGCTGGCGGCGGCGGTGACGAAGGAAGGTGAAAACACCTATCTGTCGCCGGTGCTGCCGACGCAGGCGGCGGTTGCCGAATTCATCCGGCGTGGGTGGATGGCGCCGAACATCGAGCGGTTGAAGGAACTGTACCGACCGCGTTGGGAGGCGATGATGAGCGCCGTGCGTCGCTATCTGAAGGGTGTCGTCGCTTCTGAGCCGGATGGCGGCTTCTTCGTGAGCGTGACCCTTCCGGCTGACGCCAACACTCGCAATCTTGTTGCGCGCGCGAAGGAGATCGGGTTGGTGCTGACCGAGGGGCAGGCGTTCTTCGCCGATCCTGACGAGGGCCCGATGCCGGATGGCGAACGTTTTGTGCGCCTGCCGTTCTGTGCCGTAACGCCGGAGCAGATCGATGAAGGCATGCGTCGCCTGGCATCGCTGCTCTAGAAGCCCGTACCCGACGGTCAACCATTGGACTGAATGAATGAAGGGCGCTGCGCCGCGCGCGCGGGTCCGTCCTGCGGCGGTGTGGCGATGTTCGCGGTCATGGCGCGACCGGCGCAGCCGGTCGAAGCAATCCCCTCACCCCCTGCATCTCTCCCGCGCGCGGGAGCGGGGAGATTACAGCGCCGCGCGCGGGTCCTCCTCCTGTGGGCGTGCCGGGGTGCGCGGTCATGGCGCGACCGGCTGCGTCGGTCGAAGCAATCCCCTCACCCCCCGCATCTCTCCCGCGCGCGGGAGCGGGGAGATTACAGCGCCGCGCGCGCGGGATGCCCCTGATGAGTATTATGAGGATTCGTTGTTGACGGCGAGAAGATACCCCTTCCCGCGCACATTGAGGATATAGCGCGGCGAACTGGGATCGGGCTCCAGTTTCTGGCGCAGGTGATGGATGTGGGGTTTGATCAGTTCGCCCGCCTCCAGATCGCTGGCATCGTATCCTTGAGCGCACTTCACCAACTGGCTGTACGACAGCATCGTGCCGGCGTGCTCCGCAAGGCAGAGGAGCACCCGGAACTCAGTCGGCGTCAACGCCAATGTGCGTCCGCCAAGCGTCGCAACCTGACGCCACGTATCGAGTTGCAGTTGACCAATGACGATCGTGCGCTCGGTTTGGGGCGCCGGAGGCGTCTCGGCAGTTGCGGCAACTGAGCCACGCAATTCCTGAACGGCGGCTTCAACGGCATTCAGAAGCGTGCGTCGCCGCTGCTCGGCAGCATGCGCCTGCAACGCCGCCTGGACGCGCTCGAGCACTTTTGCCGGCTCGGTATTCTTCAACAGATAGTCGAAGATGCCGTGGCGCAACCCTTCAATGGCGGTTTCGAGCGAACCATGCCCCGTCAGGATAATGATCGGCACATCCGGATGATGCGCGCGTGCGGATGTCACCACCTGCATGCCGTCGACGCCGGGCATTTTCAGATCAACAATCAGAAGATCGAACGTTTGCTCTTCGAGGAGCGTGATCGCCTCAGCCCCGCCGGAAGCAGTCGTCACATCATAGCCAGCGCGTGTCAGCATGGCGCTTAGCGTTAACCGAATGTTGGCTTCATCGTCCACCAGCAGTATTCGCTCCGACTGACTCATGGCTTTCCCCCTTCACCGGCGCGCGGTGTCTGCGGCGCCATCGAACAGATGCACTGCCTGTTCGATGGATGGTAGCATCAAAGGTGGATGGATGTCAACTCATAATGGTGAGTTTGAAACTGATGCCTCAAAACCATCTAGTAATTGCCCACCTTTTGTAGTATACTGGAAACAGCGCTTGACCATCTTGTGATAAAATCCACAATCAAAGGCATACGTGTTATGCCGACCCGGAGAGGCTCCTTCCACGCACGCAGGATGCCCATGTCGGCTGGAGCGTTTTTGCGCGAACCGCTGGTGGATGAGGTCGCTGACGACTCTAGTTCGAGAGGAGGCAGGTCAATGATCGACCAGAGCGTGCGTTCGTTGCTCGAAGGAGTGATCGATACGCCTCTCAAATTGCAACTGGCGCTGATGTTCGCCGAGCGTCGATGCCTGTATGCAACGGCCGCACAGGTGGCGGATCGGATCTATCGCGATATCTGGAGTACGCGCGAAGCACTGCGCGAACTGGCAGAAGGCGGCGTGTTGTCCGAAACGATGACAAAGGACGGACCCGCGTATGCGTTCTGCCCGTCCGGTGAATTGGCAGAGCCGATCCGGCGCTTGGTGCAGTGCTATAATGAGCCGCTGGAACGCGATCTGTTATATCGGACGCTGCGTGAGATTGCCGGTGATGCATCCTATCGACGGGCAGTGCGCATGGGGATCGCATTTGAAAGCATGAGCTTCTAGAGGTGTGGAGTGATATGGCCGATTTGTCGAAGAAGATAAAACGGGATGGCGCTCTCGCTCGCATGCAAAGCCGCGTACCACCCGGTCAGTATGTCACCGAGAAGTTTCCGGTGCTGCACTATGGCGAGGTTCCGATTTATCACGATGTCGAGAAGGATTGGGACTTGCGCGTCTGGGGCGAAATCGAGGCGCCGGTGCGTTTCAGTTTTGCAGAGTTTCGCGCTCTGCCAACGATCACGATTACAACCGACATCCACTGTGTGACGCGCTGGAGCAAGCTTGATACGCATTGGGAAGGCGTGCAGTTCAAAGAGTTTCTCAGGCGCATCCCACCGCTCACGTCGTCGGCAAGGTATGTCATGGCGCATTGCGAGCACGGCTTTACGACAAATGTGCCGCTCGATGTGCTGCTGGAGGACGATGCGCTGCTGGCGTACAGATACGAGGGTGAAGAGTTGACGCCGGAGCATGGCTATCCGCTGCGCCTGCTGACGCCGCGCAAGTATTTCTGGAAGAGCGCCAAATGGTTGCGCGGCATTGAGTTTATGGCGAATGATCGCCCCGGCTTTTGGGAGCGCTACGGATACCATAATAACGCGGACCCCTGGAAACAAGAGCGCTACGCCGAGGAGTAGGCGCTTTCCGGTGGAATGCTGATGCGTCTTTGTCGCCGAGAGCGGAAGCCCTCGGCGACATACGGGTGCAACCGCTTATACGAGGTATGGCCGCAGGACGTTGCGCGCCAGCAAGAAGCCACGCTTTACCAGTTCTTCAGTTCCCTCGAATTTGCGATCCTCGTGTTCGATGCTCAGCACAAAGTCGTAGCCGACGGCGTAGAGCGCGGCGATGAACCGATCCCAGCGCACCTCGCCAAGCCC
Source organism: Roseiflexus castenholzii DSM 13941 (assembly GCF_000017805.1). Taxonomy (GTDB): domain Bacteria; phylum Chloroflexota; class Chloroflexia; order Chloroflexales; family Roseiflexaceae; genus Roseiflexus; species Roseiflexus castenholzii. Next base: position 3,611,341 of record NC_009767.1, on the reverse strand, counting down.
CGGCAGGCGCGGAATCTGCCATCCCATGCCGGCGGACAGAACGCCGTGCGCGTACAATCCATCGCGGTTGATCTCCATGTCTTTGGCATGCACATGGAACAGGCGGTCTTTGAACTCATAGACGGCGCGCTCGTAGTCGATCATCTGCCAGACAAGGTGCGACGGATCGAGGTTCAAACCGAAGTTTTCGTCCGGGATGATGCGGAACATTTCGCGCCAGATCGCCGGTGAGTGCGCCAGATTGGTTCCGCCGGGCCACTCGTCGTAACTGAAGATCATCGGACAGTTTTCGATGGCGATGTTGACGTTGCGCTCGCCCGCATATCGCACCAGCGGGGTCCAGACGACGGCAAACTGCTCCAGGTTGTCGGGCACGTTTTTCGTCTGATCGCGTCCGATGAAGGTGCCGACGACGCCGACGCCAAGTTTACTCGCGGCGTCGATGACCTTCTTCAGATGTGCATTGACCTGTGCGCGATGCTCCGGGTCGGGATGCAGGTTGTTCGGATAATAGCCAAGGGATGAGATCGTCAGCCCCGTGCGCGCCATGAGGTCGCGGATCTCAGCCACGCGCGCGTCGGTCAGCGATTCGACATCAATGTGGCAGACGCCAGCATACCGCCGCTCTTTACCCGAACCGGCGGGCCAGCAGGCGATCTCGATGGCTTCGAAGCCGTTTGCGGCGCCCCATTCGGCGCATTCTTCGAGTGAGAGGTGCGGTAGCGCAGCGGTGAAGAATCCAAGTTTCATGCCTGTTCCTCCAGTGTATCAGCGATCAATCGTTACCCAGCGCTCCTCGCGCGCACTGCGCAGGATCGCTTCTCCCAAAAGCAGTTCTTCGTGTCCGTCGGCGAATGTCGGATAGTCGGGCGCAGCAGGCGGCGCGCCGGCGGCAACGGCGCGGTAGACCGCTTTGTAGAGTTGCTTGAAGGTATCTGGGAAACCTTCGGCGTGCCCGCCGGGATAGTCGGTTGTGCCGCGCGCTGCGGGCATGAGAAGCGCCGGATCGCGCAGGAGCAGCCCGCTGGCGGTCTCGCGCCGCCCCAACCACAACTCCTCTGGTCGCTCCGAGTCCCATGCCAGCGATGAGCGTTCACCGTCGATCTCGAAACTGAGCCGGTTCTTGCGCCCTGGGCTAACCTGCGACACCGTCAGAACGCCGCGCGCTCCGCTGGCGAAACGCAGCAGAATACTGGCATAATCTTCGGTGTGGATCGGTTGATCGATTGTCTCGGCAGCAGTCACTTCCTTGCCGGTGAAGGTGTCGATCGGTCGGGTTGGTTTGCGACGCACCGGAATGAATGTCGCCAGGTCGGCCATGACGGCGCTCACCTGTTCGCCGGTGATGAATGTCGTCAGATCGAGCCAATGCGAACCAATGTCGGCAACGGCGCGCAATTCACCGCCGAGTTCCGGTTCGAGTCGCCAGTTCCAATCCGTTGGCCGCATGAGCCAGTCCTGCAAATATGATCCCTGAATAATGCGCGTTGCGCCGGTTTCGCCCGCCTGCACCAGCGCGCGGGCATGCTGGCAGAGCGGGTAGAAGCGAATGTTGAAGTTGACGGCGTGGACAATGCCAGCCTCGGTTGCCAGCCGCAACAGTTCCGCCGACTCGGTGGAGGTCATTGCCAGCGGCTTTTCACAGACCACATGCTTCCCTGCGGCGATTGCGGCTTTGACCTGCGGGAAGTGCAGGTAATTGGGCGTGGTGATATGGACGACCGTCACGCGCGGATCTGCGAGCATCTCTTCGAAACTGGCGTACACGTGAAGACCCATGGCGTCGGCTTTGGCGCGGGCGCGTTCCACGCTCGAGCCGACGACGCCGATCACCGGGATGCCAAGCCGACGCAGCGCTTCGACATGCACCACGCCGATGAACCCGGTTCCGACCACGGCGGCGGCGATCGCTGTCATAGAGCACCTCACTGTCAGGCGATGAGTGACGCCTGATTTTCCCGCGATAGACGTCTCCTGTCAAGCATGGCCAGTGTGTCGTGGTACAATCGCCGTGGCGGAGATCGGTTGTTCGCTCCAGGGAGCATGGCATAGGATCGCACACGGACTCGGATGGATTGATACCAATGACGATTGAAGATGCCGCATGCGTGTCATGCCGAGCGCAGCGCGGAATCTGCGCGGGTCGCGCACGACCCTTCGCGCTGCTCGGGGTGACCATGCCGGATGGTCACAGGTCATTGGTATTGAGATAGATCTGAACGGATAGGGACGCGCCCCACAGTCTTTCGCGCCATGCCTGTTTCTGGCAGCGAGCACGGGCTGAACCTGTCGAAGCCGGTACTCAAGCCAGACGTTACCCGCGCATTCGCGCCTTACAATAACTGCTGTAACGCAAGGAGACTTTCCCATGTCCGACATCTCGCTCGAGACCCTGACTTACGAACAGGTGGCGAAAACCATTGACCACTCGCTTTTGCGTCCAGAACTGACGACTCAGGAAGTCGCAGCCGGGTGCGATCTGGCGCGACGCTACCATACCGCGTCGGTCTGCGTCAAACCGTGCGATGTGCCGCTGGCGGCGCGCCTGTTGGCAGGCAGCGATGTGGCGGTTGGTACGGTGGTCGGCTTCCCGCATGGCAGCAGTGCAACTGCCGCCAAAGTCTTCGAGGCGCGCCTGGCGATTGAACAGGGCGCTGTCGAACTCGACATGGTGATCAATATTGGCTGGCTGCGCTCCGGTCACGATAACGAGGTGCGCGAAGACATTCGCGCGGTTGTCATTGCCACCGAAGGTCGGGCGCTGGTGAAGGTCATTCTGGAGAACGCTTATCTGAGCGATGCCGAGAAGGAGCGCGCCGCGCGCCTGGCGGAGGAAGCGGGGGCGGATTTTGTCAAGACCTCGACCGGTTTTGCGCCATCTGGCGCCACCATTCCCGACCTGATCCTGATGAGGCGCAGCGTTTCACCACGGGTGCAGGTGAAGGCAGCGGGCGGTGTGCGCACCCTTGATGCGCTGATCGACGTGTTGCGCGTTGGGGTTACGCGGGTCGGCGCCACGGCGACCGCCGCCATCCTCGATGAGTTTTGCCGACGCAAGGGGTTGCCGGTGATCGGCGAAGGTGCAGCAGCGCCGATGATGCCGGGGGCGTACTGAGCAAGGGAACAGGTGTTGCGCGTTGAACGTTCGGCGCTACCGTTGCGATACTGACACGATTTCGCGTCGATATTGTCATACGAATGCGCACCGGGGTTTGCTATACTTGCCTGGCGATAGATTCGCAGTCGAACGTATCAGGTCCCTCTCTCTTCAGACGCAAGGAGCGCCCCCCATGACGCAGAGCAATGCAGGCAGCCCGGTTTCTCAAACTCACGAATCGGATGCGCATATGCTGGAACTTGAGCGGCGAATCAGCGATCTCCAACAGCAGATGGCGCGTGATGCGGCAGAAATGGAACGTTTGCGCATCCGGGCAGACAGCAATGAGCGTGCTGCGGGCATTCTGCGCGCACTTGCCGACAACATTCCAGATTGGGTGTTCGTCAAGGATCGCAACCATCGCTATCGCTTCGTCAACAAGGCGTATGCGGTATCGCTCCAGATGCATCCCGACGACATGCTGGGAAAGGACGACATCGAACTGGGATTTCCAGAGTACAATGTCAAGGGCGATCCGGAACGCGGCATTCGCGGATTCTGGGCTGATGATCGTCAGGTGATGGAAAGCGGCGAACCCCTGATCATTCCGCGCGATGTTGCAACGCTCAATGGCAAAGAGCATATCTTCTTCACATCGAAACTTCCACTCAAGGATGGGGACCGGCATATCTGGGGGGTGCTCGTCCTGTGCCACGATGTGACCGATCAGCAGGAGGCATTGGAAGCAAAGCGCCAGAGCATGGAGCACGAGGCGCTGATCGCAGCGCAACAGGCGGCGATTCGTGAGTTGTCCACGCCGCTCATTCCCGTGGCGGATGGCGTGGTCGTTATGCCGATCGTCGGAACGGTCGAAAGTACGCGCGCCTTGCAGATCATGGAAACCCTGCTGACCGGCATTGCGCAGTACCGTGCGCATACTGCACTGCTGGACATTACCGGGGTGAAGGTCATCGACACGCAGATTGCGGCAGCGCTGGTGCGCGCGGCGCAGTCGGCACGGCTGCTGGGGACGGACGTTATCCTGACCGGCATCAGCCCTGAAGTCGCGCAGACGCTGGTGCATATCGGCGCCGATCTGAGTGCGCTGAAAACGCACAGTTCGTTGCAACGCGGTATCGCGTATGCGCTCCGGCGGCAACGGTAGCGCGGCTGCGGTTCGCTTCTGTGCGCGCCCGAAAACGAGGAATGGAGCAAGCGATACAAGCGTCAGGGCGGGTTTCTCAGACCCGCCTTCGCATTGCGCTGGCACAAAATGACAGTTCCGGGTGCGACAAACGTGGAGTCCCGATCCCTGCCCCATGTTGACTCGGCGCGGATCTTCAGGGCGTATAATACGTCGGTATGAATGCACCTGCTATCCGTCGTTTCTGCGCGTTCTGCGGCGCGGATTTACCCCCTGGCAATCCGCGCTTCTGCATCGAGTGCGGTCAACCGGTCGAGCCGTCTCCGCACGGCGAATCGACCGATCACCCGCATGCAGTGACCGGACCCACCGTGCGCCTGGCGAATGCCCGCACGGAGCAGGCGGTCATCGGCGGCACGGTCAAGCTGCCATCGTCAGGAGCGGCGCCACCGGGGTTGTGGTTCGCGCCTGAGTTGCCCGGTCCTGATGCTATCGTCGCCGTGTATGCGCCATTGCGCGCGATTGTCGGCGGATGGAGCGGGTTGATCGCGCATGGCTGGAAGAAATGCAGTGAGGCATGGGCTGCCGATGGAACCAATCGCACCCTCGTGCGCTTTACGGTCGAGCGCATGTGGTTCGCGGCGCCGGGGGCGGCGCACTCTATGCGTTTGCTGGTGCAGATCGGCGCATGGGCGCACGCTGACGAAGGGCGCACCCGGCGCGGATTTCGCTACCGGATCGGCGCCGATCCGCCGATGGACGTGATGGCTGCCTGGTGGGTTGAGGGAACGGCGCCGCGCTTCGATCTGCCTGTGCCGCAGATTCAGATCATGGCGCCGCCACGGATTGTCCGTATTTCGGATGTTCCCGAAACCGTCCGCCGGATGTCTGCAAAGGAGGCGGAAACCTGGGCGCGGCAGGGGGAAGTCCATGGATGGTTTCGCATGCCTAACAGTGCGCAACAGCGCACTCCCGTCGGGCGCGGCATTCCGTTGCTCGAAGTGTCGCCGCTGGGCGCCTGGTTGCGACTGGGTGGGGCAGTGGGTCGGCTCTACCGGGTGCAGATGTTTCGTCCGCTCGTGTGCGACGCGCCCGCCTGGAAGAGTCTCAAGCAGCGGATTGTCCAGGAAGCGACAGACCTTGGTCTCGATATGAACACGGACGCGATCATCGAATGGTGGCTGGATCGCGAAGGGTACGACGGCGCGCTCTTCGAGCGCAACGCGCATCCGTATGGCGGCGGTCGAGCCGTGATCGCCTTCCGTCGCAGTCAGATCGCCCTGATTGAAGGATAGAGGAGAAGCACACGCATGCCACGACCCAAACGCACTCGTGCAGCGCAGGCTGCCGCCTCGCAGCAGGAAGGACCGGCGTTGCGGATTGCCATGATCGCATCGGAATGCGTCCCGTTTGCGAAAACCGGGGGATTGGCGGATGTTGTTGGTTCATTGCCGAAGGCGCTGCGCGCGCTGGGGCACGACGTGATTGTGATCATGCCACTGTATGGCATGATCAACCGTGAACGCTACGATATTCGCCCCTTCCTGGCGCCGATGGGTGTCTGGATGGGCGACACCGAGGAATGGTGCGCCGTGCATACGACGACGCACGAAGGCGTGCCGGTCTTTTTCATTGAGTTCGACCGGTATTTTGCGCGTCCGGGGTTGTACCACGACGCTGATTATAACGATTATCTCGATAATCCACGCCGCTTCGGGTTTCTGACCCGCGCCGGATTGCAACTCTGTATCGATATGGGTTTTCGCCCCGACATTGTGCATACCCACGACTGGCAGACCGCGCTGGCGGCGGCGTACCTCAAAATCTGGCACTGGAACCATCCGGTGCTCGGCGGCGCAGCCAGCGTCCTGACCATTCACAATATCGCCTATCAGGGTGTGTACGATGCGTCGCACTATCCGTACCTGGGGTTGCAGTGGAGTAACTTCACGCCCGATAAGTTCGAGGATCACGGGCGGATCAATTTTCTTAAAGGCGGTATTCAGTACTCCGATATGCTCAATACCGTCAGCCCAACCTATGCAAACGAAACTCGCACTCCCGAAGGCGGGCATGGGCTTGCGATGTATCTGAATGATCGCGGCAGCGCCTACCGCGGTATTCTCAATGGCGTCGATTATACGCAGTGGAATCCGGAAACCGATCCGCTCATTCCGGCGCGCTACAGCGCCGGTAATCTGGCGGGCAAGGCAATTTGCAAACGCGAACTGCAATTGCGGATGGGGCTTGATCCCAACCCCAACATCCCGATTGTCGGCGTGGTCAGCCGTCTTGCGCACCAGAAGGGGCTTGACCTGCTAGCAGGCGCGATCGAGGGTCTGGTGCAGAATGCGCTGGTGCAGTTTGCCATTCTCGGCGCTGGCGACAAAGGGCTTGAGGGGTATTACAGTCTGCTGCCGGTGCGCTTTCCCGGTCGGGTCGGCAGTTTCATCGGCTACGACAATCAACTGTCGCACTGGATCGAAGCGGGCAGCGACTTTTTTGCGATGCCGTCGCGCTACGAGCCATGTGGACTGAACCAGATGTACTCGTTGCGCTACGGTACGTTGCCGATTGTGCGCGCGACCGGCGGATTGGAAGATACTGTGCAGCAGTACGATGAACACACTGGCGCCGGCACCGGCTTCAAGTTCTATGAACCGAGTGTCCATGCGGTTTACTACACCATTGGCTGGGCGATCAGCACCTACTTCGACCGACCGCACCATATGCAGCAGATGATCCAGGCAGCGATGGCACAGGATTTTTCGTGGGAACGTAGCGCGAAAGAGTACGTGCAGTTGTACCGTGAGGCGATTGCGCGCAAACGGGGGATGTAGGCATGCTCGAACAGGTCGATCTGACGCTCACGCTCAGCAAGCGCGACTATCGTCAACGCCTCGTTGATCTCCAGATGCGCCTGTACGATATGGAACAGGCGTTGTTCGAAGCGCGCATTCCGGCGCTGTTCGCCTTCGAGGGGTGGGCTGGCGCCGCCAAGGTGCGCACCATCAGCGCTATTACTCGCCGGCTCGATCCACGCGGCTTGCGCGTCTATTCGATCACCCCGCCGCGCACGTATGAGATGCAGTATCCCTGGCTCTACCGTTTCTGGCTGAAGACTCCGAGTTATGGTCAGATTGCGATTTTTGATCGCTCGTGGTATCGCCACGTGCTTGGTGAGCGGGTGCGGGGCGAGTTGAGCGTCGCCGATTGGCGCGCGCGCTGTGAGGATATCGGCGCATTCGAGCGCCAACTGGCGGATGATGGTGCGGTGATTCTGAAGTTCTGGCTGCACATTTCACAGCGTGAGCAAGGGCGTCGGTTCAAGAAATTGCTTGGTGACAAAACGACTGCCTGGCAGGTGACCGAGGAGGACCTGTGGCAACATCGTCACTACGAACGGGTGCGCGATGTGGTCGAGGATATGATTGCCCGCACCGATACTCCGTATGCACCCTGGATCATCATTCCGGCGACCTGCGGGCACTATGCGCGCGTGGCGGCGTTCGAGGCGATCCTGAGTGCGCTCGAGGCGCGCATTGGGAGGCGACCGGTTATCGACGTGGATGCCGAAAGTCGCGAAGAACTGCTCGACTCGCGTGGCGCCTCCTTCCGTCGCAGCCTCGATGTGTTGCGCACCCGCGGTGCGCGCCCGATGTTCACCTCTGGCAATGGCGCACCCGAAGGGGTGTCTGCCGGCGTATCGCCGCTGCCAACCGGCATCAGCATTCTCCGGCGCGTCGATTTGAGCCAGCGTCTCGATCCGCGAAAGTACAGCCGGAAGCTCAACCAATTGCAAGCCAAACTGCGACTGCTTGGCTTTCAGGTCTATCTCCAGAAGCGTCCGGTCGTTGTGGTCTTCGAGGGATGGGATGCTGCCGGGAAAGGAGGAACGATTCAGCGCATTACCGAGAAGCTCGATCCGCGCAGTTATGTGGTGCATGCGATTGCCGCGCCGACCGGCGACGATAAGGCGCACCATTATCTTTACCGCTTCTGGCGCCGGTTGCCGCCGCGCGGTCAGATTGCTGTCTTTGATCGCTCGTGGTACGGGAGGGTGCTGGTGGAGCGCGTCGAGGGGTTTGCCCGTCCGGAGGAGTGGCAGCGCGCCTATGCCGAGATTAACGAATTCGAGCGGCAACTGGTCGAGTTTGGTACAATTGTCGTAAAATTCTGGCTGCATCTCAGTCCAGAAGAGCAGTTGCGGCGTTTTGAGGAACGGCAGTCGATCCCGTATAAAGCCTGGAAACTCACCGAAGAGGACTGGCGTAACCGCGAGAAGTGGCCACAGTATGAGGCAGCAGCGGACGAGATGTTGTTGCGCACCTCGACGCCGGCTGCGCCGTGGACGATTATCGAAGCCGAGGATAAGCGATTTGCACGGGTCAAGGCGCTGCGCACGCTCGTGCGCCGTCTGGAAGCCGAGTTAGGTCGGGTGAAACTGTAGGAGCCTGCCATGCGCCTGAGCGAAGACAAAATCCGCCGGATCGCCGAGCGGTTGCACGACGAACTGGAGCAGCGCGGCCTGCTGATGTACAAGAACCCGCGCGGCACACCGCCGGGGATGGGGCGGGCTGCGCGCGTCAAGGCGATCTACGATTTTATCGTCGCCGATCTGAAAGTCGAAGAAGAGATCGATGCCGAAGTCGAGCGCATTCTGAGCACCTATTCGCGCGAAATCAAAGGCACTGAGCGTGATGTGCTCTTCCGTAAGCATAAGGAAGAGGTGGCGCGCAAACGGGGGTATATTCTGTGAGGAAGGTGACGGTTATATGGGATGAGGCGGCGCGTCCAGTAGAACTTTCTCTCCGGCGTGACCGGCGGCGTGGCGGTTGTGCTGCAGAGCGCGTCGGGCCGGTGTGGATCGCACCCGAAGGCACAGCGCGATTGCGGGATGGCGTTCCTGTGACGCGCCTGATCTGATCCGCGCGTATCCGTCTCAATCGGTGCGTATCCGTGTTCCACTCCATACCTGGAAAACGTGCTATAATAGAAGAGCGGGTTCGCCAACCATGCGGGCTGGTAGCTCAGAGGTAGAGCAGCGGTCTTTTAAACCGATGGTCGTGGGTTCGATCCCCACCCGGCCCACCACTTTCTCTTGTTGATAGAACCCTCCCTCCCTCTACTACCATGCACAAAGGTCATCAAAGTCGCGTATGAATTGGCGTTACCGCTTCCAGGGAGGTGGCAGTATCTCCACGCTGCCCATCAAAGGGCGCAGCATCCCGCCTACCCGCAGGTTCTGTTCTGCTCTTTTGTCAGGGCGCTGATGCTGAGTCTGTTTCCGATGAGGATGAGGCGCACCATCTGTCAGTTTCTGTCGATCTGCCCATACTCCTGAGTGAGGTGGGACATTCGTTTGCACGATATGATCTCCAGCGGACGCCCCGCGCTGACGATCTTCGTTTGCGGTTGATGAGGGGGTGTTATACCAATGACCTGTGACCATCCGGCATGGTCACCCCCAGCAGCGCGAGGGGTCGTGCGCGACCCGCGCAGATTCCTCGCTGCGCTCGGAATGACAAGTCGCTGCGCTCGGAATGACAAGTCGCTGCGCTCGGAATGACAAGTCGCTGCGCTCGGAATGACAAGTCGCTGCGCTCGGAATGACAAGTCGCTGCGCTCGGAATGACAAGTCGCTGCGCTCGGAATGACAAGCATGCGGCATCTTCAATTGTCATTGGTATTACCAGCATCCGCCGGAGGATGGATGCGCCGCCGCTGAACGTCCCGCCTTTACAGGGACAAGTCTCTGTGTCTGCTCGCTGCCACGCCCCAGGAAAGCGTCCCTAAAGCGTTTCGTCCGGCGAACCTGCGAAGAAGCCGGCGACCTGGGCGCGGAATGGAAGTGTCGGTGACAAAAGCGTGCCATCAGGGGCAATGGTGAAGACTTCGAGGAAATCGCCAACAACCGAATCGGGACGGGTGCATACCAGGACATCGCGCTCAGCCGGGCGCACGATCCAGTACTCCGGCAACCCGGCACGCGCATATGCTGCACGTTTGATTTCTGTATCGGTCTCGGGATTGGATGGCGACAACACCTCAACGATTAAGGCAGGCACGCCATTGATGCGGCGATCATAGATCATGCTGCGATCCTCATTGCGCACAACGACAATGTCGGGTTGCACCGGATCACACCCTGGCATACGCACACCAATCGGCGCCCATGCGGTCAGACCAATGCCTAGACGGTCAATCTGCTCCACCAGCAGCAGCACGATCTGGCGAACGATCCATTGGTGAAAAAAACTCGGCGCAGGAGTCACAAACAGGACTCCGTCGATGACTTCATACCGGTTGCCATCATCTGGTAGAGCAGACCAGCGCTCATAGTTCCAGCCGGTATCGATTGAGCGTAGCGACGGCACAGCGGGAAATGGTGTGACGGTCGTCATCGATCCTCCTTGCGCGCGGTGTGACTATGCTCTCTATTCTACCACGGCGATAGCGCGTTGTGGAATTGTTTGGCGCAACCGCTTCCACCGCCGATTTCTTGACCATATCTTGAGCATGGATAGAGCATACCTTGATCTGGATGGGGTACATTGTTGCGGTATCGTGAAGAATCGATGCTGGAGGAATATCGTATGCCACGGATTGGATCGATCAGTCTGATTGTTCTTCTCGCTGCGCTGGCAACCGCGTGCAGCAGCGCGCCGCAGACGGTGACCGCTCCATCGAGCGCTTCGACGCCTTCGAGCATGTCCGGCATGGATCATTCGACCATGATGCCGGGTATGCATGAAACACCCTATGATGCGCTCTTTATCGATAGCATGATCATGCATCACGAAGGCGCCATCGTTATGGCGCGGCAGGCGCTCGAATCGGCTGAACGTCCCGAAATTCGGCAGTTGGCAGAGGCAATCATCAGCGCACAGCAGAACGAAATAGACCAGATGCGTTCGTGGCGCGCGGCGTGGTATCCTGATCTTGCACCAACGGCTGGCATGGGAATGGAAATGGGTCCGATGATGGTCGCCGATGGACCGGCGCCGTTCGATCGGCGTTTTATCGAAGCGATGATTCCACACCACGAAGGCGCCATCGCCATGGCACGCGATGCGCTTCAGCGTGCGGAGCGCCAGGAAATCAGGGATCTGGCGCAGTCCATCATTGCGGCGCAGGACGCAGAAATCGCCCAAATGCGAACCTGGCTTAAAGCGTGGTATGGTATCGAGGATACCAACAAATAGTGCCGCGAAGGATTTCTGAAGCCAGTAACAATAATGATAGCAAGAACGTTGTTGATCGTCGAAGACGAAGATCGTCTGCGCAATTTGTTGCGCGGCTACCTGGAACGCGAAGGATTTCGCATCGTGCAGGCGCGTGATGGTGTACAGGCACTGAGCCTGGCGCGCAGCGAACAACCGGACCTGATCATCCTTGATCTGATGCTGCCTGGCATTGATGGGCTAGAAGTATGCCACAGGCTGCGCACATTCTCGGATGCCTACGTGCTGATGCTAACGGCGAAAGCCGAGGAGATGGATCGCGTCGTCGGGCTGGAGATCGGGGCCGACGACTACCTCACCAAGCCGTTCTCACCGCGCGAACTGGTAGCGCGGGTACGTGCGATGTTTCGTCGTCCCCGCCATGCTGACGACGAGCCGGCGCCGCTGTTGGTGCAGTCTGGACCGCTGACGATTGATGTTGCCCGTCATGAAGCGTTGCTTGCGGGCGAGCCGCTCAAACTGACCAATCTGGAGTATGCATTGCTCAGCGTCCTGGCTTCGGCGCCTGGTCGTGTTTTTACCCGCGCGCAATTGATCGAGCGGGTATGGGGCAACGACTACTTTGGCGATGATCACGTTATCGATGTGCATATCGCCAATCTGCGGAAGAAACTGGGGGATGATCCGACGCGACCGACGTTCATCATGACGGTGCGCGGCATAGGCTATCGGTTTGGAGACGCATCGTGATGACGCTGTCCAGGTTCCGTGGATTGTATGGACGCCTCTTTCTGGCGCATGTGCTGGTCATTGTTGCCGGCGCAGTCACCCTGCTGGCTGTTACCCTGCTTACGGCGCATACCCTGCATGATCGGTTGATGGTCGCCTGGCTCGGACCCGACGCCACATGGACAACCGACCCTGTGATGGCGGAAATGGAGCGCGCGACGAATGCCGTATTCGAGGCGGCTATGATTCAGGCGCTGGTTATCAGCGGCGGAGCGGCGATTGGAGTTGCAGTCGCGGTCAGTCTGGTGGTATCGCGCCGGGTGGCGCTGCCGATCCAGGATCTGCTGCGTGCCAGTCAGCGGATTGCAGCCGGGCACTATCACGAACGTGTGTCGCCAGCCGGCAGCGAGGAACTTGCTGCACTGGCGCAGCAGTTCAATCTGATGGCGGAAACCCTGGAACACGCCGAGCGTCGTCGGGTGGCGCTTATCGGCGACGTTGCTCACGAGTTGCGCACACCGCTGGCGACAATCGAAGGGTATGCCGAAGGTGTGCTGGATGGCGTGGTGACTGCCAATGGTGAGACGTGGGCGCTTATTCTCGATGAGGTGGGACGGCTGCGGCGACTGGTCGCCGACTTGCAGGAACTCTCACGCGCCGAAGCAAGGCAACTGCCGCTCCGTCTGGCGCCGATGGCGCCTGCTACGCTGGTTGATCGTGCTATGGCGCGCCTGAAACCGCAATTTGATGATAAAGGCGTTGCACTCACCTGCACTCTTCCGCTCGATCTGCCACCGGCGCTGGCTGACGCTGATCGGGTGGCGCAGGTGTTGATCAACCTGCTTGGCAATGCGCTTCAGCATACTCCGGCGGGCGGAAACGTCAACATAACTGTCTGGACAGACGTGCGGACTATTTGGTTTCAGGTTCGTGATACTGGATCGGGCATTGCCGCTGAGCACCTGCCATACCTCTTTGAGCGATTCTATCGTGTGGACAAATCACGGACCCGCACCACCGGCGGGACAGGGGTAGGATTGACAATCTGCAAGGCGCTGGTGGAAGCGCATGGCGGGCGCATCTGGGGTGAAAGTGAGGGGCTGGGGCGCGGCGCAACCTTCACCTTTACGTTGCCGGTGCATCGGTGCCTGATCGGGACGTGAACTCGAAAGGGGAGCCTATCTGAAAACCATGCATATAAAGCGCGTCCAAAAAAAACGGTTGCCATCGCAACGGACATCTGGCATCGTGATGTTTGGTCTCATCCTGATCGGCGTAGTGGTTGGAGCGGCGCTGACGAGTCGGGGTTCTTCTTCGACCGATGCTCCGATCAGTTCTGCCAGAAACCGTGAAGGACGAGAGTTGTATGTCACGTACTGCGCCAGTTGCCACGGGGTCAATCTCGAAGGGCAACCAAACTGGCGACAACCCTTACCCAACGGCAGCATGCCGGCGCCGCCGCATGATGCAACGGGTCACACCTGGCACCATCCCGATGACTTCCTGTTTCGCATAACAAAGGAAGGCGGGCAAAGCGTTGCTCCGCAAGGGTACGTCAGCGGCATGCCGGCATTTGGTTCCGTGTTGAGCGACGATCAGATCTGGATGGTGCTGGAGTATATTAAAAGCGCCTGGCCTCCAGACGTACAGGAATTTCAGCGTCGGTTGACACAGCAAGGCGGCTGAGGAAAAAAAACGATGCCCCTGCTGCTCACGTTGTGGAATGATGCCGCGCGGCGAATATAGGCAAACAGAAATAAAAGAGCCGGAGAGCGCCGCGCTCTCCGGCCTTCACATACGGCTCAGAGCAGAAATGTTCGACTTTAGAACTCCTCATCCGGCATCGACGGCGTGCGTGCGCCGTTCTTCTTCGGCTCCGGCGCTTCGGTAATCAGCGCATCGGTTGTCAGGACGATGCCTGCGACGCTGACGGCGTTCTCCAGCGCGCTGCGCACAACTTTCGCCGGGTCGATGATGCCTGCCTGCATCAGATCGACATAGTTGCCGGTCATCACATCAAACCCGTAGTGCGGATTATTGTGCTCACGCTGCAAGGTTCGCACCTGATTCACTACCACTGAGCCATCCTCACCGGCGTTGATCGCCAGCTGGCGCAGCGGCTCTTCCAGCGCACGCCGCAACACGTTCAATGCCATGCGCTCTTCCTCGAACTGCGTCTGGACGTTATCGAGCGCTGAAATGGCATTCAGCAGCGCAACGCCGCCGCCAGGCACAATGCCCTCCTCAACTGCCGCGCGGGTTGCGTTCAGCGCGTCCTCGACGCGCGCCTTGCGCTCCTTTAGCGCCGGTTCGGTCGGTGCGCCGACTTTGATCACCGCCACGCCGCCCGACAGCTTGGCAACGCGCTCCTGCAACTTCTCGCGGTCATAGTCCGACGTTGTGGTTTCGATCTGCTGCTTCAGTTGCCTGATGCGCGCCTGGATCGCCTGCTTGTCGCCAAACCCTTCAACAATGACGGTATTGTCCTTGTCCGACTTCACCCGGCGGGCGCGGCCAAGGTCCTGCACTTTGGCGCTATCGAGTTTGCGCCCGACTTCTTCGCTGATGAGCGTGCCGCCGGTCAGGATGGCGATGTCCTGGAGCATGGCTTTGCGGCGATCACCAAAGCCGGGGGCTTTCACTGCCAGCGGGTTCAGCGTACCGCGCATCTTGTTGACCACCAGTGTCGCCAGTGCTTCGCCATCGACATCCTCGGCGATGATCACCAGGTCTTTTTTGCCGGTCGCCAGTACGGCTTCAAGGACGGGAAGCAGATCATTAACAGCGCTGATTTTCTTGTCGGTGATCAGGATGTACGGCTCGTCGATCACTGCCTCCATGCGGCTCGAGTCGGTGACGAAGTAGGGTGAGATGTAGCCGCGGTCGAACTGCATACCCTCGACCAGTTCGTACTCCAGCGTTGTGCCTTTGCCCTCTTCAATCGTCACAACGCCGTCGTGCCCGATCTTGTCCATGATTGTCGCCAGCAACTCGCCGATCTCTGGGTCCTGCGCAGAGATCGTCGCCACCTGGCGGATTTCGTCACGGCTCTTCAACGAGATGGCTTGCTCTTTAATGCGCGCCACCAGAGCCTCGCGTCCCTTGTCGAGACCGCGTTTGAGGATCATAGGATTAGCGCCGGCTGCCACCAGTTTCAGCCCTTCATCGATCATCGCCTGCGCCAGGACGGTTGCGGTCGTCGTGCCGTCTCCGGCGACATCGTTCGTTTTGCTGGCGGCTTCCTTGAGCAATTGGGCGCCCATATTCTCGAAGGGGTCCTTCAGCTCGACTTCCTTGGCAACGGTTACGCCATCGTGGGTCACCGCCGGAGAACCCCATTTCTTCCCCATCGCCACATTGCGCCCGCGCGGTCCGAGGGTGGTCTTGACAGCGAGCGCCATGGTATCGACACCATGCTTGAGCGCTGCGCGCGCCTGCTCGTTGAAGATAATCTGTTTCGCCATAGACTATGCCTCCTGGATAATGCCAAGCAGATCGCGTTCCTGGAGTATCAGATATTCCTCGTCGTCAATCTTGAACTCGGTGCCGGAATATTTGGCAAACAGAACCTGCTGACCGACCTCGACACTCACCGGAATCAGCTTCCCGTCATCGGTGCGCCGCCCCGGTCCCACTGCAATGACTTCGCCCTGCATGGGGCGCTCTTTCGTTGCTGTATCAGGCAGGATGACACCGCCCTTGGTCTTTTCTTCTTTTGGTTTGGGCTTGACAACTACCCGATCGCCCAATGGTTGGACGTGCATAGTTGTGCCTCCTTACCGGATCGCGTATCGGTTTGTCGGGGAATGACATGAGATTCTATAACGGGAGAGTGTTAGAGGAGCGTAAGCGGAGTGTTGGTGATGTGTTAATGTTTCAAACCCTCTTTTGGAAGTCTTCTGAATCGGTACCCATCCGGCTCGATGACCACAAACGCTTTTTTCAACTCTTCTTCGGGATATGTGTTCAAGACCCTTTCGAGTTCATTGTGAACGGCATTCTGCGTAGAGGGCGATATGCGAAGGTACAGGACTCCTGCACCCAATGCTTTGACAAACACAAGATTGCCAAAGTCCCGCTCACGCGTCACAAATATCCGGTTCTGCTCTTGAGCGGTCTTGAGCAAGTCTTCATCGCGAGCCTGCGAAAGTCCAATGTGAGACACAGGAACGACATCGGGTCCCAAACTGCTGAGAAAGCGGGCAGTAACTGCATATACGTCCTGATCGAGCAGAAATTTCATGCCGATGTAGTCGTAAGACGAACATCCTCAGCCGCTACGAGGGCGATAGCATATCGGATACACGCCCGGATATCATCAATCTGAAGGTCCGGGTAGTAATTTTGAATAATCTCGTTAAACGAAAGCCCTGCATCAAGCAGTTCGAGGACGCTTTGGACTGTGATCCGTGTGCCTGCCACACACGGCTTACCGAAGTGAATATTCGGATCAACTACGATTCTATCTATCATCCCCGTACCTTAATACTCGATGGCTAGCGATAGATTACATTCTATACTTACCCTGCCCGGTGGCGCAAACGGCGCCGACTGACGGAGGAACAGGCGGGAGTTGTCAGACGGTAGCGCGATTATTGCTCCCGTCTACATTTTGGCTCTGGAGTCACAGCCGCCGGACTCTCACGGTCAACGTCCCAGCGCGCAGGATTATCCAGGATGTCTTGCTGGATACGGCTTAACTCATTGTCGTCTCGGATAATATGTTCATGATAATTGCGTTGCCACAGACGACTGCGAAACGGCGGCCAACCCGATTGTCGAACACCATCCGCATACAATTTGGTTGTCATCGTCTTCAACCGATGGACGACATCCGGCAACGACAAATTCGGTTCGCCTTCCTGTGATTGTCTTATTGTTTGGGCTACCCCCTGTGGGCGCCCTGATCCGGGTTCGGTTATGGTCGGAGCAACCCCCTGTGGGCGCCCCAACCTGGAGCGCCGTGCTCTGGCGAGGACCAATTCGGGGCAGGCACGGGGACCTGCCCCTACCCGAACGAACGGATGTGACGGGGCATCACGACCAAACCATTGGTTGCCCCTATCCGTGGGCCCTCCTACCGATTGCCGCCGCCGAAATCGTCGAGCGTCGCGTTACTTGCCTGGTGGTAGAACAGACCAATGCGACCGCCGCGGTTGACATACAAGTTGCCAACTACGGTGGTTGTGTCGGCCACGCCGATCAGTTCACAATTGACGTAGACCCGCACCGAGCCGTCCGTCAGCGCGCGCGCGCCGAGCACATCTCCCGCGTTGAGCGTGATGTTCGGGAAGATGCGCACCGTGCGCCATCCCTGCCCTGGCTGAAGCGCCTCGACCACGATCTGGCGATTCACTGCATCGTAGGAAACCAGAATGGCGCCCTGCGTTGCGTTCGTGCCGCGCCCCTTCAGCAACAGCGTGTGATGCGGGCTGTTCGGGTCGATGCTCGTCAGCGTGAAAAACGCTTCCTGATCGTTGCCGAACTGTGTCCTCCACAGCACCGCGCCACCTTTCTCGACATCGACCTGGTTCCCGGCGATACGATACTGGTCGAGTTGCGTCGCACCGGTCCAGCTGCGACCAAGCCGCCCGTTCGCGCGATTGAAGGCGTCGAGGATGCCGGTTGCCGGGAAGGTTGTAACCTTCACCGTGATCGACTTTACGCTCTCAGCTGCGCCCCACTCGTCGGTCGAGAAGAACTCGACCAGGTTTGTTCCTTCGGTTGTAATTGCGAAAGGTGCTGTGTACGTCTGCCACGAACCGCCATTCACCCGATACTGCGTCGTCGCCGGTTCATCGGTCGTCAGGGAGACGGTCGCGCTGCCGAAGAAGCAGTCCGCCGGGCAGCGCGGCGTGGTCGGTCCGCTGACGCTGGCGGTTGTAACCGGCGGTGTGGGAATGCCGCTCAATAGAATAAGTCCACCGGTTTCGGTCCGTCCATCGGTAGCATTGACGGTGATCGTCACCGGACCGGCGTTGTTCGGCGCCGGCGTGAAGACAAGGTTCGCCAGCGCCGCGTTCACAACGGCAGGTGTACCGTTGAGCGCAGCGGTATTGAGCGTTCCCGCAGTCGCCGGAGAAAGGCTCAGCGTTACCGTGACCGGCGCTGAGTCCGGGTCAATCACAAATGGATCGTGGAGCGCGAGCGGCGTCTCTTCGGTGTATGTCTGAGTGAAGAGCACGTCACCGAGCGGCGCGCGCGCCACCGTCAGCGTGTTGCTGGCTTCGTTGGCTGCCAGCGCGTACAGTGTGCCGTTGCGTTCGACCAGTTTGACCCCTTCAGGCGCTGCGCCGGCAGGGATGATCTGGAAGACGTTTGGCGCCGCCGGGTTGGTGATGTCCACCAGCGCGATAGCATTGGCGCGCTCCAGACCAACAGCAACAATGACACGCCCGCCGAAGACGTTTGCGTCCAGCACCTCCGGCTCAGCGCCGCCGCGATCACTGCGGCTATCGGGATAGATGCCATACCGCGCTGCCAGCGCGTCGATCTGATTGCCGCTATCGCCGACCAGCGCGCCGGTTGTCGCGTCGAAGACGCTCACTGTGCGTCCGCCGCGCACCCGCCCGCTGATTGCGCCGGATGGAACGTCGTCGCGGGTGTCGCCTTCGTCCGCCGTGACAACGTAGCCGTTGCCGCCGATCTCGATGAACGCAATGCCATCCGGCTCGCGGAACAGGCTTAACAATCGGGTCGGATTGAAGCCTCCACCGTTGACCGTATCAAACACGTGAGTCGCCTGCCCAAGCCCAAAGAACGTCAGGCTATTGTCCACAAGGTTGAGGCGCGCTACGCCGTTGTTCTCCTGGAGCGAAATGTAAGCGTACTGGCTATCGGCGGAGAACGTGACCGACTCCGGCTCCAGCGTCGCCGGTGTGTTGTCAATCGGCAACCGGGCAATGTCATCGGTGCGGTTGAGCGTGAAACCGGGTGTGCTCGCCAGCGACGGCAGCGCGATCTGTGCCACGCTCAGCGACGTTGAGCTGTCCGGGTCGAAACCGCTCAGGTTCACCACCGTCAGTGAACCGGGCCCGCCATTGTCGCCGACGGCAAATCCTTCGGCTTCATTGGCAATCACCGCGTACTGCCCGTTTGGCGAGATGGCGACCGAGTCGGGCTGGATGCCCGTAGTCGCGCTGGCAATGATTGTGCCGTCCAATCGGTAGGCGAAGACGGCGCCATTGAGCGGCGCAGCCGCAGGCGCTGCCGAACCGGCGACTGCCAGGAAGTAATCCTGCGTCGGATGAATGGCGACAGCGTTCAACCCGGTCAGTCCGGTAACAGTCGCCAGCACCCGGATGTTGAGCAGATCGGTGGTGTCGAGAACGTACACTGTGCCCGCATCGGCGTTGCTCAACACGGCACGATCGCCACGAATATCGATAATCTCGGCGCCGGTGATCCCGCGATCTGCGCCGAAGGTCGCCACTGCCGAAAGCGCAATCGGATCGTTCAGGTTCAACCCAACCAGGATCGGGTCGTGGTCCGAGGTGCGGTACTGGTCTGTCGCAAACAGGCTCACCTGCTGCCCCGCGCTCTTGAAGTTCGTGTTGTAGTCCAGCACGCTCGGCTCGTCGGCATTGATGTGGTACTCCACCACCCCACTCACCTTCGCCAGCGCCGACGGCGACGCCAACGCATAGTCCAGATACCCCCACTGCCCGTTGAATACGTAGGAGTACGCCTCGTCGCCAATGAACGTTTGCGCCAGGTCGGTGTACCCCGCTGCGCGCAGCACGTCTATCGGGTCCTCCTGCGCGTAGGAATTCAAGTCGCCCAGAATCAGGATGTCGTTGTCCCCGGTTCCGGTCGGGTTCCCTGCCAGCCACGCGACCAGTTCTTGCGCCGCGTTGCGGCGCACGATGTTGCAGTTCCCCGCGCCATCCCCCGCGTCGGGCGCGTCGCACGGACTGCCCTTCGACTTGAAGTGGTTCACTACCACCGTCACATCCTCGCCAGTGGCGCGGTGGCGGAAGGTCTGCGCCAGCGCCGGTCGGTTGCGCGGCGCGCTGTCGCCGCCGTTCACGAACGCCACCGTGTTGAGTGCGGCGGTCTGACCCACCGGAGTGACCACGGCAGGTTTGTAGAGGATCGCCACCTTGATCGCATCTGTGCCGAGCGCATTCGTCTGCCCGGTGGCAGCATCGACATCGATGAAGGCATACGTTCCCGGCGCGGTGGCGGCATTCAGGCGGTTGACCAATTCCGCCAGCGCGCTCGTTGGCCCGTACCCGTCATTCTCGATTTCGATCAATCCGAGCACATCGGCGTCGAGGCGCAGCAACGCCGGGATCAGTTTGGCATTCTGGCGCGTAAACTCGGTCGCGTTCTCCGCGCCGCGACAGTCGGCGGGGGGTCCACCGACGCCAAAGGTGCACCCACTGAACGTGTTGAAGTAGTTGAGCACATTGAACGCCGCCACGCGCAGGTCGCCGCCGACAGCGGGCGGCAGGTCGGGGCGCGGATTGGCAGCGACGAAGTTGGGCGCGCCGCCGCCGAGCGCGTTGATTGGACGCAGGCGATAGGCGTTGCCGCTGGCGGGGTTGCCAGCCCAGGTGTAGGTCAGCACGCCGACGATGCCGGTCGCAGTATCGCCGCCGCGCAGCGTATTGCCGGCGCTAAGCGGGTTGCCGCCGCGTCCGAAGCGGATCGGATCGGGGTTCTGGTTGTTGAGTTCGTCATCGACGATGATGCGATTGAGGTCATTGGCAGCCTGCAATGCCAGCGCCGCCGGACCGGGATCGACGACGTCAGTCGGCTGACGCAGGCGCGCGTCCGAACTCATGACGACCTGTCCGAAGCGCCCGAGCTGGAAGTGCTCGGTCACATAGAGGGTCTGCGGGAAGCGCACCAGCATCCCCTCGTAGCGTTCGAGGTAATCGGCGCTGGGGAAGGGCATCACGACATCGACCGGAGCGACTGTGGCGGTTCCGCCGCAGAACTCGATGGCGGTCACATTGCCGATCTGGGTCTGGTCCTGGAACTCGGTGGCGGCGCCGGTGACCTGGACGACCTGACCGAGGCTGACGGCGTTGGTGTTGCCGTTGAAGACAAAGACGCCCTCAGAAGTGAGCGGGTTGGCATCGACCTGGGCGATCTCCTGGAGGTAGAAGCCGCGCAGGTTGGGAGCAGGCCCCTCATAGTCGCCGACGACCACGCCCTGGATGGTGACGACTGTGCCGCTCAAGGGTGTGGTGGCGCCATTCCCCTGCACCTGATTGATCGGCGTGTCGGGGGCGCTGCACGCGACGGGAGTCGGCGTCGGTTCCGGCGTTGGCGAAGGGGTTGGTGTGGCGCTGCTGATCGGATTGCCGCGCACCGTCACCATATCGAAGCGCAACGTGCCGCTTGTTCCATAGGTGCTTCCTGGATTAGACGGGGCATAGACGCTGCTTCCAGACGCAAACGCGGCGACCACGCGAAAGACGACGTTGGGATTGTTGTTGAGCGCCGGGATGCCGCTGAAATCGAACGCGCGATTGTTGAACCACGCATCGCCAGCCGTCGCCGTGAACGTTGTGGCTTCGCTGAACGTCATACCGCCATCGGTCGAATAGAGGAGGGCGACGGCATTGGCGGCGGTGTTGCTGTGGCGCAGGTCGAAACTGAACGAGATGTTCTCATAGCCCACGGTACTGACTGCGAACTGCGCGCCGCGCTGCCGGTCTTCGGTTCCCTGGGGGGCGTAGGTGGTCGTGTTCCACGCCGAGTCATCGCCGGTATTCGGGTCGGTGCTGCCACCGCTGGCATCCCCGCTAGCGAAGGTGGCGGTTGTGCCGCCGACAAGCGACGCCGTCCCGCTGCCGATGGCTGGGATGGTCGTGCCGGTGGCGGTATTGCCGTCAGGTGGGTTTGAGTTGAACGTCCACTGGGTGATGATCGTCGTCGTAGCGGCGGCGCGCTGCGGCGCAACGAGTGCGCTGGTGAGCAGAAGCGCCAGCGTGGTCAGCGCCAGCAGCAGGCGCAGCGTCATCGGTGGGTGATGGCGGGATAGAACCATACGAACTTTTCTCCTTCCTCCTTCTCTTGTCTTGCGATACGGTGATCACCGTCGGGCTGGTCTGAGACCACGACCATCGGCGCTTTTCACTGCTCGAATAGCCACGGAGATCACGGTGATCACCATGGGGGTCGGTTGCAGACCTGCCCCAACCACAACGAATCCGCCGGCAGTGAGAGCGGTCATCTTCTGGAGAGACTTTGGCTCGGTGCGATTATACTCTGAAGCGGGTTAAGAACACAGCCAGAAATTGTTAAGTGCTCCGGTTAACCGTATTACGATATTTTCAGAAACGATTTCTTGACACTTTTCCTCTCCAGATGGTATGCTGATCGCGCTCGACACCATCATTCTCGCGTCAGGATCGTCTCATGTCGGGTCGCGCTGCCAGTCTACGCCTGTTCATCGCTGCGTTTCTGTTGATTGCAGCGCTCATCGTTCCGACTGACAGATTCACCATTCAGGCAACAGGCATTCTCACAGCCTCTCCGATCACGATCAGCGAAACGTTGCCATTGGGTCAACAGGTCACGCGACCACTGACGATCACCAACCTCGGTTCGACGACTGTCACAGCGTTGCTCTATGAAGCGCGCGCGCAGCCGTTGTTGGCGATGGCGCATGCAATCGGTCCCGCAAGCGTCCCTCTGCCGCAGCAAGATCACACGCTCGATCCGCGTCTGGCGGCGCAACTCGACGAACCCGCAGCGCAGGGTTCGTTCATTATCTATTTGCGCGATCAGGCGGACCTGAGCAGCGCATATGGCATCACCGACTGGTCAGAACGTGGGCGCTTCGTCTACCGAACGCTGGTAGAACACGCTGAACGCACACAACGCACCCTGCGCGCCGAGTTGACGGCGCGCGGTCTGACCTATCGACCGTTCTGGGTCGTCAACGCCATTCAGGTGGAAGGTGCGCTCGCCGATGCGCAGGCGCTGGAGCAGCGCGCTGACGTTGCTCTGGTGCGCGCCGACGCAAGTATCATGGTCGCGCTGCAAACGCTGCCGTCCAGCCTCGATACGCGCTGTAGCGCAGACGGCAATCCGATGTGCTGGAATATTCGCGCCATCCGCGCAGATCGTGTGTGGAACGAGTTTGGCATCACCGGTCAGGGCGTGACGGTCGCCTCCATCGATACCGGCGGGCTTTTCAGTCATCCGGCGCTGCGCGATCAGTATCGCGGTGCGCTCGGCAACGGCGCATACGACCACAACTACAACTGGTACGATCCGCAAGGGGCATTCCCTGCGCCGAACGATCAGAGCGGTCATGGAACGCATACCATCGGTATCATGGTCGGCAGGCGCATCGGAGGCGAGCGGTTTGGCGTTGCTCCCGGCGCGCGCTGGATTGCTGCGCAGGGGTGTGAAGGATCATTCTGCAACGAAAGTGACCTGATCGCCGCCGCGCAGTGGGTCCTGGCGCCGACTGACCTCCACGACCGCAATCCGCGCCCCGATCTGCGCCCGTTGATCGTCAACAACTCGTGGGCGGGCGGCGGCAACGACCCGTGGTATGCCGGATATACCGCCGCCTGGCGCGCGGCCGGCATCTTTCCCGTTTTTGCGGCAGGCAACGGCATGGGCGTCTGTCGCTCAATCGCATCCCCCGGCGACTATGCCGATGTCGTCGCTGTTGGCGCCACCGACCGCAACGACGCCATCGCCCCGTTCAGCCTGCGTGGTCCGACTGCCGATGGTCGCATGAAGCCGGACTTCGTCGCTCCGGGGGAGGGCGGCATCTACTCAACACACCTCAGTGACGGGTATGCCACTCTGCGCGGCACATCGATGGCAGCCCCCCACGTTGCCGGGGTTGTGGCACTGCTCTATTCGGCAAACCCGGCTCTGATCGGCGATTTTGAGTCGACCTACGCCATCCTGCGCGACACAGCGCGCAGAATAGCCGATGAACAGTGTGGCGTCGTATCCGGCGGCGGCAATCATGTGTATGGTTGGGGCTTGATCGACGCCCATGCGGCGGTTGCGCGAGCGCGCGTCGATGTGCCGTGGCTGCGCCTTTCACCGACGACGGTAACGCTCAATCCTGGTCAGAATGCAACGCTGGACGTGACGTTCGACTCCAACGGCGTTGCTGCGCCGGGGACCTATACTGCGCGCATTCAGATATATGCCGGTGATCTGACCCAACCGCCAGCGACCGTTGAGGTGACCATGAATGTGATCGCTTCGGGAACCATCGTCGGCGGCATTGTGCGCGATGCCGAGACCGGCGAAGCGCTGCGCGCGACAGTCAGCGTCAGCGGCGGCGCCAGCACGCCTACTTCCAATGACGGATCATACGCTCTCATCCTGCCGTCGGGCGTTTACACGTTGACGGCGTCCGCACTCTCGTATGCGCCGCAGCAGCGTGTGATTACTGTACCGGTGAGCGGATCGGTCGATTTTGGATTATTGCTCGATGCGCCGCATTTGACCCTTTCGACCGACCATGTGACGGCTACGCTCGATTTCAACACCACCGTCGAGCAAACCGTAACGATAACCAATACCGGTACCCGTCCTTTGACTTTTGAAGCCAGCGTCGGATATGCGCCATTCGGGGTCTATCGCAGTGATGAGCCAGGCGGACCGGTCTATCAGTGGATCGACCTGCCCGTTGATGCGCCGACGCTCGAATTGACCGATACAACCCGGATCGACAACATCCCCCTGGGCTTCGACTTTCCACTCTACACCCTCACCGTCACTGAAACGTCGGTCACATCGGATGGGACGCTTTCGTTTGGTTGGCCCTCCTCATATACCGGTCTGGTCGAACGTTGTTTGCCGGGGAGCGAAGCATTCTTCTACCTGCTGGCGCCCTTCCGCGCCGACCTTGATCCCGCGCGTGGCGGGCAGGTGCGGTACGGAACCGTCAACAGCAACGCAACATTCGTCGTCAGTTTCGAGGATGTGCCATTGGCGCAGGGTCCGCCGGATCAGAGATACACGTTTCAGGCGCTTCTCCATCGTGATGGACGGATTGTGTTTCAGTACGCCGACCTCAGCGCGCTCCCGGAGCGCTTGAGCGTTGGCGTTCAGAAGACCATGAATCAGGTTCAGCGGATCGGATGTGGCGCCGATACCCCTGTCACACCAGGGCTTGCCATCGAGTTCCGACCGCAGTTCAGCCCGGAGGGGTGGCTGGAAGTGGCGCCGGATCGGGGAACCGTAGCGCCGGGCGACAGCGCCACGCTCAGGCTCGCCTATCGCTGGCAGGGTCCACCGCAGGGCGCGCGCCTGCGCACCACGGTCACAGTGATCAGCAGTGATCCTCGCCGCAGAAACGCCACAATTATGGCGGAGGCGGCCATGCGTCCGGCGCCGTATGCCGTCTGGTTGGGGATCGTGGCTCGGTAACGCTTCCTGCACCGGGACGCATGGTATAATGAACCTGCGCTCTGGATGCGAACTGATATGTCTCCGTTGCACCCATTCACTGTTCATCTGCCGATTGGCCTGTTGCTCGGCAATGCGATCATGACGGCGCTCTACCTCTGGCGTGGCGACCGAACGCTGGAAACGGCGGCGTATCACTGCTTGTGGTTGGGGTGGTTGCTGCTTCTCCCCGCAGTTGCCAGTGGAACGATCGATGCGGCGCGGCAGGTGTTCGATCCCGTGCGTCCACGCGATGATGCGCTGGTGTGGGTCAATGCCCATGCACTGTCAGGCGTGGCGGTGATGGTTGTCTACTGGCAGGCGTGGCAAGCCCGGCGTCGGAATCCCACGATCCTGGATGATGCCAGGATACGGCGTGGATACCTGGCGCGACTCGCCATCGGCGCGGCGCTTGTCGTGCTGACCGGGTGGCTGGGGGGGCAACTGGTCTATTCCCTGCGCCTGGGGGTGGGGTGAAGCGCAAGGCAAGAGGCGAGAGGGTTGCAGAACAAAGGGGGTCAAGGCTGGTCCGAATTCGGTATTGTCCACGTCTACCGTTCGATGCATAACGCAGAAATCGATGCGTGAAGGAGATCGCTGTGCTCGATCTATTCTTCTATCTGTTGCTCTGGATTCCGCTCAATCTCTTGCGGTTGATATGGTCCAACTGGAAAATCGAAGGACGCGAGAATCTACCGCCGCGCCCGCAGGGGATGATCCTGGCAGTGAATCACCTGCACTGGAGCGACATTCTCGTCATCGGCGCATCGTTGCCGCTCTCGCATCGTCCCTGGTGGGTCGCCAAGGTTGAGCTGTTTCAACACCCCATTACGGCGTGGTGGTTCCGCACCATGCACGTTATTCCGATCCGGCGTGGGCAACGCGACCTGGCGGCGCTCGAAGCCGCTGAAGAAGCGCTCAAACAGGGCGCCGTTCTGATCATGTTCCCGGAAGGTCATCGCAGCGATACAAAGCAGTTGCAGCAGGGACGCGGCGGAGCGGTGCGCCTGGCGGTCCGCTCCGGTTGCCCGATTGTGCCGGTCGCCATCTGGGGCACAGAAGCCGGATTTGGCGGCATTCTGCGGCGCAGCCCGGTGCGGGTGCGGTTTGGCAAGCCATATCACCCGCAGGTCGAAGGCGACAAGATTCCTTTTGATCGGATGAGTGAACTCACCGATGAAATGATGCTGCGGATTGCCGCACTGATGCCGGAGAAGTATTGGGGATACTACCGCGAACGCATGCTGGCAGAAACGACAGCGCAATCGTCATAATATTGCGCGCCTTTTTGCGGCGCCCCGACTGTACGGAAAGAACTGCGCTACGCGCTTTCCGAAAAAATTCGTTACGCGCTCACGCCTCTGATCGTTCCTCCGGTCCCAGAATGAGATCGGCAATGTACACCGCAAGGCGCGCCGCCAGAGTGGTCAGCAGCAGGCTGAGCAGTCCGACCAGCAGACGGCGCTTCATGTCATCGTCGAACAGACCAGTGTTCATGGTGTTATGCGCTCCTTTTCAGAATCGCCCCGCAGTATACCATGTTCTTTTCGCTATTCCTCTTCAATCTGCGTGAGATTCGGAAATGCGCTGCGTAACCGCGCCACAATCGCCGCCGCTTCGGTGCGCGCCGTCGCCAGCGTCGCGTCGTCGGGCGGGGGGAGTTCCAGGGCGCGCTCATCGCTCCCCGGACCGGCAGGGAAACGCCGCCGTAGTGCAACGGTCGCCGCTGCCGCGCCCACAAAGGCGCCGACGATGATACCTGCCATCAAGCCATTTCCTGATTGATGGTCTTCCATTATATCACCTCAAGGTAATCCGCATCGGGAAGTGGAGGGAATGGCGCTGTCGGCAACGTCTGATACCAGTATGCCACCGATGCAATATCATCCTGCAACGGCAGATACCGTCCGCCGCTGCGCCAGCCAAGCGCCTGAATCGTCACCCGCAGATCGCGCGCGAAACGGATGGGATCGGTAATATGCCAGCGGTACATGCTGAAGCGCATCTGCGAGCGATAAAGACCATCGGGGCGGATGACCTGCGCCAGCCCGGAGTAGGGGGTCGTAAATTCGCGGTAGCCGCCGTGCTCTTTGCCAACATCGAAATTGTACGAACCGCAAAAGTAGTCTTCCGTGCCGGTGCCGCAAATCGTTGGGTATTCGTCGTCACCGTCGAGGTAGAACTTGATCTCGCCTTCGCCCCACCAACCGTTGTTGTTGACTCCCCACGCCAGATACGTGCCGACGTATTGCCCCTGCCCGCGCACACCGTCGAGGATGGTGTAGACCTGTTTGTAGGGCAACGGGTTGACGCGCCGGAACTGTGCGTGGAAGTATGCCACATCGTCGGACACATCAGTTTCGGTAAACGTGATCTGGTAGTAGAGCGTCATTTCTTGGGCGGCGATATTCGTCATCGTTATGCGAAACCCTTTGCGGTAGGGCATCTCCCAGTAACAATTGAACGCACTGCCAGGGTTCACGCACACTGCCAGCGAACTGATCTGCGCGTACTGTCCCCAACCGCAGGCAAAGAAGTCGCCCGCCGGGCATTCGACCGATGGCGTGTCCTGGTCGTCCCAATAGATGCGCAGAATACTGTGGCGCCAGTGACCGGTCAGCGTCATCCAGATATGCTGAATCGCACCCGACCCCCGCACATCGGCAAGGGTTCGCGTTTCGCCGGGCGCAATGCGGATCGATGGCGAAATTTTCCAGCCGATCCCCAGATCGCGGGCGCATGCCGCGCCAGTTCCATCGGTCGCCATTCCGCCTTGACCCTTTTCGCCGGTGAAGTTCTCCGGACTGATCGAGCGAGTCCGCGCCTGCGACAGGCGCGCCAGATTGCCCAGGTGCATGCCCAGACCGTTGAACGACGTCATGCTCGGATACCTTTGCACATGTGTAGGGAAGAAAGATATGCCGGTAACGCTGAGGATTATACCGCAATCGTCTCTTCACGATTCGCCATACAAACCCTCTACATGCCTTCTTCAACACCCGCACACAATCATCCTCCAAAAACGGTTGCGTTTTCTTAACCAATGATACGCGGCTCTTCTCCACCGGCGCACTGCACCGTTTGCCATGCGTCGCTATACTGAAATCACGCACTGCCTGTCACGATCTTTCGGCGAGGAACGCTTATGAAAACGCTCACCTTCATTCTCGGCATGGAGCGGTTCAACGCTCATATCTGGGAGGAAGTCGAACGCAACCTGCGCGATGCGGGGGTTGCCGTGCGCCTGTTGCGCTTCCACGACGGGCACGTTGAGCGACGCGATCCGGCGCTGGCGGACGCCATCGCCCAGGCGGACGTTCTTTTCATCACGCTCATCAACATGCGCGAACAGGCGCAGTGGCTGAAGGAGCAGATCGAGCATGCCGATCCAAAGATCGTCTTCGCTTTCGAGAGCATGCCCGAAGTGATGGCGCTGACGCGCGTTGGCGAGTATCGGGTGCAGAACGGCGGACGCGCCTCTATGCCCAAGCCGATGCAGGCAGTGCTCCGCCTGATGACGCGCGGACGCGAGGAAGATACCCTCTACGCCTACACGAAACTGACCAAAATCACGGCGAAACTGCTGCCGCTTATGCCGCCCAAACTGAAGGACTTCCGCACCTGGCTGAGCGTCAATATCTACTGGAACCAGCCCGATGTCTACAATCTGACGCAGATGGTGCGCCTGATCCTGCGCGATTGCCTGGGGCAGAACCTGGATGTCGCGCCGGTGCGGATGATCCCGATGATGGGATGCTTCCATCCCGCCACCGACGAACTCTTTGCCAACCCCGACGCCTATCTGAAGTGGTATCGGAAATATCGCAACCAGCAACGACGGCGCAGTTCGGTTCCTCTGCCTGAAGCGCCGCTGGTCGCGCTGCTCGCCTTTCGCAAACACATCGTTCAGCGGCAGCAATACATTGCCGACTTGATCGACGCGCTCGAGGCGCAGGGAATGGCGGTGCTGCCGATTGTCGTCAGCGGCATCGAGATGCACGTGGCGGTGCGTGAATGGGTGGCGCGGCAGAAGGTCGATCTGATCATCAACACGATGGGCTTCCCGATTATCGGCGGACCGGCGGGTTCGACAAAGCCAGGGCAGTACCGTGAGACGGCGGTCAATCTGCTGGCGGGCATCGACGTGCCCTACATGATCGTTCAACCGCTCCAGATGCAAGATATTGACCACTGGCGGTCTCACGGCGTTGCGCCAATGCAGGCGGTCATTATGTATGACCTGCCGGAAATGGACGGCAGTGTTGCGCCCGTGGCGCTCGGCGCAATCCGCGATCAGCGCATCGTCGCTACTCCCGATCGTCTGGCGCGCGCGGCGCGACTGGCTGCCGGATGGGTGCGGTTGCGGCGCAAGGCGAATGCAGAGAAGCGGGTGGCGTTGGTGATCTATAACTTCCCGCCCGGCATGGGGAAACTCGGCACAGCCGCACTTCTCGACGTGCCTGCCACATTGCACGCGATCCTGCGCCGCCTCGCAGCCGAAGGGTATCGGGTGGAAGGTGTTCCGGCGACTGCCGAGGAACTGGCGCAGCAGATTGCAACCCTCGATACGGCGGAAGAGACGCCCACGGTTGTTCCTACGCGCACTGCCGTGCCGCTGGCGGAGTATCACGCAATCGTGCCTGCCGATCATGCGGAGCGAATCGACCGCAAATGGGGCATGCCTCCTGGTGAGATTGCGCCGCGCGGACGCGACGCCATTCGCCTGGATACCCTCTCCTTTGGCAATGTGATCGTCGCGGTCCAACCACCGATGGGTGTTCCCGGCGATCCGATGCGCCTGTTGTTCGACCGCGATTTCACGCCGCACCATCAATATGTGGCGTTCTATCGCTGGCTGACGCAACGCTGGCGCGCGGATGCCATCGTCCACGTTGGGATGCACGGCACGGCGGAGTGGATGCCGGGGCTGCCACTCGGATTGACCGACGGGTGCTGGCCCGATCTGTTGCTCGGTGATGCGCCGCACCTCTATCTCTACCCGCTGAATAACCCGGCGGAAGCGGCGATTGCCCGACGGCGCGGCTATGCGGCGATCATCAGTCACCTGACGCCGCCGTATGCGCGCGCAGGGCTATACCGGCAACTGGCGATGATCCGCGCCGAAATTGAGCAGCAAACAGCACAAACGAACGCTGCTGATGCGCGGACACTCTACGAGCGTCTGCCGCTTCTGAGTGCGCACATCCCTGAACTGACCCCACTGCCCGATGAGTCTGCCATCACATTTGTGCAGCGCGTCCGGCAGCATCTGGAAGAAATCGAGCAGCGGTTGATCCTCGATGGTCTCCACATCTTTGGCGCAGCGCCGGCGCCAGAGCGGGCAGCGGCGCTGATCGAGGCGGCGCTCGATGTGCCGCGTGAAGGGCGGTTGGGACTGAGCGGAGCGCTTCAGAGCGTCGGCATCCCCGAGGAGCGAGTTGCGCAGGCGCGCGCCGATTTCGTGCGCCGCTTCGTCATCGGACGGCAGACTGTGCAACTGACGGACTGGCTCCAGGAGTTTGGGCGACCACGCGACATTGGAGTGTTGTTCGACCCGCAGTTCTATATCGGCCACGGGCGCGCCATACTCGATGGTCTCGCACAGGCGCCGGGCGAACTCGATGCCCTGGTTCATGCGCTCGATGGCGGCTACATTCGCCCCGCGCCTGGCGCGGATCCGGTGCGCGCGGGCGCCGCCGCTCTGCCGAGCGGGCGCAATATCCACAGCATCGACCCATGGCGGCTCCCGTCGGATGCAGCGCTGGCGCGCGGCAGGCAAATGGCGGAACAGTTGCTGGCGCAGCACCGTCAGGCATCGCCAGAAGGAGCGTATCCGCAGACGGTTGCGCTGACGTTGTGGGCGCTCGATACGATCAAAACCGAGGGTGAGAGCATTGGTGCAGCGTTGGCGCTGATCGGCGCACGCCCCGAACGCGACGGGCAGGGCAAGATCTGGCGCTATGAACTTGTGCCGCTGGAAGAACTGGGACGTCCCCGGATCGACGTGCTGCTCGATGTGAGCGCCATTTTCCGCGACACGTTTCAGATCAGCCTCGACCTGCTCGACGATCTCTTCCGGCGCGCGGTGGAAGCAAACGAGCCGCCGGAATGGAACTTCATTCGAGCGCATGCGCTGACACAGCAGGCGCGGGGACTGACCTGGGAGCAGGCGACTGCCCGAATTTTCACCCAGGCGCCCGGCAGGTATGGCACAGGCGTCGATGAGTTAGTCGAAGAGGGACAGTGGCAGGAAGCGAGCGACCTGGCGAACATGTATCTCCGGCGCAACGGTTTCGCCTACGGCGGCGGACGCGGCGGACAGGAGGCGGTCGAAGCGTTGCGTGGCATGCTTGGCACCGTCGAGCACGTTTTCCAGGCAATCGACAGCGTCGAATACGGCTTGACCGACATGCAGCACTACTACGGGCACAGCGGCGCGATCCGGTTGGCGGCGGGGCGTGTGCGTGGCGGCGATGTGCCGCTCAGCTACGCCGAGAGCCACACCGGGCATGTGCGCGTCGCGGCGGCGGAACACTTAATCCGGCTCGAAGCGCGCGCCAAACTGCTCAACCCGCGCTGGTACGAAGCGCTGCTTCAGCACGGGTATGCCGGCGCCGCTGAGATCGGCAACCGTTTCACCTATCTGGTCGGATGGAGCGCAACCACCGGCGCCGTCGAAAAATGGGTGTATGACCAGATGGCAGAGACCTTCGTGCTCGACGATGCCATGCGTGAGCGGTTGGCTCAGGCGAACCCGCGCGCCGCGCGTAACGCGGTTGCGCGTCTGCTCGAAAGCCACGGGCGTGGTCTGTGGCAGGCGGACGACGAGACCATCGAGCGGTTGCAGGCAATCTACGCCGATCTCGAGGATCAGTTAGAAGGGATCGAGTCGATTCGGTAGTGGGACGCAGCAGGCGGCGGGTAGGCGCCGGCACTGCCTGCGCCGACCCGCTGGTATCACACCTCGATACTGTCGGCGGCAGTATCGATCATGCGCAGCAATTCATCACGTGAGACACGCCGACCGCGTGAGCGGATCCAGCGCGCGAACCAGCGCAGATTATTGTGAAAGGCAATGATCGCCTCTTCTTCGGACAACTCCGGCACCTTCTGGCGTAGCAACGCCAGGATCGCCTCTCGCTCCTCGCCATCGATCTCAGGAATGCTCATGAGAATCCGTTCCGCGCGCAAGAAGAAGATTTCGCGCTCCAGCGGCGGAAACTCATCGCCGATCTGCCGAATGTTTCCCAGATAACAAACCGTGCGCTGGCGCGGCGTGTCGTTTTCGTCACGGTAGCTTTCGACCAGATACGCATCGTGGAACGTCACGTTGGCTGCGCCGGCGTTTTTGTGCTTACGAACAATCCAGCGAATATACATGGGTACCCCTGCGTATTGAGACCTATCAGTAGTATAGCATGTTCCACAGCAAAGATGTGCGGCTACCCGCTCAGCGGCTGCGTTCCACTCCGACCCGCGCGCAAAGGTGCGCTAGCGGGCAGGCGCTGCAACGCGGCGAGGTCGGGTGACAGATATTCTGCCCCAGGGTGACAAGCAGCCCGTTGATTTCCTTCCAGTACTCGAAGGGCAAAATCTCGCGCAGTTTCATCTCGGTTTCTTCTGGCGTTCTGGTCTGCACATAGCCCCAGCGGTTGCAGATGCGGTGAACGTGGGTATCGACGCAAATCCCCGGTAGATCGAAACCGGCGGTGAGCACCAGGTTAGCGGTTTTTCGCCCAACGCCGGGCAACGCCAGGAGCGCATCGAGATCGGCGGGAACCTTGCCGCCGTGCTCCTCGATCAGGCGCCGACAGATAGCACGGATCGTTCGCGCCTTGTTGCGATAGAACCCAACCGGATAGATCAGTTCGGCGATCTCTTCTTCGCTGAGCGCCAGCATCTTCTCCGGTGAGTCGGCGACCGCGAACAGGCGTGGCGCGACCACGGCGGTCATCGTGTCCTTGGTGCGCAGGCTGAGGATGGTGGCGATCAGGATGCGAAACGGGTTGTTTGCCTCTTCCTCCCCCATGCCATCGATCAGCGGCTTGGGGAAACGCGGCATCTCGGCGCGCAAAATCGCCATCGCAGCGTGGATGTCGAATGTGGTCATTGCCTTTTCATCTCGACTACCAGCAACCCGATAAGCGCCACTTCGATGAGTTTGTCCACATATGCAATGAGCGAGCGTTCGCCGAAGGCCACCCATCCGATGATAGTCACCGCCGTAAAGCCGATCAACGTCCAGCGAATGGTGCGTCGGTAAGCGGCGAGTTGTGGCAGGTAGAGCGCCGCCGCCAACCCAATGTATCCCAGACCGTTGAGATAAAACATGATCAGGTTTGTTGGCAGTGCCAGCACAATGTGGATAATCGCCGTCGCCAATGCTAATAGAATGATGCCGATCTGGAGCGGGCTGAGTGTCATGGGCGGTCCAATCAGGGGTTTGGGGTTAACCGTCTCAACATGCAACCTGTAACCATCCGCCTCCGGCCTTCCACTTTTCCGTCTTCCAACCGGCGCCCCGTGGGTATGTGCCATCGGTCCATCCCTGCGCGCGGGGATGTGCCATCGGCACGTCCCCACGTTGGTTGCGACGGGTCACGTTCAATGTGCAACGTCCACCCCCAACACCTTCGCCACGGTAAAAATGTCCTTGTCACCGCGCCCCGAAAGGTTGATCAGGATGATCTGATCGGGGCGCATGGTCGGCGCGAGTTTGATCGCTTCGGCAACCGCGTGCGCGCTTTCGAGCGCCGGAATGATTCCTTCGAGCCGCGCCAGCGTCTGAAACGCATCGAGCGCCTCTTCATCGTCGGCAACCGTGTAGGTTGCGCGCCCCTGATCGTGGAGCAGGGCATGTTCCGGTCCAATCGCGGCATAGTCGAGACCGGCCGAGACGCTATGGGTTAACCCGATCTGCCCGTCATCGTTTTGTAGCACATAGGTGTATGTTCCTTGAAGGACGCCCGGACGCCCCCCCGCAAAGCGCGCCGCGTGGTCGCCTGGCGTGATGCCGCGCCCGCCAGCCTCAACGCCACGCAATGCCACCTCGGCATCGTCGAGGAACGCATGGAAGATGCCAATAGCATTCGAGCCGCCGCCGACGCATGCCAGCACCACATCGGGCAAGCGCCCGGTTAATGCCAGCATCTGCTCGCGCGCCTCACGTCCGATCACGCTCTGAAAGTCGCGCACCATCGTCGGGTAGGGATGCGGACCAAGCGCCGAGCCGAGGAGATAGTACGAGTCCGGGTTCGTCACCCAGTCGCGCATGGCTTCGTTGATCGCATCTTTGAGTGTCCGTGATCCGCTGGCAACCCCACGCACCTCTGCGCCGAGCAATCGCATACGGAAGACATTCGGTTGCTGGCGCGCCATATCATCGACGCCCATGTACACCACGCACTCCATGCCGAGCAACGCGCAGACAGTGGCGGTTGCGACGCCGTGCTGCCCGGCGCCGGTTTCAGCGATGATCCGCGTTTTCCCCATGCGCTTCGCCAACAGTCCCTGTCCGAGCGCATTGTTGATCTTGTGCGCGCCGGTGTGCGCCAGGTCCTCGCGCTTGAGGTAGATCTGTGCGCCGCCAAGGTGCTCTGTCAGCCGCTGCGCAAAAGTCAGCGGCGTGGGTCTGCCGGTATAACTGCGGTGCAACCGGTCGAGTTCCGCCCAGAACTCCGGATCCTGACGGGCGTTGGCATATGCCTGTTCGAGCGCCGCAACCGCTGGCGCCAGTGTTTCGGGAATGTATGCCCCGCCGTAGGGACCGAAGCGTCCGGCATAGGCTGGATCAAGTGTCGTCGCCTGTTGCATACGGAATATCATACTGCTCCTCGACAGATTTCAGGACACCTCGCCGAGCCGGCGAGTGGCATAGGTCAATTCGCGTGTTGCAATTCCTGCGATCCTGGCTCCGTGCTCGAATGCGGATGCCTGTTCCCGCGCTGCGGCAGCCAGCGCCTGCTCGCCAAAGTCATCGAAGCGTGCGGCGGCGGCGCGCATCAGACGCGCCGCCTCAGCCGGATCAGACGCTGTCGTGGCGCGGCGCATCAGGCGCGCCGCCATCGACCGCGCCGCCGCCGCGCGCACATCATGGCTTAATGGGGGCGCATGGTGTGTCACTGCGGCCCGAATATCGGTATCCGCCAGACGCGCGCCAGACGATCGCGCCGCCACTCCGGCGATCCACAGTGGTCCAGGGTTCGCTGCTGGCACGAGAAACTCCAGCAGCAACGTTACCGGCGTTCCCGCCGCCAGGTCGCCCAACGATACCTGTGTGACATCCATTGCTGCCGCGCCCGTCGGTTCGGCAAGCAGTGCCAGCGCCGGGCGCATGCGCGTCACCCGCCGCAACTGTACCCCGCGCTGCGGAGCGATGGCAATCGTCACAGCAGAGACGGCAGCAGCGCGCACTGTTTCGAGTTCGGCGCTGACGGCGCGTGGAATGGCGGACACGCGCTTCAAAAACAGTGCATGCCCGCCACTGCGGTCGGCAATTGCCGTCAGCAGATCATCCTGGAACTCACCGCCCAGCCCAATAGTCGTGATGGCGATATGCTCGTCAGCCGCCTGATCTGCCAGCGCCAGACATGCCGCAGAGTCGCGGGTGAAGCCGTCGGTCAGGAGAATGATCCGGTCGGCGCAACGTCCATCACGATTGGCGCGGATCTGGTTGAGCGCCAGCGCAATGCCATCCGCCAGATTGGTGCCATCGCCAAGGTTCAGCCCCGGCAGACGCTCGATGGCGCGCACCAGCGTCACCCGGTCCGCGCCGACCATCCCTGGTATGAGCAGCAGGGCGTGGTCGGCGAAGACCACTAGCGCCAGGCGATCATGGTGGTCAAGACGTTCGACGATCGTGTGAAGCGCGCGCACAACGTAATCGAGTGCGCTCGAAGCCGTATCGCGCACTTCCTGTGGCACAGAGCCGCTCAACTGCCACACGGGCACGCCATCGACCAACATCTCCTGCGCCGAACCGGTGCGCAGCAAGGAGCGAAACTGTGTTTCGTCAACGATTGGAATGCGCATGGAACGGCTGACATCCGCCACAAGCGCCCAGTTGACCGGACGGGACGGGGCGGCGCCGGTCACAGAGGCCTGCACGATGAGCAGCACGTAACAGACCTGCGACTCGCGGCTCGCTTCGAGGATAAGAGGAGCTGGACTAGTGGAGAGTGTCAGGGTTGGCATAAGGTACATTATACTATGAGGTGAGAGGGGAGAGGGGAGAGGGGAGAGGGGAGAGGGGTGAGGCGAGAGGCGAGAGGCGAGAGGGAAGAGGAGCGAGGCGAGAGGGGAGGGGGGAGCGGTGAGAGGCGAGAGGGAAGAGGAGCGAGGCGAGAGGCGAGAGGCGAGCGGCGAGAGGGTCCCGACAAGGGCGTCGCGCGAGATTTATCTCGCATCTGTGGCGAGGCGAGAGGGGGGAGAGGCGAGAGGGGTGAGGGGAGAGGCGCGAGGCGAGAGGGTCCCGACAAGGGCGTCGCGCGAGATTTATCTCGCATCTGTGGCGAGGCGCGAGGCGAGAGGGTCCCGACAAGGGCGTAGCGCGAGATTTATCTCGCATCTGTGGCGAGAAGCGAGGCGAGCGGGGAGAGGCGAGCGGTGAGAGGCGAGAGGCGAGAGGCGAGCGGTGAGAGGCGAGAGGCGAGCGGTGAGAGGCGAGAGGCGAGCGGTGAGCGGCGAGAGGCGAGAGGCGAGCGGTGAGAGGCGAGAGGCGAGCGGTGAGCGGCGAGAGGCGAGCGGGGAGAGGCGAGAGGCAAGAGGCGCGAGGCGAGAGGCGAGAGGCGAGCGGTGAGAGGCGAGAGGCGAGCGGGGAGAGGCGAGAGGCGAGAGGCGAGAGGCGAGCGGGGAGAGGGTCCCGACCATGGCGTCGCGCGAGATTTATCTCGCATTTGTGGCGAGGCGCGAGAGGGGAGAGGCGCGAGGCGAGAGGCGCGAGGCGCGAGGCGCGAGGGTCATGGCGTAGCGCGAGATTTATCTCGCATTTGTGGTGAGGAGCCAGGCGAGAGGCGCGAGGCGAGAGGGTCCCGACCATGGCGTAGCGCGAGATTTATCTCGCATTTGTGGCGAGGCGCGCGAGGTGCGAGGCGAGAGGGTCCCGACCATGGCGTCGCGCGAGATTTATCTCGCATTTGTGGCGAGAAGCGAGGCGAGCGGCAAGAGGCGCGAACATGGAGAGGTTGACAGCGCAAATGTGTGAATTGCATGCACGCAACGCTTGCAACAATCATAACCCCTAACCCATAAACGAGGTTCAGGCATGTCCGACACACTCGAACAGACCATTGATCGTCCGGTCACACGGTTGACGCGTGCGCTGCCCTATCTGGTGCTCTTCGGCGGCGTTCTGATCGCTGCCGCAGCCGCGATCTTGATCCGCTACATCCAGGGTATGGAGGTTCCGTCCACCACTATTGCTGCGGGACGCCTGGGGTTGGCGGCGCTTATCCTGCTCCCCATTGCCTGGTCGCGCGCTGGCGACGAGTTGCGTCGCCTGTCACGACGCGACATTCTGCTCGGGATTGTGTCCGGCGTGTTTCTGGCGGTTCACTTTGCTGCATGGATCTCATCGCTGGCGTATACGTCGGTTGCATCATCAGTGGCGTTGGTTTCGACCAACCCGCTATGGGTGGCGCTCCTGTCGGCGGTGCTGCTGCGTGAGCGCCCATCACTGCCGACGATGACGGGTGTCGCGCTGACGATTACGGGAAGCATTCTGATCGGCATCAGCGACAGTAGCGGACCCGATAGCGGCAATGCGCTGTTGGGGAATATCCTGGCGCTTGTAGGCGCATTTGGCGGCTCGATGTATTTCCTGGTCGGACGCAGCCTTCGCCGTCATGTCTCGGTGCTGGCATATATCTGGCTGGTCTACACCAGCGCTGCGGTCGCACTACTGATCACGGCACTGGCATTTGCCGGAACCGCCAATCCACTGGAACTCTTCGGCGGATACCCACCCCTCGTCTACCTGTTGCTCCTTGGTCTTGCCGTCGGACCACAACTGCTCGGTCATACCGCCTTCAACTGGTCGTTGCGCTACCTTTCCGCCACATTCGTCACCGTCGCACTGCTGGGGGAGCCGATCGGCTCGGCATTGCTGGCGCTGATCCTTTTTGGCGAATGGTTTGCGCCGCTGCAACTGGCGGGCTTCGTACTGCTTCTGATCGGCATCGCAGTTGCGGCGCAGGGGGAGCGGAGCGGCAAATAGCGTCTCCTATGCCAGAATCTCGATTGCGCCGGGAACCAGTTCCGCCGTCACTGTGCGCGCTCTGGTGGAAAGGACTTCGCCATCGGTTGCAACCGGGATCGGCGCCGAACTGCTGATGGCCACGTGCCGCACCCGCGCCATCGTCACCTGGCGTAGTCTCGTATGCGTTCCTTCAAGCACCTTTGGGATATGACGAATGATCTCGTCGATCCGCAAATTATCGACCAGGCAGGCATCGAAGTACCCATCATCGATGCGCGCGTCGGGTGTGAGCAGGAACCCGCCCGCCTGATAGCGACCGTTGGCGATGCTGGCGAAGAGCAAGCGCCGTTGAATACGGCGTCCGTCGAACTCGACCGTCATCGGGTGCGCTTTATAGTTCGCCAGTGCGCGAATAATCGCCAACAGATACACGGCAAACCCTTTC
This sequence comes from Roseiflexus castenholzii DSM 13941, assembly GCF_000017805.1. Classification (GTDB taxonomy): domain Bacteria; phylum Chloroflexota; class Chloroflexia; order Chloroflexales; family Roseiflexaceae; genus Roseiflexus; species Roseiflexus castenholzii. Next base: position 3,572,161 of record NC_009767.1, on the reverse strand, counting down.
AGCCGGGTAATCTTGAGCGCCTCCGCCGCCGCCTGCGCATCGAAACCCGACCCAAGCGCATTGATAAACCAGCGCTCCTGTTCATTATCGACGCGCACCAGACCAAGATCGACGGTGCGCGGGTGTTGGCGCGCAATGCGTTGCACACTGCCAGAGATGTCGTTCGCCAGAAAACCATCGAGCACCTTGATAAAATCGCAGCCAGTCCCCAGCGGAATGATCCCCAGTGGCACACGACGTTCACCGCGCGCCTCGGCCAGTTTGATGCCGTTGACTGCTTCATTGACGGTTCCATCGCCGCCAACTGCCACAATTGCGCTATAACCGCGTTCAACCGCCTGCCGCGCGATTTCGATTGCACCGCCGCGCGTGTGGGTCATGACCATGTCATAGTCGATACCCGCGCGCTCGAGGGCCAGGTCGAGGTCGTGCCGCCGCTCGCCTGCGTGGCCGCGACCAGCCCATGGGTTGAGAATGATCAGCGCCTTGTCCATGCTCTCTGCTCACAGTATCAACGACGCCGATGCGCCGCGTCAGCGATTATACCGGATGTGAAAAGTTCCCCTGTTCTTTTTCGCGGATTTCGGGTATAATCTTCCTACTTTTCCCTCTATCTTTTTTTGATCATTTCGGGTATAATCCGCGCAGGTCGACGCAAGGATGCGTCGGTTTCGTTAAAGGAAAGAAAGGAGGGTACGATGACAAACGAAGAATTGCTGGCTCTCATCGAGGAGGGTGTCGAGAATGGTCGAATCTCGCCAGCACTGGCCGCGTTCATCACCGCAGAACTGCTGGGTGTGGAGGCTGCTGAGACGGACTACGCCGAAGATCGGTTGCTGGAGACGGTTGGCGTATCGGCATGAACCGTGCTGGCGTCTCGCGAAGAGCCGCCCTATCGGGCGGCTCTTCCGTCTTTTTGGCTGTGTGCCGAGAAACCTCAGCCTGCCAGTTCCCGGCGAACCATGCGCGCCCCTTCGACCATCGCCTTCAGTTTGGCGTGCGCCGCCCAACGCGCCGTCTGGCTGAATCCGCAGTCGGGCACGATTGTCAACTTCTCCGGCGCCACATACCGCAACGCCACCCGGATCCGCTCGGCGACATCCTCCGGTGTCTCAATGTAGTAGTTCTTCACATCGACCAGCCCGGCGGCAAGTTCTTTCTCGCTCGGAAATTCGCGCCACAGATCGATTTCCGCCAGTTCGCGGTTGGCGAACTCCAGCGCGTACTGATCGGCATGCGCTTCGAGAATGTGCGGAAACAGCGGACGATAGGTGCGCCTGGCTGTGGGACGCCCGACATAGTTGCCAAAACAAAGGTGTAACCCGATTCTAGCGTCGACGCCGGCAACTGTCGCATTGAACAGTTCGACAAATGCGCGCGGCGCATCAGGGCGCACAGCAATCGATGGCTCATCGATCTGGATGAAGGTGCATCCCGCCGCTGCCAGCGCTTTCAGCTCGGCATTGATGATCGGCACGAGCGCCTCTGCCACATCCCACCGTGTTCGATATGCTGCACCAGGCTTGATCCGTCCGGCAAGCGTAAACGGACCAGGACACGGCATCTTGATCGGGCGTGTCGTGCGTTGCCTGACATACTCATATTCGACCAGCAACCCAAGACCATTGGGCGCCGTGATCGGTTCGACTGCTTCGTAACTTTCGCGCTGATCGTGCCCCGCCACGCCGATCCGACGCTGTGGCGGCAATTCACGCAGCCCCGTGAGAAAACCATAGAATGCCGCAGTGAAAAAACCGGCGCGTCGCATCTCCCCATCGCTCACAATGTCCACACCGGCATCCTCCTGGTCGCGCAGCGCCATATCGACGGCATCGTCCTGCGTTTCGCGCATGTCTTCCGGTCCAAGTTCGCCGCGCTGCGCTGCCCAGAGCGCAACGTGCAACCAGGCGGGCCAGGCGTAAGAACCGATGACGCTAGTCGGGAGAAGCGGGAGATCCATAACATTCACCTCACAGGTTCTATGATTACCACGCAGTCCATCCGCCATCGACGGGCAACACGACGCCGGTAACGAAGGCAGCGTCATCGGATGCCAGGTATGCGGCCGCGGCAGCGACATCCTTGGGCGCTCCCATGGCGCCGGTCAGCGGTTGAAGGTGCGCCAGCCGCTGCTGGATTCGTTCATTTTCCTGAACGCGGCGGCTCATGGGTGTGGCGATCAGACCGGGAGCAATGACATTGACGCGCACTCGGTGCGGTGCATAGTACACTGCCATTGCGCGCGACAAGCCGATGATCCCGGCTTTCGCGGCGGCATAGGCATGAGTGGCGAAATCGGCGTCGCCGCCAACTATGCCCAGAACCGAACTGAGATTGATGATCGATCCGCCGCCTGCCGCCAGCAGGTGTGGCACCGTCGTGTGGCACACGAGAAAGATGCTCGTCAGGTTCACATCGAGCGTGCGCCGCCATCCATCGACGGTGCAGGCGTCCACCGGTCCATCACCCCAGCGCCGACCGCTTGCGCCCGCGCCGTTGAACACAACATCAAGGCGGCGCAACTGCGCAATCGCCTCTGCCGCTGCCCGCTCAACCTGCGATGGGTCGGTCAGGTCGCAGGCGATGGGAAAGAACACCTCCGACGCGCCGCTCAGTGCGCGCGTCTCGTTCAGTCCGGCATCATCAATGTCGAACCCGGCGACGTGCGCTCCCTCGGCAAGAAAGCGCAACGCGACGGCTTGCCCGATTCCGCTTGCCGCGCCGGTGACGATTGCAGTTTTTCCGGTCAGACGCATGGCATGCCAGGCATTCAGCGCGATGTTGGCGGCGTTGAACGTTCTCCTCCGTACACCTGCGCCACACGCGCCCGGTAGTCGTCATAGGTGCGCTCGAAGAGTTCCTCCGAGGCCTCGCTGCCGATCAACACACTGCTGGTCAGCACCAGCGGCGGCTGTCCGCGTTTCGTCAGTTCGGCGGCAACCAGGCACTTCAGTGCATTGACCACTGCGGCATACCCGATTGTCGAACCGGGACCGACCGGATACGACAAGCCTTCGATAGTCACCAGCGCATCGCCGGCAGGCGCGCAGTTGTCGATCGTGACATCGGCGTAATCGATCAGGCGTTTGCCGCTGCTGTGGCGCGGCGTGGACGCCCGGCAATGCTCGACCGACACCACGGCAATGACCGGCATCCCGCGCGCTTTCACTTCGAGGGCGACATCGATAACCACCTGGTTGACGCCGCTATTCGAGAAGATGATGAAACTATCGTGCGGACCAAACACGAAGTTGCGCAGGATGACCTGACCAAACCCCTCGACCTTCTCAAGGAACATCGCCTGGCGCTGCCCGTTGGGTCCAACAACCGGATTGTGATACGTGAGCGACAGTTCGACAATCGGGTGAAAGCCGGGAAAACTCCCGTGGCGCGGGAAAATTTCCTCGATGGGGATGCGCGAGTGACCGGTGCCAAAGAGATGCACCAGCCCGCCAGCAGCAATGGTATCAGCACAGATGCGCGCCGCTTCAACAATGGCAGGCATCTGCGTCTCGCGCACCCGGCGCACGATCTGTTCGGCGCGTTCCAGGTAGTCCAGCGCAGGTGCTGAGTCAGGCATCATGGTTCGGTGTCATTGCGAGTGAAGCAGAGCAATCTCCCGGATCGAAGATCGCTTCACCGCTTCAGCGTGTCAGGCGCGTTCATCGCACTATTATTGAAGGTCAATCACCCGCTCAATGATCCGCCCCGTCGCCTTATCAGAGAGGATCTGTTTGAGTTTATCGCCATGCATGCGCTCTTCTTTCACCAGCGCATACCCGTCGATCTCCTGCGCGACACGGCGCAGCGGCTTTATCGGTTCGGTTGCTCGCCACTCGACCTCAACCGCCTCCCATCGACGCGACCTTGCCGAGCGATAGGCGGCGTCGAGGATGGCGTTGACCACATACCCATCGTAGAACGTCTCCATCGGTGCGCGATTGCTATCCATCGCCTCGAACATATCGGTGAACATGTGGTTATACCCCAATTCGTGGACCTCGTCACCCACCGGGAAGAGCCAGCCCGTTTCGGTTTCGGCTTTTTCGGCGACGTACCCGCCGCCAGCGGCGGTAAACATCTCAAAGCCGGTGCGTAGGAAGTGGTTGAGCCAGATCGTGCCATTCGTTCCGGCGACCTCATCGCGCAGGTCCATACCGCCGCGGAACGTCCAGCTGACCTCGAATTGCCCGATTGCGCCGTTCTCGAACCGGATCAACGCAATCGCATTATCCTCAGCAGCAATCGGATGCACAAGCGTATCCGCCCAGCACATAACCTCCAGTGGACGATTGTTCTTTCCGACGAAATTGCGAATAATCTCCGCGCAGTGGCACCCCAGGTCAATAATCGCGCCGCCTCCCGCCACATGCGCATCCCAGAACCATGCACTGTGCGGTCCGGGATGCGTCTCACGCGAGCGCACCCACAGCACGTCTCCCAGCGCGCCAGCTTCGACCGACTCCAGCGCCTTGAGCGTCTTCGGGGTGTAGACCAGGTCCTCGAGGTAACCGGCGAACACACCGGATCGTTCAACTGCTTCGAGCATTTGGCGCGCCTCGGCAGCCGTGCGACCAAGCGGTTTGGTGCAGAGCACCGCTTTACCCGCTGCTGCCGCTCTTTCGACCGCCTGCACGTGCTGATCATTCGGCAATCCAATGATGACCGTATCGGTTTCCGGGTCCTCAATAGCCGCTTTGAGATCGTTAGTGGCTCTGGTGATCCCCCACTGCGCAGCAAACGCTTCGGCGCGCTCACGGGTGCGTGAATAGACCGTCGTGATCCGGTCGCGCCCGCGATGACCGTGGAGCGTCATGGCGTAGAACATGCCGATCAGTCCAGTGCCCAGCAGCGTGATCGAGTGCGACTTCATAGGCGCTCCTTTGCAGTTGAATGGTCTTCAGCGAACCGTTGCGACGCCCACAGCGCGGCGCCGATAACCCCGGCTTCACCGCCCAGATGCGCCAGCGTGATCTGCACCCGGTCGAGCGGCGTGAGATGGCAACGCGCCACCACCTCGGCGCGCGCTGGCTCAAGAAGCCAATCGCCGAGGCGCGACAGACCCCCGCCGATGACGACCCGTTCAGGGCTGAAGATCGTAATCAGGTTGGCGATTCCGATGCCAAGATAACTTCCGGCGCGTTGCAGAATTTCACGCGCGATGGTGTCGCCATGTTCGGCGGCGCGCGCAATAATTCCCGGCGTGATCTTGTTCAGATCGTAATCCACCAGCGCGCCGATCTGCGTCGTCATCCCCTGCGCCACCACCCGCAGCGCCATCGCCGTGATCGACGGACCGCTGGCGAACGTTTCCAGGCATCCGCGGTTGCCGCAACCACAACGTGGACCATACGGATCAATCGTCATGTGCCCGACTTCACCGGCCGTCCCGTCGATGCCCAGATACAATCGCCCATCGAGCGCAATCCCGCCGCCAATACCGGTGCCCAGGGTAATACCGATAACGCCGCGCGCATCGCGTCCGGCGCCGAAGGTTGCCTCTGCGAGCGTGAACGCGCGCGCATCATTAATGATCGCCGTCGGGCGACCGGTCAGGCTAGTCATGTTGGCGGCAAGCGGGACATTGCGCCAGCCGGAGGGCAGGTTCGGCAGCAGGATCGTCACCCCCTGTGCGAGGTCGATCAACCCTGGCACGCCGATGCCGATTGCAGGGATGTGATCGAGCGGCGTGGCGATCTGCGTGCAGACCTGAGCAGCGAGGGAAGCCATGCGCTCAATCACCGCTGCCGGACCTTCGTGCGCCTCGGTAGGAATCATCAGTTGGAGGAGACGCTCGCCGGTGCGCACATCAACGGCGGCGGCGGCGATTTTGGTGCCGCCCAGATCAATGCCGAGGTAGACGTTCATTGTCTTCTATTTTTGAACATTTCCCGATGGGGTGATACTAACGCATCAGGGTAGGGCTGTCAAGTCATCGGCATCGACAGCCGAACAACGGCGGGATGATGAGCGCCAGACGAGTTACCGACACCAGCATGCGGCGGTGCTCAGTTAACGCCGGCGCGATGCGCTGCCCCGCTCAATCCCAACCTGCTCGCCGGAGCGCCGGAGGACGCCTTCAGACAGGGAAAGGTAACGCAGACGATGCCGAAACAGGCGGTGCTTCTCTCTGCGGAAGGAGCAGTGGCGTGCAAGCGGACAGTCCTGCTTTGTGGAACGCCTTCGAACCGGAGCGTCAGACAGCAATCTGGAATCCAGATAATGAAACCGAAATCGACACTCAACACCCCCCATTTTACGGGTGAATCATAATTGTCGGGAGATACTTCCGATATTGATCGGGCAGCACAGGCGGCTCAGGCGACGGCGGAGGCGAGGGTGGCGGCGCCGGCAGCGGCGCCGCCAGGTTTTCATACAGGATCACACGATTGTGCGACCAGCCAATCGAGATAATGTCGAGGTCGCCATCGTTGTCGATATCGACAAGTTGTGCGCCGTCGTGGTGTTCATCGCCGGTGTACACCGTCCAGCGGCGCCAGCGCGCGCCACGCCCGTCATCATTCTCGAAGATCAACAGACGCGCGCGCTCCGGGCGCGAGGGATCATGCTCGCCGACGACAAGATCGAGATCGCCGTCGCCGTCGAGGTCGCCAACGTCCAGGCTCATTGGTCCGATAACATCAACGGTAATGACATGTTCAACCCAATGCGCCGCCGGGTCTTCACCCTGTTCGTACCACGCCAGTTTCCCTGCTACGCCGATAGCCTCGAACCCCACCACGGCATCCAGCCGACCATCACGGTTCATGTCCGCCAGACGATTCCGGTCCGGTGCGCCTGACCTGTCCGAAATCGTGAGTGAGGTCCAGTTGTCGTTGTCGTTGCGCAACCAGCGTGTGCCTTTGAGCAGGTCGAGGTCGCCATCCCGGTCGATATCGCCTGCGCTGAGTTCTTCGTCCTGTGAGAGTGATGAGATGGTGCGCAGGTTCCACGTGGCAACGGCAGGATCGTCAGGAACGCTCAGTTGTTGAATGCCACGCCCGGCTTCGTGCCACGAAAGCGCAATCTCGAATGGACCATCGGGTGTAAAGCGCCCTCCAACCGCCCCCTGAAGGAAATCTCCAGCGCTGGCGAACAGGTTGGTCAGCACCGTGAACGTACCGCCATCATTGCGTGCCCACGCGAAGCGACCATTGCGCTCTGAACCGCGCCCCTGCGTGCCGAAGATGTCCAGATCGCCGTCATTGTCGAAGTCCGCCAGGATCGCTGCATTTCGCAGCGGTTCGCCGATTGGCGCGCGCACCCACTCGCCGTCGGATCGCCCCGGATTGCGGTACCACCATGCGCCGCTGACTACATCCGGCAGACCATCGCCGTCGAGATCGCCGTGGAGCACGAAGATCGCCCGCTCAGGACGCGCCGCATCGATGACATGCCGCCGCCAGCGCGACAGGTTGCGTTTCGTCGGATTGTTGGTTTCGTTCAGCCAGATGTGGAGACGTGGCGTTTCAAAGTTGTACGGCTTGCCCAGAATGTCAAGATCGCCGTCGCCATCGATGTCTCCCAGACGCGACTCGTGGTGATCGATGCCGGCGGGTCCCTCCATCAGTTCGAATACGCCCAAGCCATTGCCATAGAGCAGGATCATGCGCGAATCGGCATTACCCCCGTCGAGTCGCATTTCACCGCAGAACAGGTCCAGATGACCATCATGGTTCAGGTCTGCCAGCGCCAGGCTGTGCGCATCCTCCATCCGGTCAACCAGTATCTGCCGTTCCCACGCAGCGCCCGTCCAGTGATAGAGGTCGATTGTTCCTTTGCCGTGGCTCGTGCTTGTGACCACTTCGAGCCGTCCACCGGGGATGATCTGCCCGGCGACAACACGAATACCGCGATTTCCGGCATCGATCGCTTCAGCGACGTACCTGCCGTTCTCGAAACGAAACCAGTGTCCTCCACCGATCAGATCGGTTATGCCGTTGCCATCGATATCGGCGGCGGTCAATCCCTCAGCGTAGAGCGTGGACGTGAAAATGGGGGTGGGAGTCCAGAGCGACGCTGCGCGCGGATCAGGTGGAATGGCAGCCATGTACAGAATGGATGGCTGATTCCGGTTCCCCTGATTCCAGAACGCAAGTTCCAGACGCCCATCGCCGTTGAAATCGCCGAAGACCTGGTCGTGGTGGCGGTTTTGACCGCCGCTCTTGATCAGGTGTCTCGTCCATCCTTCAGGCGGGTGGTCATTTGGATAAGGATTTTCCCACCAGAACACCCGATTACCGCTGTAATCCTCACCCGCGACTATATCGAGATCGCCGTCGCCGTCGATATCGGCAAACGCGCCGCCAGCCTCGATACTCAACCGATCCGGCTCAATCACGAATCGCTGCCATCCGGCATTGGTGTAGCGAAGCCAGACGAGCGCAGGCGCTCGTCCACGCCCACCGACCACGATGTCGTCCCGTCCGTCGCGATCAATGTCGAAGGATACCATCATGGTTTGTTCGAGGGGACCGTCCATCGGCGGAGCAGCGGCGTCTGCCAGATAGTTCCATTGCGCCAGCGGGAGTGAGGATGCCGAGGAAAGCAGTCTATTCGTTGCCGCAGGGGCAGTGCATGAACCAAGAAGCGCGAGCAACAGCAGCACGTTGGTGAGCGAACGCAATGATTCCTCCTTCGCTTTGATCATTGAAGCAGCAACGCACGGATAACGCGATCCCACGTAATGTCCGCCACCCGCGTCGGTCCGGCGGCGCCGAGGCGCGCCGCAAGCGCGGCATCCTCGAAGATCGCGTCAATCTGAGCGGCAATGGCATCGGGTTCAGGCGGCGCAACCAACCCGGTGACGCCATCGGCGACGAACTCTCGCACGCCGCCGGAGTCGGTCGTCGTAATCACGGGACGCGCGGCAGCCAGCGCCTGCACTGCCGTAAAACCGTAATCTTCATCGAATGGCGCATAATAGACAGCGCGCGCCGAGGTGTAGAGATCGATCAGTTCGTCGTCGGACACAAAGCCGCGAAACACCACACGCGCGCCAAGGTTCAGGTCGGCTGCCAGGCGTTCCAGTCGCGTTCGGTCATCCCCTGCACCGATAAACACGCAGCGGACCGGCTGCCGGGTGCGGGCAAGCGCGTGGATCAGCAGATCGAGCCGTTTGGCGGCATCCAGGCGCGCATCGGAGAGCAGATAGTCGCCGTAAGGTCCGGCGCGCAGCCGACCGGCGTAGCGGCTTGGCGGGTAGAGCGGTTGCGCTTCTAAGCCAACGAAGCGCTTGAGGCGCGCTGCGACATTCTGCGAAATAGCGAACAACCGCTGCGCCTCGCCGAGCGTGGCGCGATCCATCCGCAGCAGTTGATCACGGATGGCACGGTCTTCCGGGGTATTGGCGAAGTCCGACAGCGGCGTGCCATACCAGTCATATGCCTGCCGGTGCTGATGCACCAGCCAGACGACCTTGCGCGCATGGCGCGCGGCGTAGGACGGGAACTTGGTACAGATAATCTGATCGACCGGTGCGCCGTTGACCCGCTCCAGGTCAAGGAGACGCCATGCCAGCGCCGAAGACATCAGGCGGTCGTGGGGTTGCCAGGCGTAGGGGAGCGCCACAACATCAACTACGTAGCCGCGCTCGCGGAGAGCGTCGCGCAGCCCTTCGACCAGCAATTCAGCGCCGCCGCGCGCAAATGGAACCTGTGCTGTACAGATCAGGATGCGCTGAGGCATGCGCTCAGTATAACCGAAAAATGATCACTGAACACCGCTGGCATACTCGATGCCGCTCTGAAGCGTGCCACGAGTGACGATGCCTTGCAGACTCACCCCCATGCCAACAAGTGTCTGTGCGACTTCCGGGCGAATGCCGGTGAGCACCACCTCGGCGCCCAGCAAGCGTACCGCCTGCGCTGCCTGCATCAGCGCGCTGGCAACGTGTGTATCGACAATGGGCACGCCGGTAATATCGAGAATGACGACTGACGCGCGGTATTCCGCAACGCCGTGGAGCAGGCGATCCACCGTCAGTTGCGTGCGTTGCGAATCGAAGGCGCCGATCAGCGGCATAAGCAGCACGCGCTTATTAAGCGGAATAAGGGGGGTCGAAAGTTCTGCTACAGTGCGCGCCTGCATTTCGATGATCTCCTCTTGCAGGCGCAGACGTTCCTCGTTTGCCTTCTGGAGTTCGAGCGTTTTGGCGGCGATTTCGTCCAGCAGGCGTTGCTGACGCTCACGCTCGCGCGCCTCGCGCAGAACGGCGATCTCGCTCTCAATCGTCCGGTTCGATTCGTACACATGAAACTCGACCGATGTTTCTTCGCCGTCGATCACGAGATTTTGCTCATCAGCCCAGCACGGTACGCCAAACGCATGGGTGAACAGACCGATGATCTTCCCCTGAAGAAACGGGCATCCCCAATTCACCGGCTGCCCGCGCTGCATGTCGAGTTCCCATGGGTTGCGAATGCGCACAATCGCCTTGCGGCGCTGCACATCGCAGAAAGGGAGTTCCAGACGCCCCCATCCAATCGTGCTGATGACCTCGCCCCACGCGAGTAATCCTTCCTCGAAGGTCGAGCCAAGCGCCAGCACGACATCGTGATAGTCCTCTGCCGTGCCAAAACTTCCGCTATGCGCCACCAGCAACCGGAAGAGCGGAATGCCAATTTCATCCGCCAGGGGACGGAGAATCTTCAGTAACGATGGGTTGAGCCATAGAAGCGCCGATGGAATGCCAAAAAAGCGGAGCCGTCCTTCGTCGATGGACCACTCAAACGGCGCGCGGTTGAGAACAACCGAGTAATGATCGGTGAAGACCTCGTTCGACATCGGTACCCTCCTACAACCGGTTATTAACCAGACGCGCTCATATGGTACCACGACAAGTCTGACAAAACAGATTCGGATTTGAAACGACTGCATAGCGAACACGCAATGTTCCACTGACCGTGGCGCCGTGGTATAATCCAGTGCTGCACACCGCCGTCGCTGTGTGTTCCTCTGGTTTCTCCTTATCACTCGGTCCGTCTCACGCCTATGATGCAGCACATCGAACAAGAACGTCTTCGCTTCGAGCAACAGCGTCGCCTCATTTATCGGATTGCGGGAGTTCTTGGTGTGCTGGCAATCCTCTATGCCCAGTGTATCAACTTCATTGACCCATCCTCATCTTACGCTTACCGCGCTATCTACGCGCTCAATCACATTGCGTTCGCCGGCGTGTGCATTGCGGTGGTCTGGATGCTGAGGCGTCAGCATATCCCGATTGATCGTATCGAGCGGTTGATGCTGGTTATATTCATCGTTCAATCACTTGGATTCAACGGCATTGTGCCGGCAATTTTTCTCCCGTCGCCCTCGGCAATGCTGATCGATGCGATTGGAGACGACATCTGGTTTCTGCTGATTATTTGCGTGTTGGCGGTTCATCTCTATGATGTGCGACGCGGCGCGTTGATCGCAGCCAGCGTCTTTCTCGTATCATTTGGCATCGTGATGATCCAGCTCGCGCGCTGGAGGCTGATCGGCGTTGACGCAGCGAACAGTCAACAGGTAATCAGCATCTACCTGATGGCCGGCGCGCTGTTGGGATTTTTGATCGTGCTGTCGGCGTACCGCGCGCAGGCGGAACGGTTGCGGACAGGGTATGAGCTGATGATCCATATGGCGTACACCGACACTCTCACCGGTTTGCCCAACCGCCGCCGCCTGTATGAAGAGTTGTGCCGGTTGATTGGGATGGCGGATCGGTATGGTCAGGAATTTTGCGTCTGCCTGTTCGATATCGATCACTTCAAGCAATTGAACGATCAACACGGGCATCTGGTTGGTGATCAGGTGTTGTGCGCCATAGCGCAAACCGCACTGCCGCACCTGCGCGCCGTGGACCATTTTGGGCGCTGGGGTGGTGAGGAGTTTGCCATCCTCCTGCCGCAGACCAGTCTGAGCGATGCGCAGATGGCGCTTGATCGGGTGCGCATGGCATTGCAAGCGATCAATCTGGCCGATGTTCCGACGATTACCGCCAGTTTTGGCGTAGCCGAATATCTGCCTGGCGATACCAGCGAGTCCATCCTGCATCGCGCCGATCAGTCGATGTACCTGGCGAAAACGACCGGACGCAACCGGATTGTGGTTGATGGCGACGTCGAGGCGGGCCTGCGGTACGCCCACAGGTAATGTCGGGACGGACCTGCGGCGCGCCTTGAGGCGCACCGCCGGCGCCGCCTACCACGATGCACGATGGATCAGCCGCGTCCCTGGAGTCTTTGCGCCCTGGCAGTGAGCAATACAACCGCACACATGCATGACGCTCCACATCCGCGATTTCGTGCCCTCAGTCTCGCACTGCTCTTCGTGGTGGCGATAGCGTTGCGTTGCTACCGCATCGATGCGCAGAGTTTCTGGTATGATGAGGGTTTAACGGTCGCGCTTGCAGTTCGATCACTCGACGACATCGCGCGCGCCGCCGCCGCCGATGTGCACCCGCCACTCTACTACTGGCTCCTCCATGGTTGGCTGTTGCTGATGGGAACGAGCGAGGCGGCGGCGCGCGCGTTCAGCGCCGTCTGTGGCGCCGTTACCGTTGTGATGACGGCGATCCTCGGTCGGCGCTGGTCTGGCGCCGTTGCCGGATGGCTTGCCGGCATCGCTGCAGCCGTTTCGCCGTGTGCCATTCATTATAGCCAGGAAACCCGCATGTACGCCCTGGCAATGCTGCTGGCGGCATGTCTCTGGCTCACGCTCGATGCCGTGGTTCGGGAAAGAACCGGCGATCATGCCATCGATCCGTCCGGCATTGCGCACCATCCCCGGCGCTGGCGGATTCTCTACGGCGCGGCGGCGCTTGCGGCGCTCGCAACGCACTATTTCATGGTCGCATTCGTGGCAGCTGCCTCGCTCATTGGCGCGCTCTTCCTGCGCCGCCGCGCGCGATTGGTCTGGATCACAGGGCATCTGGCGCTCGCTGTATTCTTTCTGGCGCTGGTCTGGAACAGTCGTGAGCGCCTGGCGGGCTGGACGTTCGCTAAACAATCGACCGACCCGCTCTTTATTCTCACCGATGTGCTGCACGGGTTCAGCCTTGGTCCATCGGCCTCTTCCCCGTCCTGGTTCTGGCTCATCGGCTTTGGGGCGCTGCTCGTGGCAGTCTTCCCGGCGTGGCGCGCATCGCCAATGATGACCAGTATGGCGCTGGTCTGGCTGGTTGCGCCGCTGGGAGCGATCATCATTCTTTCGCTCAATCAGCCTTACTACAAACTGCGCTTTCTCCTGCCCGCCCTCCCCGCATACCACTTGCTCCTCGGTATTGGCGGCGCGGCCCTGGCGCGTATCATTGCCACAAGGTTCGGTGCGCGCATTGGCGCCGGCATGGTCGTTCTCACGACAGTGTGGTTCATGGCCGCCGCCATTGCGCCGTTGCGCAACGAGTGGTTCGATCCCGCCTTTCAGCGCGACGATTACCGTGGGCTGGCGCGGGCTGTCGCTGCCACTGCCCGCGCCGACGACGCCATCCTGCTGATCGGTCCAGGGCAGATCGATGTGTTCGACTATTACTTCAAGGGTTTGCAGGTGCGCTACCCGCTGCCGCGTTTCCGTCCGCTCGACCCGGCAGCAACCATTGCTGAACTTGAACAGATAGCACAGCGCCACAGGCGAGTCTATGGGGTCTTCTACGTTCCCTACGAAGCCGATCCCGACGGCGTGGTGAGCGCCTGGCTTGCTGAACGCGCCTTCCGCGCCGAAAGCCGCTGGTACGGTGGCGTCGAGTTAGTGGTCTACGAACTCGGCGACGTCGGTGCCCCGCTGCGTGATGTGAGCGTGCGGTTCGGCGATGCGCTGATCCTGGAGCGCGCCGCCGTCTCGGCGATGCGCGTCGCAGGCGGCGACGCGGTGCGGGTTGAACTGCACTGGCGCGTCAGTGCGCTACCAGAACGCGACCTGTACCTGTTCGCGCATTTGCTTGACATAAATAATCGTATCCGCGCACAGCACGATGGACCGCTGGCGCGCGTTCCAACCAGCGCCTGGCAAGTCGGCGAAATCTACCGCAGCCGCGCGGCAGTCCTTGTGCCGCCAAACACGCCGCTGGCGACGTACCGCCTCGTTATCGGCGTGTACGATCCGCGCACCGGCAAACGGTTGCTGCTGGAGGACGGGCGGGATGGGTGGGAGGCGGAGTACGTTTTGTCCAGATACGAAGGCGAAGCGCATTGCTGGACGACGACTGTCGACGTCCGAAGGGGAGAGGAAGCATGTCGTTCGATGGATGGAATTCATCTGTGCAAGGCGCAACGAACGCACTTCACCTACCCCACGCGCTCCTCCGCCAGCGCTGCCTTCACTGCCGGGCGCGGCACACGCATGCGCATCCACCCCAGACTGACGATGCCAACCGCCATCAGCACAACGAAGAGCGCCTCGTAACTTGCGAGTTCGGCGAGCCAACCGGAGAGGAGCGGTCCTGCGGCGGCGATCGGCGCCATCACGATGTTCGACACGCCAATATAGGCAGGGCGCTGCGCCGGCGGCGCAAAACTGAACACCAGCGTAAAGCCGGAGAGAATATACCCCGCCTGTGAAAAGCCGACCAGCACAAAAATGACAAAGAACCACGCGGGCGATGGTGCAATCAGCGCCAGCAGAATCGCCGCCAATCCTACCGCCGTCGAAAGTTCCAGCACCTGCTTGTGTCCCCAGCGATCCGCCATCCCGCCGAGGATCGGGTCGCTCACCGCCTGCGCCGCCAGCAGCGCCGCTGTAAAACCGCCGACATCAGCGCCAGACAGGTTGAAGCGTTCGAGACTAAGGGCTGTGATGAAGTTATGACCGATGAGCGCCAGCGCAATGCCGACCCTCCCGATCAGATAGTTGCGAAACGGTGCGTCGCGCTCCAGCAGTGGTCGCACGCCGCGCAGGAACGCGGTCAGCGGTTGCGCTGGCTGCGGTGGCAGCGCCGGCTCGACCGTCGCCGCCAGGAAGATGAATGACACGACCATCGACCCAAAGCAGATGAGTGATAGAATGCCGACGCTCTGCGGAAAGGGAAATGCCGTCAGCACCCAGGCAGCAACTGCCGCGCCGCCGATGCCGAGCAAGCCGCCAAGTCCGCTCTGCAAACCGAAAAAGATGCCCCACCGTGTGCCTGGAATGACGCGCGCAATGAAATCTTGCCAGGGGATAGAAGCAAATCCGGCAGCGATGGCATGGATAGCGTAGCAACAGAAGAAGATCGCCAGCAGACCGGCGCCCGGTAGGTCGGGCCAGAGAATGAGTGCAAGCCCCAAAAGCAGGAATGGCAAACGCTCGAAGAGTGTTGCCGTCAGTAGAATCGGTTTGCGGCGCGGCATCGCGGCGATCAGCGGCACAATAAACAGTCCGGGCAAGAACCATCCGGTGTAGTTGATGGTCGGAATCAGCCCTTGCAACCAGCGATCCGGTGAAAGGCGCTCGACGAACAGCGGGAGCACGGTGAAGCGCGATACCATGCTCAAGCCCAGGTAGAATGTTCCGCCGTCGAGGACGTTGAGCCAGAAATTG